>SVLV01000011.1 GCA_015067765.1 Oscillospiraceae bacterium | reverse complement strand
TTACCCCGGTGTTTGATGCGAATGCCAAGACATTGTCCTTCCAGACAGACCGGTTCTCCACCTACGCATTGGTTTACACAGATGTGGTGAACACACCTCCCGCTGAGACTCCGGCAACCGGTGACAGCTTCCAGCCTGCATTCAGGATTGCTTGTATGACCTTGAGCATCTTCGGTATTGCAGTTCTTCTGCTGGATGCCAAGAGAAGACATGCAAGATAATACGAACTGAACGCGATTGTATAACGAAAAAGAGGTTTTGCATCTTTTGGTTTGCCGATATGTACCGCCCAATTCTTCGTATGAAGATTTCATATTGGCTCCTTTCGTAGCTTCAGTTGCGGTTACTTACGGAATGATACTCCTTTCCCATAACCGCTTTTCACTTTGCCACAAATGAGCCGCAGTCATGTGTATTTTGTGAAGGGGAAAAACCTTCCTTTACAAAATACACCCTGCCGCGGTGTTTTGGAAAATTCTCCAATTCTCCAAAATCTTCTCCAAACCACAAAATGGGTTTGGGGATGATGGTAAAGGTATGCGACCATAACAAGAAAAAGGTCACTGGAATCTGCGGGAAAAGGATAGTTTTTCTGCATAGGATAAGAAATGCAAAAAACTGAGTCTAAAATCCCAACCATGAAGCCTATCGACTAAGTATACAAAAGGCCTATGACACAATCTGTGCCATAGGCCTTTTTCTTAATGCGGCGGATTGGTGCGGTGTCAGCCCGGCGACGAAAAACAACGCCCGAAGGGACTTCCTTCGGGCGTTTGTGATTTATGCGGGGTAGAACAGGGGGGTGTTGGGGCCGATGGGCAGACCCACCAGCAGCCAGACCACCAGCATGACGATCCAGCAGACCAGGAATGCGACAGAGTAGGGCAGCATGGTGGCGGTAACCGTGCCGATACCGGCTTTCTTATCATACTTCTGGGCGAAGATGATGATCACCGCATAGTAGGTCATCAGGGGGGTGATGATGTTGGTGCAGCTGTCGCCCACGCGGTAAGCCAGCTGGCACAGCTCGGGGCTGTAGCCCAGCAGCATGAACATGGGCACAAACACAGGGGCCAGAATGTTCCACTTGGCGGAGGCGGAGCCCATGAACAGATTCATGAAAGCGGTGAACAGAACAAAGATGATGATCAGCGGGATCAGACCGATGTCAATGGACTTGAAGAAGGATGCACCGTTCAGGGCGATGATGGTGCCCAGATTGGTGTAGGAGAAATAATTGATAAACTGGGAGGAAACGAAAGCCAGGGCCAGGAAGGAACCCATATCAGCCATGGAGGCGGACAGGGCACCGGCCACATCCTTGTCGTTCTTGAACTTGCCGGTGGTCAGACCGTAGACCACACCGGGCAGGAAGAACAGCAGAGCGATCAGCACGATCAGGCTGTTGACCAGCGGGGTAGCGCCCAGCAGCTCGCCGGCCTCGTTGCGGAAGAAGGAGTCGGCGGGGATGCAGCAGGCCACGATCACTGCCACGAAGATCAGCGCAGCGATGCCGGCATTGCGCAGACCTTTCTTCTGCTGAGGGGTGACTTCTGCAATGGAAAGGTCCTCCCCCTCCACCGTGCCGGTGAACTTACCCAGACGGGGCTCCACCACCTTCTCGGTGATGACAGTACCCAGAATGGTGATCAGGAAGGTGGAGGCAAACAGGAAGAAATAGTTGCCCATGATCTGTACCCGATAGACAGAATCCAGAATCTCCACGGCGGCCTGAGTGATGCCGCCCAGCATGGGATCCAGCGTACCTACCAGCAGGTTGGCAGAGAAACCGCCGGACACACCGGCAAAGGCAGCGGCCAGACCGGCAATGGGATGACGGCCGCAGGCGTGGAACATCATAGCACCCAGAGGGATCAGGATGACATAGCCGGCATCGGAGGCGATGTTGGACATGACGCCGAGGAAGACGATCATGGGGGTCAGCAGCCTGGCGGGGGTGATGCGGACGGCACTCTTGAGCAGCGTGTCGATCATGCCGGATTTCTCCGCCACACCGACACCCAGCATGGCCACCAGCACCATGCCCAGAGGAGCATAGGTGGTGAAGTTGTTGACGGCACTGGTGAACATGTACTTCAGACCGTCCTTGGTCAGCAGGCTGACAACGGTGACCGTGGTCTCCTTCAGCTCGCCGTTGCTGACCAGATTGCCGGTAGCGGAAACGCCCAGCGCTGCGCAGACGGCAGAGATCAGCACAATGGCCAGGGCAAAAAGGGCGAACAGGGTAACAGGATGGGGCAGGGCATTGCCGATGCGCTCAATACTGTTGAGGCAGCGGGACAGCCAGGTAGTCTTTTTCTCGGGGGTGTTGGACATGGAAATACTCCTTTTCTTTGTGTTTGACAGTGCTGCGCCAGGGAAAGGATAAGGGCGCAACATGGGGGATTATACCATTTCTTGCCGCAGCAATCAATCTATTTTTTCATTATTTTTGCCCTAAAATGCAACTTTCCATCCAAAATGAGGAGAAAAAGTTTCTTTTAAAGAAAAATAGGAGGAAGGGAATGGTTCCCATCGCGGCCTTCGCCAAGCCCAACGATCCCAACAGTATGGTGGCCCGGTGTGTCAGGATCAACGGGGAGTACAGAAGACAGGCAGCCCATTCCGGCAACATCTCCTTCGATGACGCGGTGGATTGCTGCTTTGAGATCTACGGGGAGGCCAGCGCCCACATGGAGGCAAAGCGTCACTCGGCAGAGGTGATCAGCATTCTGCGGGAGCTGTTTTCCATACTGGCATAAGAAACAGAAAAACGCACATCGGCAGAGCCGATGTGCGTTTCTTTTTTGATCAATCCTACCACAGGTATACCCGGCACTCATAGGGCTGCAGGGTGGCAGCAGAGGCATCGGGATAGTTCTGCAGGACCACCTCTGCGTGGCTGAGGTCGAAGCCTTTGGGGATGCGCAGGGGGGTAACCTTTCCGGTGAAGGAGCAGACCACCAGCAGCTTCTCCCCCGGCATCTGCCGGCTGTAGACATACTGGGTGGAGCTGAGGGGGAAGTGTTCCCGGTATTCGCCCTCCTTCACCACCGGCAGGCGCTTGCGCAGGGCGATGGCTTTGCGGTAGAAGTGGAGGATGGAATCAGGATCCTGCTCCTGCTGCGCTACATTGATGGAGGGATAGTTTTCGTTGACATAAAACCAGGGTGTTCCGGTGGTGAAGCCGGCGTTGGCGGTGTTATCCCACTGGACGGGAGTGCGGGCGGAGTCGCGGGAGGAGCGCCACATCTTCTTCAGCCGTACATCCAGAGGCTTGTTGAGGTTGGAGTGGGCGTAATTGTAGCGGGTCTGCACATCCTCATACATCTCCGGATCGGAGGGCTCCCAGTTGACCATACCGATCTCCTGTCCCTGATACAGGAAGGGGGTGCCCTGCAGGAACAGATAGCTGGCGGCCAGTGTTTTGCCGCTCTGCTTCCAGTAGTCCAGACTGCCGTACCGGGGCAGGATGCGGGGGTGGTCGTGATTTTCCAGATACAGCATGTTCCAGGCCTTGCCCCGCAGCTTGTGCTGCCAGGAGGAGAAAGCCCGCTTCATCTTCCGCAGGGAGAATTTAGTGGGCAGATAGTCGGTGAAGAGGCAGTCGGCACACTGGCACTGGAACTGGATCATCATGTCCATCTGGCCGGTCTCGTCCTCGGCGATATAGGTCAGCGCCTTTTTGGGGGAGACCAGTGGTGCCTCGGCCAGCGTCATGCAGTCATAGTGCTGCAGGACATCCTGCTTAAACTCCATCAGGTACTCGTGGACATGGGGGCCGTGGTTGTAGTTGGGCATGCCCTTGTAGATGGGGAACAGGTGGTCGTTGGGCAGACCCTCTTTCTTGGAGATGTAGGTGATCACATCCTCCCGGAACCCATCCACGCCCATGTCCAGCCAGAACTTCAGGATCTTCTTCACTTCCTCCCGGACCAGAGGATTGTCCATATTGAGGTCCGGCTGCTTCACGGCGAACAGATGCAGATAATACTCGCCGCGGACCTCATCCCAGGTCCATGCCTTGCCCTCGAAGTTGCTGTCCCAGTTGTTGGGCAGCTTTCCGTCCGGGCGGGCGGGACGCCAGATGTAGTAATCGGTATAGGGTTCTATGCGCTGACGGCTCTTCTGAAACCACTCGTGCTCGTCACTGGTGTGGTTCACCACCAGGTCCATCAGCACCTTGATGTCCAGCTCCTTGGCACGCTTCAGCATGGCCTGAAAAGCCTCCATACCGCCGAACTCCGGGGCGATATCCATGTAATCGGCAATGTCATAGCCGCAGTCAGCGCCGGGGGAGGGGTAGATGGGGGAGAACCAGATGCCGTCGCAGCCCAGGGACTTGATATACTCCAGCTTCTCGCATACGCCCCACAGGTCGCCCATACCGTCCCCGTTGCCGTCCTTGAAGCTGCGGGGCCAGATCTGATAGAATACCCGGTCCTTATACCATTTGGTCTGTTCCATAGCGCAAACTCCTTTATTGTAATACATCCATTATAACAGGTCGGCTGCGCCCTGTCACCCGGAATGTCGTTGACAGGGTGGTTTTTCCCGGATACAATAGAGAAAAGAACGAAAACAGGAGGGTTTTCATGGATTTTCTGCTGCCGAATGCACTTTTGATGGGTGTTTCCTCCGCTGCTACCCAGATTGAGGGTGGGGAAGTCAACAGCAACTGGAACGATTGGTATCGCCAGGGCCGCATCACCGATGGCACCGATCCCGCCACTGCCAACGACCACTGGCTGCGCTGGCAGGAGGATACGGAGCTGCTGGCCCAAATGGGCATGCAGGTGTACCGCCTGGGCATTGAGTGGGCCCGCCTCTGTCCCCGGGAGGGGGAGGTGGATGAGACCGCTGTGGCGCAGTACCGGCAGGAACTTCTGCTGCTGCGGGAGAAGGGGATCCGTCCGCTGCTGACCATCCACCATTTCAGCAACCCCATGTGGTTTGAGAAGAAAGGCGGCTGGACCCGTCGGGAGAATCTGAAGGATTACATGGCACTGGTAGAGCTGGCGGTGGACCGGTTCGGCGATCTGGTCAGCGACTATATCACCATCAACGAACCTAATGTCTATGCCACCAACTCCTACTGTTTCGGTATGTGGCCTCCCGGCGAAAAGAATGTGGGCAGGACGCTGCAGGTGATGGAGAACATGGCCACCTGCCACATCCGGGCCTATCAGCTGATCCACGAAAAGCGCCGGAAGATGGGCTACACAGATACTATGGTGGGCGCCGCCAACCATCTGCGGGTCTTTGCCCCCAAAAACGGAAAGAATCCCTGGCACCGGCTGTGTGCCGGACTCTCGGAGGCTCTCTTTCAGGGTATTCTGCTGAAGGCCATGATCCGGGGAGAGTTTGCCTTTCCTCTGCGGAACTTTGACCATATCCCCAAGGGGGAGTATTCCGATTTCCACGGTCTGAACTACTACAGCCGCTCCACTGTGGATTCCATCGGCGACGGCGTGCGGGAGAACTGTCCCAAGAACGATCTGGGCTGGGAGATCTATCCGCAGGGTCTGGAGGAGTGTGCGGCGATGTTGTACCGTCAGCTGCCCCGTCCCATCTGGGTTACAGAGAACGGCACCTGTGACAATACGGATCGGTTCCGCTGCCGGTATCTCTATGAGCACCTGAAGGTGCTCAGCCGTTCCGAGCTGCCCTTTGCCCGGTATTACCACTGGTGTTTCTGCGACAACTTCGAGTGGGTGGAAGGCAACTCCGCCAAGTTCGGACTGGTGTCGGTGGACCCGCAGACGGGGGTGCGCACCGTGAAGAAGTCCGGCCGGTTTTTCTCGGAGATCATCCGCCGCGGCGGTGTGGACCGGGAACTGTATGAGCAGTATGTTGCAGACGAGGAGTTTGAGGTACGATGATCGAATTTGTCAATCAGGTATTTGCCATTCACGGGGAGACCTACTCCTGTCTGCTGGGGCTGACGGCTGCCGGGCAGCTGGAGCAGCTGTATTTCGGCCGGCCGGTGGCCACGGCAGATGCGGAGGCCTTCCGTGTCCGGCCGGGTCTTGGCTGGGGCACGGCAGTGCTGCTGCAGGAGGGGGATACCGCCAGCTGCCCGGATGTATGGCCGCTGGCCTGGAGCGGCAGCGGGCGGGGCGACTATCGGGAGAGTCCCATCCAGCTGGAATGCTCCACCGATCTGCGCTATGAGAGCCATGAGATCCTGGAGGGGGACGCCCTCATGGAGCAGGGATTGCCTCAGGCGCTGGGTGCAGAGCAGACGCTGGTGATCACCATGAGCCAGCCGGGCCTGCGCTGTAAGCTGTACTTTGCCGCTTTCCCCGGTGTGTTGACCCGCCGCACGGTATTGGAGAATACCGGCGAGGAGTCCGTCACTGTGGGGAAACTGATGAGCTTCTCCATGGACCTGCCGGGCCGCTGGGAGATGACCACCTTCCACGGCGGTTGGATCGCCGAAATGAACGGAGAGACCCGTCCGGTGGGCCGGACCCGTCTGGTCAACGAGAGTACCACCGGCTTTTCCTCCAACCGCCACAATCCGGGCTTTCTGCTGAGCCGTCCCGGCGCTGCAGAGGAGGCCGGTGAGGTCATCGGCATCAATCTGGTGTATTCCGGTAACCACTATGCCTCCGCCCAACTGTCCCATCAGGAACTGACCCGGGTAATGCAGGGCATCAGCCCGGACCATTTCCACTGGCCGCTGCAGCCGGGGGAGAAGCTGGAGACCCCGGAGGCGGTGCTGTGTTATTCTGCCGCAGGTTTTGGCGGGCAGTCGGCGCAGATGCATGACTTTGTCAACCATCACATCGTCCCCGCTCCGTGGCAGGGGAAGGCCCGTCCGGTGCTGTACAACAGCTGGGAGGGCTGCATGTTTGATTTTGACCAGCGCAAGCTGCTGCGTCTGGCCCGGGAGGCCAAAAGCCTTGGCTGCGAACTGTTTGTGCTGGATGACGGCTGGTTCGGCAAGCGCAATGACGACACATCCTCTCTGGGAGATTACACCGTCAACCGCAAGAAGCTGCCGGGCGGCCTGACGGGCCTTGCCCGCAAAATCGGGGATATGGGAATGGACTTCGGCCTGTGGGTGGAACCGGAGTCGGTCAATCCCGATTCCGATCTCTACCGTGCCCACCCCGACTGGGTGCTGACGGATGACTTTGCACCTGTCCTCAGCCGCAATCAGCTGCTGCTGGATCTGACCCGGCCGGAGGTGCGGGACTACATCGTGGAGCAGGTCTCCGCCGTGCTGGACAGTGCCCGCATCACCTATGTGAAATGGGATATGAACCGCCACAGTGTGGCGCTGGGCGCCAAGGCCCACGCCTATATTCTGGGCCTGTACGATGTGCAGCGGCGCATCTTCACGCCCCGTCCCCACATCCTGCTGGAGAACTGTGCCTCCGGCGGCAACCGCTTTGATTTGGGTATGCTGTGCTTCGGTCCGCAGATCTGGTGCTCCGACAACACGGATCCCATCCAGCGGCTGACCATTCAGGGCAATCTCTCCCAGCTGTATCCCCAGTCCACCTTCGGCACCCATGTCAGTGCTGCGCCCCACGCCCAAACCCTGCGCAATACGCCGCTGGTGACCCGGGGCAATGTGTCCTTCTTCGGGTGTCTGGGCTATGAACTGGACCTGCGGCATCTGCTGGAGCTGGAAAAGCAGGAGATCCGTCAGCAGATTACCTTCTACAAGCAGTACCGGGAGACCTTCCAGTTCGGCCGCTTTGGCCGTATCCCCGACGGCTGGCAGGTACAGAAGGAGGGCGTCACCGTGGCAGGACAATTCCGTACACTGGTGCCCGCCGCCCCCGGTTACGGCTGGCTGCAGCTGCGAGGACTGGAGAGCGGAAAAAGGTATCATCTGACCTCCCGCCAGCAGAAACTGCGGATCGGTCAGTTCGGTGCGTTGGTGAAGCATGTGGCGCCGGTGGATCTGAACCCCAACGGACTGGTGCTGCGCACGGCGGACCGCCATATCACCCTGCCGGACGGCGCGCAGGAGCTTACCGCCACCGGTGCGGCGCTGATGGCAGGCATTCCCATGCTGCCGCCCTTCCGGGGCACCGGATACGATCAGAATCAGCGTACCCTCACCGATTTCGGTTCCGAGCTATTCATCATTGAGGAGGAGACATCCCATGAAAAACCTTGATCAACGCAACCGCCTGTGCTTCGGTCTGGGCACGGTGGGCAGAGATATGTTCTATGCCTTCGAGGCCAATACCCTGCTGTTCTTCCTTTCGGATGTGCTGAGTCTGCCGGTGTGGGTCTTTGCCGCCGCCAGCATGATCCTGTCGGTGCTGCGTATTTTTGACGCCTTCAACGACCCCATCACCGGTCTGCTGATCGACAATATCCGCTCCCCCTGGGGTAAGTTTAAGCCCGCCATTCTGGTGGGCGGTGTCCTCAGCGCCGTGCTCTCGGTGGTACTGTTTGCCGGGATCGGTGAGGGCTGGACCTTCGTTATTATCTTCGGTGCTGCCTATTTACTGTGGGATATCACCTACGGCATCAACGATATCGGCTACTGGACCCTGCTGCCGGTGCTGTCCTCCGATCAGAAGCAGCGGGAAAAGACCGGCGCTTTCGCCCGTATCTGTGCCAATGTCGGTATGTACATCGTCATGGTGGCCTGGCAGCCCGTCACCAGTGCACTGGGCAACACCCCTCAGGTGTGGCTGATCTGCGCTGTGGTGATCGCGGCGGTGTATCTGCTGGGCCTGCTGTTCCCGCTGCTGGGTGTCCATGAAAAGCGGGTGGCCCCGGAAAAGCAGGAGTCCACCACGGTAAAGCAGATGTTCCGCGCCCTGCTGGGCAACGATCAGCTGATGTGGACCACCCTGTCCATGGGCCTGTTCATGGTGGGCTACTGCACCACGGTGAACTTCGCCATCTATTACATGAAGTACCTGTTCGGCGACGAGGGAATGTATGTGGTGCTGGTGGCCGTGGTGGGTGTGGCCCAGCTGGGTACGCTGGCGGTCTATCCCCATGTGGCCAAAAAGTTCAATCGCCGCCAGCTCTATACCCTGGGTACGGCCCTGGTGGTTATCGGCTATGCCATCTTCTTCGTTGCGGAGATCTCCATCCTGCTGATCGCTCTGGGTGCGGTGCTGGTTTTTGTGGGTCAGGCCTTTATCCAGACTCTGATGCTGATGTTCCTGGCCGATACAGTGGAGTACGGTTACTGGAAGCTGGGCAAGAAGAATGAGGCCATCACTTTCTCCATCCAGCCTCTGATCAACAAGATCGGCGGCGCGCTGGCCACCGGTGTGGTGAGCGTGACCCTGATCCTCTCCGGCATCAAGGTGGATGGCGGTACGGTGGATGCCATCGACGCCGCCGGCAAGCTGATTGTGAAGGGTGCCATGTTTGTGCTGCCCCTGATCTTCATTGTGGTGGGCTATGTGATCTACTGCAAGAAGTATAAGATCAGCGAGGAGTTCTATGCCTCCATGCTGAAGGACCTGGAGAGCAGAGAGTAACTTCATACAGAGCAGAGAGCCGGAAACGGCTCTCTGTTTTTTTGGAAAAACCACTACCGCTGTTGGAGAAAACAGGGTATAATGCAGATAATGACACATTACTACCAACAAAGGAGGCGCACAGGATGCTGTTTTCCCATATCGATATTCTGGACGAGCAGTTCTGCCACCGGAGAGACTGTTTTGTGGCCGTAGAGAATGGCCGCATCACCTATGTGGGGCAGGAAGCTCCGGAGGGGGATTTTGGCGAGGTTTATGACGGCAGCGGCAAGCTGCTGATGCCGGGTCTTGTCAATGCCCACAGCCATTCCGCCATGACCCTCATGCGGGGCTATGCGGAAAACCTCTCCCTGTCCGACTGGCTCAACACCCGCATTTTTCCATTTGAAGCCAAGCTGACGGAGGAGGCCATTTACAACGGCACCATGCTGGCGGTGGCGGAGATGCTGCGTTTCGGTGTGGTCTCCACCACGGATATGTATTTTATGGCCGATGCCAACGCAAAGGCAGTGCTGGAGACGGGCATCAAGATGAATCTGGGTGTCCCGGTCACCTGCTTTGACGAGAGCCATCTGCGGGATCTGCCGGTCTACGGTGAGTGGATGGATGCCATTCCCCGGCTCCACGGAGCGGGCGATGGCCGTCTGCTGTTGGACTTGGCAGTCCATGCCGAGTATACCTCCACCCCCCGCATTGTAGAGGAGGTGGCCCAGCTGGTAAAGGAACAGGATCTGCGGGGGCATGTGCACCTGTCTGAGACCCGCGCCGAGCATGAGGCATGCAAGCAGCGCCACGACGGAAAGTCTCCGGCCCGGTACTTCCGGGATCTGGGGCTTTTGGATGTGCCCACTACCGCGGCCCACTGCGTGTATGTGGAGCCGGAGGATATGGACATCCTGCTGGAGAAGGGGGTTACGGTGGCCTGCAACCCCATGAGCAACCTGAAGCTGGCCAGCGGCTTCTGCCCTGCGCCGCAGCTGCTGGAGCGCGGCATTAACGTGGCGTTGGGCACCGACAGTGTGGCCAGCAACAATAATCTGAATCTGTTGGAGGAAGTGAAGCTGTTTGCCGCCCTTTTTAAGGGGACGACCGGCGATCCCACCGCCATCACTCCCCGACAGGCCCTCTATGCCGCTACCCGGGCCGGTGCTCTGGCTCAGGGGCGGGAGGACTGCGGCCTGGTGAAGGAGGGATTCCGCGCCGATTTGATCGTGCTGGATGTGGCCCACAAGGCTTATCTCTATCCCTGTCACAGCATGGAGAACAATGTGGTGTTCTCTGCGCTGGGCAGTGATGTGTGCCTGACCATGGTGGACGGCAAAGTCCTCTATCGGGATGGGGTGTATACCACGCTGGATCCGGATGCCGTCTGCCGGAAGGCAGGAGAGTCCGTGGAACGGATTCTGGCGCAACTGTAAGAGAATACCGGGAAAGCCGATCGGATTTCGATCGGCTTTCCTGTGAAATGACAAAATTCTGCATTTTACATAGATTTAACATATTTCCGCTTTCAGATTTAAGAAAGACGGGGTATCCTTAGAATAGATTCGATTTGAACTGTTGAAACGGAGGATTCCTGTTATGGATCTGTTTGATGTATTGGAACTGATTGGCGGCCTGAGCCTGTTCCTGTTCGGCATGACCTTTATGGGCAATGCCCTGGAGCAGCGTGCAGGTGACGGTCTGAAGACCCTGCTGGGCCGGCTGACCAGCGGCAAGCTGGCCGGTTTTCTCACGGGCCTTGCTGTGACGGCTGTGATCCAGTCCAGCTCGGCGACGACGGTTATGGTGGTGGGCTTCGTCAACTCCGGTATGATGACGCTGCGTCAGGCCATCAATGTGATCATGGGCGCCAACGTGGGCACCACGGTGACGGCCTGGATCTTCAGCCTGACCGGCATTGAGAGCTCCAACTTCTTTGTGCAGCTGCTCAAGCCCACCTCCTTTACCCCGGTGTTGGCACTGATCGGTATCGTGTTCTATATGGTGAGCAAATCCAGCAAACGCAAGGATACCGGCATGATCCTGCTGGGCTTTGCTGTGCTGATGTTCGGTATGGATACTATGTCCGGCGCTGTGGCTGGGCTGCGGGAGGTTCCCGAGTTCGGTGAGATGCTGCTGCTGTTTACCAACCCCGTTCTGGGTGTGCTGGCCGGTGCGGTGCTGACGGGTATCATCCAGTCCAGCTCCGCCGCTGTGGGTATTCTGCAGGCGCTGGCCTCCACCGGTCAGGTGACCTTCGGCGCTGCCATCCCCATTATTATGGGTCAGAATATCGGTACCTGCGTGACGGCAATGCTGTCTTCCGTAGGAACCAACCGCAATGCCCGCCGCGCCGCTGTGGTGCACCTGTCCTTCAACATCATCGGTACGGTGGTGTGGCTGACGGTCTATCAGGTGATCACAATGCTGGTGGAGATCCCCTTGCTGGAGGGGACCATCGATCAGCTGGGTATCGCCGTGACCCACTCCATCTTCAATCTGCTGTGCACGGCCCTTCTGCTGCCGTCCACGGCTCTGCTGGAGAAACTGGCTTACAAGGTGATCCCCGAACAGAATACGGTGGAGATCGATTCCGAGTTGGACGAGCGTCTGCTGGTGACTCCCGCTCTGGCTGTGGAGCGCAGCCGCGCCGTCACCGTAAAGATGGCCTCCATCTCCATTCAGGCGCTGCGGGATGCTCTGCTGGAACTGAAGAGCACCGACAAGGATCGTGTCCAGTCCATTCTGGAGGGCGAGTCTGCCGCCGACCATTATGAGGATATTCTGGGTACCTACCTGGTGAAACTGTCCTCCAGCGGCCTGAATGAGAAGGACCATGTTCAGACCAGCGAGTTGCTGCATATGATCGGCGACTTCGAGCGCATCTCCGACCATGCGGTCAACGTATTGGAGTCGGCACAGGAGCTGCGGGATAAGGATATCCACTTCTCCAAGGCGGCACAGTGGGAACTGAAGCAGCTGACCGGCGCCGTGAGTGAGATCGTGGATCTGGCGGAGCGGGCCTTTGTGGACAACGATCTGGACGCCGCCCGGAAGGTGGAGCCCCTGGAGCAGGTGGTGGACACCCTGAAGGAGCAGCTGCGTACCCGCCACATCCTGCGCCTGCAGAATGGCGAGTGCGGCATCGAGGCCGGCTTCATCTGGACCGACCTGCTGACCAATCTGGAGCGTGTGGCCGACCACTGCTCCAACATTGCCGGCTGCGTGCTGCAGATTCCCGGTGAGCGCCTGGATCTGCACGATTATCTGGAGCACATCCGCAGCGGCAGCCTGGAGTTTGCCGATGTATATGATGCCTATGCCCGGAAGTACGCGCTGAATCAGTAAAGGGAATAGCGATACCGCAGCAGATCGTCTGCTGCGGTATCGGCGTATCCTGAATTATGTGAGGTTTGCTATGTTTGTACACGCTTTGATTGTCTTTCTCGTCTCCATGGTGCCGCTGATCGAACTGCGCGGCGCGATCCCCTACGGTGTGGCCTTCGGACTGCCCCTGGGCCTGACCTATGTGATTGCCATTGTCGGCAATATGCTGCCGGTGCCGTTCATTTACTTCTTTGCCCGGAAGGTGCTGGTCTGGGGCAAGGACAAGCCGGTGATCGGCAAGTTCTTTACCTTCTGTTTGGAGAAGGGGGAGCGGGCCGGTAAGAAACTGCAGGAAAAGGCGGGGCGCGGTCTCTTTTGGGCGCTGCTGATCTTTGTGGGTATCCCGCTGCCCGGCACCGGTGCATGGACCGGTACTTTGGGTGCAAGCCTGCTGGATATGGGCTTTAAGAAGAGCGTGTTGGCCTGTATGGGCGGTGTGCTGCTGGCAGGCTGCATCATGGGTGCGCTGTCTGTGTTGGGTGTCTCTGCTTTTGGAGCAATTACTGCATAAGAATAAAAAGAACTGCCGCGCGGCTTGGCCGTGCGGCAGTTTTTTCTGTCAGGCGTGATACTCCGGGTCATAGCCCAGATAGATGTTCTGCATCTCCCGATCCACCTCGTAGATGGCCTCTGAGCACAGGCGCAGACGGGAGATGTCCACCTCGGACAGGTCCTCATCCGACTTGTAGCGCATCTCGTGCTCCAGGCTGGCCCACATATCCATGGCGATGGTCCGCAGCTGGATCTCCACCGGCAGATGGAGCGTGCCCTCGGAGATAACGATGGGGACCTCCACGATCAGGTGCAGGCTTCGGTAACCGGATTCTTTGGGTTCTTTGATGTAATCGGATTCCCGCAGCACGTGGAAAGATTCCGTGCGGGTCAGCAGGCTGCGCAGGTAATAGATGTCATCCAGATAGTTGCAGATGACGCGAATACCTGCCACATCCTGTATGTGGGTGAAGATGTTGTCCACCGTGACCTCGTGGCCGCGGCGCTCCAGCTTCTGCCGGATGCTGTCGGCGGATTTGATGCGGTATTCGATATGGTGGATGGGGGAGTGGTCATTGAGAGAGGCGAACTCCTCATCCAGAATTTCAATTTGGGTGACAGCCACCTTCAGTGCGCTGCGATACAGATGATTGACCCGCAGCATCCCTTCTGCCAGCTCCTTGTTGTGATGGGTAGATTGCTGTACATCCTTCAGGTGCACCTGGGTGGTTTTCTCGATCATCATGGGGGTGATCCTCCTTATCGGTGATCTTTTTCCCAGTATATCATAAAAAACAACATTTAGATATGAATATTTTGGTAATTTTTCGTAAAAAAGATCCTGTGCGGCAACGCCACACAGGATCGAAGTATTTTGTAGTATTTTACTGGACGTTGCCAGAGCGGACGGCCTCGAAGTCGTCCACGATCTCCTGAGCGGGAGGAGCGGTCAGCAGAGAGACCACAACGATGCACAGGGAGGAGAAGATGAAGGCGGGCAGCAGTTCGTAGATGGCGAAGGCTCCGCCGAGGCCGCTGATGACCAGCTTCCACAGGAAGACCATACCGGCACCGCCCACCATACCGGCGATGGCACCGGCGCGGTTGATGCGCTTCCAGAACAGGGAGAAGACCATCAGAGGTCCGAAGGTGGCACCGAAACCGGCCCAGGCAAAGGACACGATGTTGAAGATGACACTGTCCTCATCCAGTGCAATGAATACGGCAATGGCGGCGATCACCAGCAGGGTGATGCGGGACATGGTCATCACCTGACGGTCGGTAGCATCCTTCTTCACCACACCCTGATAGATGTTCTTGGCGAAGGCGGAGGCGGCGATCAGCAGGTAGGAGTCGGAGGAGCTGATGGTGGCGGCCAGGATACCGGCCATCACGAAACCGGCCAGCAGGGGAGGCAGGAAACTGGTGGACAGGGTGATGAAGATGTTCTCTGCATCGGAAGCGGACAGGTGTGCGGTGGGGAAAATGTGTCTGCCCACGATGCCGATGAACACGGCGGCGGCCAGGGAGATCACCACCCAGATCATGGCGATGCGGCGGGACAGGGTCAGCTCGCTCTCCTTGCGGATGGCCATGAAACGCAGCAGGACCTGAGGCATACCGAAGTAGCCCAGACCCCATGCCATCATGGAGCAGATCTTCAGCAGACCGTATTCAGAGGCCTCGCCGAAAACGGGAGCACCGCTGACCACCTGCTGGAGACCATCCGTGCCCAGCTGGGGAGTGGCCAGACCGAAGAACTCAAAGAAACCGGGGATGGACTTGGCATTTTCCAGTACGGCACCGAAACCGCCGGCCTGAATGGTACCCACAGTAATGACCACACTCAGTGCCACGAACATGACAACGCCCTGCATGAAGTCGGAGGCGCTCTCAGCCAGGAAACCACCCAGTACGGTGTACACCAACACGAAGATGGCACCCAGGATCATCATGGGAACATAGGAGGTGCCAAACAGGGAGGAGAACAGCTTGCCGCAGGTGACGAAGCAGCTGGAGGCATATACGGTAAAGAAGATCAGAATGAACAGAGCGGCCAGGGTGCAGATCAGCTTCTTCTTCTCGTGGAAACGGTTGGAGAAGAACTCAGGCAGCGTGATGGAGTTGTTGGCCCGGATGCTGTAGCGGTGCAGGCGCTTGGACACGATCAGCCAGTTCAGATAAGTACCCACAGCCAGACCAATGGCGGTCCAGGCGGCATCGGCCAGACCGCACCAGTAGGCGACACCGGGCAGGCCCATCAGCAGCCAACCACTCATGTCGGAGGCCTCAGCACTCATGGCGGTGACCCAGGGACCCAGAGAGCGGCCGCCCAGGAAATAGTTCTCGGAGCTGGCGTTGGCGCGCTTGGCATAGACCAGACCGATGGCCACAACGGCGGCCATATAAACCACCATGGCAATGAGAATCTGTAGGGATGCGCTGTTCATAATACATTCACTTCGCTTTCCAAAAATGTCAATTTATAAAAGTTTACTATATTATAACAGATTATTCAAGAATAATTTTGCACGGCACAACAAAAATGGCAAAAAACGGTGAAAATCCTGAAAAACCCCCGCAGCAGAACCTGCTGCGGGGGCGAACTATGTGTATTTTGACTATGCTTTGCGCAAAAACAGGACGCCCAGTGTCTTGGGTCCGCAGTGGGAGGAGATGGTGCAGCCGGCCTGGATTAAAAAGATCTCCCGGGCACAGGTCAGTTCTTTGACCAGTGCAGTCAGCTCTTCCAGCAGTGCCTCATCCACCTGGCCGGAGTGGGCCAGAAAGACATAGTCTGCCGCGACCTCTTTCCCGCTGAGCCGTTCGGCAATGTACTGCCGATAGACCTTCTCAATGGAGCCGCGGTATTTTTTGCATACCACCAGAGCACCGTCGCGCATTTCCAGGCAGGGCTTCAGCTTCAGCAGGTTGGCGCCCAGCGCGGCGATACCGCTGCAGCGGCCGCCCTTCCACATATAGTCCAATGTATCCAGCACGAAGCTGGTGTCCAGCCGGGCGGTCATCTCCCGCAGCCGGGCGGCGATATCGGCGGCGCAGACACCCTGATCCCGCAGATCCGCGCCGTGCAGGGCCAGCAGACCGGCACTGGCCGTCAGATGCCGGCTGTCCACCACATGGACGGCGCCCACATCCTCCAGCTCCATGGCGGCCAGACAGGCATTCTGATAGGTGGAGGACAGTTCGCTGCTCAGATCGATGTGGACGATCTCATAGCCCTC
Organism: Oscillospiraceae bacterium; assembly: GCA_015067765.1. GTDB lineage: Bacteria > Bacillota > Clostridia > Oscillospirales > Oscillospiraceae > Vescimonas. The sequence goes on along the minus strand of SVLV01000011.1, from coordinate 28,748 downwards.
CTCCAGCAGAGGACGGAAGAAATCCATGAAGGCCTGGGGGCTGACGGCCGCTGTCTGAGGCAGCGTACCATCCTCCCGAAAGCGGGCATAGAGCTGTTGGGTCGTAAAGCTGCCGTCATCCAGAAAGTTTTCCTCTCCCAGGGTGATGGTCAACGGGGCAAAGCGAATCTGAAAGCGCTCCAGCAGAGCCGGCGGCAGATCGCAGGTGCTGTCGCAGGTGATATATACAGGCTTGCTCACAGTAACACGCTCCTTCTCAAAAGGCGTAATTTCACATTATAATACAAACAATAACGTATATGCCTCAAATGAACCTCAAAATAGCAGAAGGACTCGCAATTTGAAAAGAGGTGTGGTAAGATAGCGCCAGAAGGAACAGAGTGGAGAGAGGAGGATTTCCCGTGTTCAATATTCTTGTGGTAGAGGATGATGCCAGCGCGCGCCTGCTGATGTGTGAAGTGCTGCGCGGTGCCGGATATACCCCCTGGCCTGCCGGAGATGGTTTGGAGGCGCTGGAGGTGATGGACCACCAGCAGATCGATCTGGCCATCGTGGATGTGATGATGCCCCGGATGGACGGCTATGCCTTCACCCGCACCCTGCGGGAGGGCAACAGCGATCTGCCGGTGCTGATGGTGACCGCTCGGGTCACTCAGGAGGACAAGCGGAAGGGCTTCCAGTCGGGAACGGATGATTATATGGTCAAGCCGGTGGATGAGGAGGAGATGCTCTGGCGCATTACCGCCCTGCTGCGTCGTTACCGCAGCGCCACGGAGCACCGTCTGACGGTGGGCAGCACTGTGTTGGACTACAACGCCTTTCAGGTGACCGGTCCCGGTGGAACAGAGCAGCTGACCGCCAAGGAATTTTTGCTGCTGTACAAGCTGTTGTCCTATCCCAGCACTCTGTTTACCAAGCGGCAGCTGATTGATGAGCTGTGGAATATGGACAGTGATGTGGATGAACACACGGTGGAAGTCTATGTGTCCCGCCTGCGGGAGAAATTCCGGGACAATCCGGATTTCGAACTGCGCACCATCCGTGGCTTTGGCTACATGGGCATGCTGAAGGAGGAGAGTCATGCGTAAAAAGACACGCAAAGCCGGCTCCTCCCTGCGGCTGACCATGATCGTACTGGTGCTGGTATTCATCTGCATCTCTGTGCTGCTGGCACTGGCCCTGTACGCGCTGATCGAGTATATCGTCTCCCTGTTTGATATCAGCCTGCGGCCGGATGCCTACAGCATCTGGATCCCGTTGATCGGTCTGGCGGTCAGTATCATTATGGGTACGGTGCTGTCTATCCTGATCGGCATCTGGTTTTTGCGGCCCCTGTCAGAATTGATGACAGCCACCCGCATGATCGCAGACGGCGATTTTACCGTCCGGGTTCCGGAGCGGAAGAACCAGTGGGAGATTGGTGAGTTCGTCCGGGGCTTCAATAAGATGGCAGAGGAATTGAATAGTCTGGAGATCCTGCGCACAGACTTTGTCAACACCTTCTCCCACGAGTTCAAGACCCCCATCATCTCCATCCGCGGGTTCGCCCGCCTGCTGCAGAGTGAGCATCTGACTGCAGAGCAGCGGCGCACTTATACGGACACCATCATCCGGGAATCGGAGCGGCTGGCGGCCATGTCCACCAATATTCTGCTGCTGACCCAGTATGAGAACACGGAGATCGTCTCCGGCAAGGAGGAGTATGCGCTGGACGAGCAGATCCGCCAGTGCATCCATCTGCAGGAGCGGGCCTGGCTGGAGAAGGAGATCACGCTGGACGGTGAACTGGAGCCGGTGCGTTACTACGGAAACGAGGAGTTGATCAGCCACATCTGGTCCAACCTTATTGCCAATGCCATCCGCTTTACCCCCGCCGGCGGCACTATCTCCGTGACTCTGCGCCGCGGAGCAGAGGGGGTTGAGGTGACGGTGGCTGACAGCGGCATCGGCATGGAGGAGGAGACCCTGCAGCGCATCTATGATAAGTTCTATAAGGCGGATACCGCCGGCCAATCGGCGGGAAACGGATTGGGACTGGCCATTGTGCGCCGGGCAGTTCAACTGTGCGGCGGAACCATTGCGGTGCAGTCCCGACCTGGAGAGGGAACTACTTTCACGGTATGCCTGCCGGAACAGACCATGTGAAAAAGAAAAGACCCGCAGCCGATGGCTGCGGGTCTTTTGTTGGAATCGGGATTACTCCATAGAGATGATATAGTAGTACACAGGCTGGCCGCCATAGTACATGCTGACTTCGGCGTCGGGGCAGGTGGACTGGAACAGCTCTGTAGCAGCCTGTGCATCGGCTTCCGTTACATCCTCACCGTAGAAGATATGGATATACTCGGCGCCGGTCTCGGCGGCCTTCTGGGCCAGATTCTGCAGCAGCTGGCTGATCTCCTGGTCGGTGCCGAAGAGCTTGCCCTCCAGCAGGGCCAGATAGTCCCCCTCGTTGATAGCGAAACCATCAAAGTCGGAGTTGCGGGCGGCATAGGTGATCTGTGCGGTGGTCACCAACCCGGCGGCCTCCATCATGTTCTGCAGGACCACCTGAGGATCGCCGGATTCCTCCAGCTCCAGGCCGGGGCTGATCATGGCGGAAATGCCCTGTGCCACGGTGGTGGTGGGGACCACGATCACGTTCTTCTCCGTCAGGCCCACGCACTGCTCGGCGGCCATGATGATGTTCTTGTTGTTGGGCAGCACGAAGACCGTCTCACTGGGAGTCTGATTGACTTCCTTCAGAATGTCCTCGGTGGAGGGATTCATGGTCTGACCACCGGAGACGATGCGGTCCACACCCAGATCACGGAAGATGGCGGCCATACCGTCACCTGCGCAGACGGAGAGGAAACCGTATGCCTTTTCGGCGGGAGCGATGCCGTTGGAGCCGGACTCCAGCTCCTCCTCGATCTTCTCCAGATCATCGGTACTCTGTGCCTGACGGCCGGCAGCCAGATCGGCGGCCTGGGTGCGCATATTCTCGATCTTGGCCAGCTCCAGCGTGCCGTACTTCTGGGCCTCGTTGAGGGCGCTGCCGGGGATGTCGGTATGGACATGGACCTTAAAGGACTCATCGTCCTCGCCGATCACCAGAGAATCACCGATGCTGTCCAGATACTCCCGCAGGGGCTGCAGGGACTTCTCGCCGGTCTTGCGGACGATGAAGACGGTATCGAAGGTGAAGGTGATGTCCTCCTCGCTGAGGGCGGCGAAATCCGCCTTCTCCTGCACGGGCTCATCGGAGCCCTCGGGCATCTCCTCGCCGCGCAGGCAGCGCAGCATACCTTCCAGAATCACCAGATAGCCCTTGCCGCCGGCATCCACGACGCCGGCCTTCTTCAGCACGGGGTTCATCTCAATGGTCTGCTCCAGAGTCTCATAGCCGGTGGCAATGGCCTGCTCCAGCACATACTCCACGCTGTTGCACTCCTCGGCGGCCTCCACGGCGCGCTTGGCAGCCAGACGGGAGACGGTCAGCACCGTGCCCTCGGCGGGCTTCATCACGGCACCGTATGCGGTGGAGACACCCTCGTTAAGGGCGGCGGCCAGCTGCACACCGTCGGCCTCCTCCAGACCCTTCAGGGCCTTGGACAGACCGCGGAACAGCAGGGACAGGATAACGCCGGAGTTGCCGCGGGCACCGCGCAGCAGGGCGGAGGCGGTGATCTTGGCGGCATCGCCGATGGCAGCGGGCTCGCTCTTGCGCAGCTCGGTGGCGGCGGTCTGGATGGTCAGACTCATGTTGGTGCCGGTGTCGCCGTCGGGAACGGGGAACACGTTCAGGTCGTTAATGCTCTGCTTCTGCAGAGAGACACAGGCGGAGCCGAAGAGCACCATCTGCTTGAAGGCGCCGCCGTTGATTCTATCTACCATGTTCTCTCTCCTTTAGTTGACGGAGTCCACGAAGACATTGACCTCGCGGACGGTAACGCCGGTATTCTTGGTGACCACATACTTGACCTCGCTCATGATGGAGCGGCAGACAGTGGTGATGTTGACGCCGTTCTCCACGATGATGTGCAGCTCGATGGAGACGGTATTATCCTCGTTGTAAGTGATATCGACGCCCTTGCCCATTGCTTCACGGCGCAGCAGATGCACCAGACCATCGGTCATGCTGCGATAGGCCATGCCCTTGACGCCGAAGCAGTTGGTGGCGGCGGCACCGGTGATGTTGGTGAATACGGCGCTGCTGACGCTGATCTCACCCTGAGGGGTTTGGATCTTGATCATATAACTGACTTCCTTTCTGAATAGGACTAAGTTACTTTTTTGCATAGTAATTCGCCTTATTATACACTATTTTTGCGCCAATAACAAGTGGGAAAACGAAAACCGGGTCATCCCGCAGGATGACCCGGCTGAAAGTGCCGGTTAATAACCCAGTTTTCGGTCCACCAGACGCTCCAGAGGCCGACCGGCGGTGTAGTTTTCCAGATCCTCGCAGAACAGCTTCACATCCAGATCCCGGGTGATGCCAAGAGAGAAATTGCCGGAGATATGGGTGGTCAGCAGCAGGTTTTTCGTGTCCCACAGAGGGTGCTCGGGGGGCAGGGGCTCCGGCACCACCACATCCAGGGCGGCACCTGCAATGCGCCCAGAGTTGAGAGCCTCCATCAGGGCATCCTGATCCACGGCGGTGCCGCGGCCTACATTCACCACAATGGCATCCTCCGGCAGCAGGGCGATCCGCTCCCGGGAGAGGATGCCCACCGTTTCCCGGGTGGAGGGGAGCGCCAGCACCAGAATCTCGGTCTTGGGCAGGATCTCATCCAGCTGATCGGTGGTATAGACCTCGTCAAAATGCGGTGGGCAGGGCTTTTGGCTGCGGCGCACACCGCGGATGATGCGGGCATCCATGGCCTTGGCCCGACGGGCAAAGTTGGTGCCGATGTCGCCGGTACCCACCACGGTGATGGAACTGCCGCTGATGGACCGCATGGAGCCGCTGCGCAGCCACTTTTTCTGGCGGACCACCTCCTGGAAATAGGGCATCTGCCGCAGCAGCATCAGAGTCACCATGATGATATGCTCGGCGATGGTGGGGCCGTAGGCACCGGAGGAGTTGGTCAGGAGTACGCCGGGATGGGGATAGACATCGTCAGACAGATAGTCGTCTGCGCCGGCAAAACTGCAGCAGAACCACTTGAGGGCGGCCGCCTGGCGCAGGGTATCGGCCGGGCAGCGGCCATACATGATCTCATACTCCCCGGCCCGCTGGACGGGCAGGACTCCGTCGGTATAGAAATCCACGGCAAAGCCGCAGCGCTGGGCAGTTTGGCGGATGGTTTCCAGATGTTCGGGGGAGAAGAATACATCCACAACAGCAATTTTTCTCATTGGGCAAAGACCTCCCGGATTTTCTCGGCGGTACGCATACCGTCGGCGGCGGCAGACAGGATTCCGCCGGCATAGCCGGCGCCCTCGCCGCAGGGGTACAGACCCCGGATATTGGATTGGCCGCTCTCGTCCCGCAGGATACGAACCGGGGAGGAGGAACGGGTTTCCACAGCCGTCAGCAGAGCATCGGGCTGGGCATAGCCGGAGAGTTTCTGCTCCAGAAGGGGCAGGGCCTGCTCCAGCGATTGGCTGATGAAGTCCGGCAGACACGCGTGCAGGTCCGTCCAGCGGACGGTGCGGGTGTAACTGGGCATCACGGCGCCGGGGCCGGTGGAGGGGCGGTGCAGCAGGAAGTCCTCCACCCGCTGGCAGGGGGCTGTATAGTCGCCGCCACCCAGCCGGTAGGCGGCTTCCTCCAGCCGGCGCTGGAATTCGATGCCGGCCAGCGGATGGTCGCTGCCGAAATCCTCCGGCGTCACATTGATCAGAAGGCCGCCGTTGATGTTCTCACGATCCCGGGCATATTCGCTCATGCCGTTGGTGACCACCCGGCCTGCTTCAGAGGCGGCAGCCACCACCTGTCCGCCAGGACAGACACAGAAGGAGAAGGCGCTGCGGCCGTTGGGCAGGTGACAGGCCAGCTTGTAGCTGGCGGCGGGCAGCGCAGGATGCCCGGCATATTCTTTGTATTGGGCGGCATCCATGTCCGCCTGCCGCTGCTCAATGCGCACGCCCACGGCAAAGGGCTTTTGCTCCATGGCAAGGCCCGTCTCGTACAGCAGGCGGAAGGTGTCCCGTGCACTGTGCCCCAGTGCCAGTATCACCTGTCGGGCCGGCAGATCGTAAGGTCCATCGGGGCCCTGCACCGTCAGACCGGTGACGGCGCCGTCTGCGACGGTGAGACCCGTCAGCCTGTGGCCAAAGCGGATGTCGGTACCCAACTCCTGCAGCTGACGGCGCAGATTCTGCAGGGCGATGTGGAGCCGGTCGGTGCCCACGTGGGGCTTGGCATCGGTGAGGATGGTGTCCGGTGCACCGCAATCCACCAGCTGCTGCAGGATCCAGCTGTGGCGCAGGTCCTTGGTGCCGGTGTTCAGCTTGCCGTCGGAAAAGGCGCCGGCGCCGCCCTCACCGAACTGAACATTGCTCTCGGGGTTGAGCACACCGGTGCGCCAGAAGGCGGTCACATCCTGCTGGCGCTGCTCCACCGGCTGGCCCCGCTCCAGGAGAATGGGGCGCAGACCGCAGCGGGCCAGCAGCAGGGCGGCGAAGAGACCGGCGGGGCCGGCACCCACCACCACCGGCGGGATCCCGGGGGCCGGCAGCGGGGCGGGGAGCCGGTACTCCTGCGGCTGGTAGAGACTGACCCGCTTGTCCCGGCAGCGCTTGAGCACCTGCTGCTCCTGCTTCAGGGATACAGCTACCGTATACACCAGCTGCAGCGGACGGCGGGCATCCACCGCCTTACGGAGGATCTGCAGGGAGAGGATCTGCTGGGGCGGAATATGCAGCAGCCGGGCGGCCTGCCGGATCAGCAGCGCCGTATCATCCCCCGGATGCAGTTTTAATTGATCCAGTCGCAGCAAAAAAATTTCCCCCTTTTGTTTACAATTAAAGCTATAATTAAGATTGTTGGGTATGATAGAATTAGACACCGGGGGAAGAAACTCCCGGAAGTGAGGACAGTATACTATATTTTTCCGGTCCGAACAAGCGGCGCCGCAGAAAAAGTGGCGGGACGCAGGAACGGAAGAAGTGTGCATAAAACACAAGGAGGTTTTTCGTATGATGAATAACGATTATTTTGATGGACAGAATCATCAGCAGGACAATCTGTATCAGCCTGACGGACAGTATATTGAGCCCATCCGGCCGACCCGGAAGAAGCCGACTGCCGCCATGAAGGTGACGGCGCTGGTGCTGGTCTGTGCGCTGGTGGGCGGCATCTGCGGCTTTGGCGGAAGTGTGCTGGCCGACAGAATGGGTCTGGGTACGGCGACGCTGCAGGAGAGCGGCCGCACTGTGTCTGAGGTGGAGATCAAGAAGGTAGACGGGCAGACCCTGATGACCCCGGCGGAGGTATATGCCGCCACGGTCAACTCGGCGGTCAGCATCAATGTCTCCTCTGTGTCCACCAACATCTTTGGTCAGAAGGTGGAATCTGCCTCCTCCGGCAGCGGCTTTATCATCACAGAGGACGGCTATATCGCCACCAACCACCATGTGGTCTCCGGTGCCAGCACCATCAATGTTACCCTCTATAACGGGGATACCTATCCCGCCAAGCTGGTGGGCAGCGAGAGCGATTACGATCTGGCAGTGCTGAAGGTGGAGGCAAAGGATCTGCAGGCTGTGGTGATGGGTGACAGCGCCTCTTTGAATGTGGGCGACAGTGTGCTGGCAGTGGGCAACCCTCTGGGCGAGCTGACCTTCTCCATGAGCCAGGGCATCATCTCCTCCTGCAACCGCGCCATCAATGTGGACGGCACCCCCTTTAATATGATCCAGGTGGACTGCTCCATCAACCCCGGCAACTCCGGCGGTCCTCTGGTGAACCTGTACGGTGAGACCATCGGTATTGTGTCCGCCAAGTACTCCAGTTACTCCGATACGGCGGTGGAGGGCCTGGGTTTCGCCATCCCCATCGGAGATGTGCAGGCACTGATCGTGGACATTATGGAGAACGGTCAGGTGACCAATAAGGCCTATCTGTCCATCAATGCCGGTACCATGACCGAGCAGATGGCTTCCCAGTTTGGCATTGACATCACGGAGGGCGTGTTTGTCTACTCGGTGAAGGATGGCGGCGCTGGGGATAAGGCCGGCCTGCGGCTGGGCGATGTGATCACCAAGGTGGAGGACAAGAAGATCACCTCCATGAGCGATCTGACGGCTGCAAAGAAGAATTACCGGGCCGGTGATACGGTCAGCATGACGGTGTATCGGGATGGGGAATATATCACCCTGAGCGTCACCTTTGATGCCCAGCCTGCCGAGGAGGCTACCCAGCAGAACAACCAGCAGGGTCAGCAGCAGATGCCCAACTTCGGCTTTGACCAGTTCGGCAGCATCTATGACTACTTCTTCGGCAGAAACTAAGAAATAAGAAAGCTCCGGCATCTTCGGATGCCGGAGCTTTTTATGTAGGGTCAGGATTTTTTGCCCCGTCCTGCCCGGATGAATTTCAGAAGCAGTACCACACCGGCACCTGCCACAGTGACGCCTAACCAGGCATAGGAGGGATCAAAGGGCTCGGAGGGATCGACGAAGATGGCCCAGAAGATGCCGCCCAGGCAGATCAGCGGGATGCTGCCCAGCAGACAGACTATACGGCCCACGGAGCTCATGCCGGGGGTGGTCTTGAGCCGGTGCGCCCGGGTGAAACTGGCGATGGCACCGGCAGTAAAGAGCAGGAGGCCGCGGACATAGATCCGCAGATCCGTCATATCGGGTGTCAGCACCATGCCGCCCATGAGGATGGCCATGGCCGTCAGGATACAGCCGGCAATCAGCAGCAGGATGCGCTGGGGCTGGAGGTGTCCCTTGCGGACCTTGTCCAGTTCCTCCTGTGCGCCCCGTACGTTGGCCTGCACCGCCCGCTCCAGATAGTGGATGGCCAGCTTGCGGTCCTGGGGGACGCCGTTTCCGTGGGCATAGAGCAGGCCCAGATTCTTCAGAGCCAGAGCCATGCCGCCATCGATGGCCTTCTGATACCAGAGGGCAGCCTGGGCAGGATCGGCCTGGCAGCCCAGACCCCGCTCGTAGCAGAAACCCAGATTGTTGCAGGCGGTCTCATCGCCGGCCTCGGCGGAGATCTTATACCAGTGGAAGGCCCGGATCACATCCTTCTCTACACCGATGCCCCGCTCGTAACAGAAACCCAGCTGACATTGGGCGGCGGCGTGATCTCCGTCCGCTGCCTGCTGGTAGAGCTGGACAGCCTTTTGGGGATTCTTTTCCACACCGACGCCGGAGTAGTAGAGGTTGCCCAGATAGTACTGGGCGGTGTGATCCCCCAGCTGGGCAGCCTGCCGGTAATAGTGGGCGGCCTGCTCCGCATCCCGCTCCGTGCCGACACCGTTTTCATAGCAGACACCCAGCGCCCGCAGCGCATTGGGATATCCCTGTGCGGCGGCCAGCCCGTACAGGCGGACGGCCCGCTGGGGATCTTTGGGGGTGCCGTTTCCAAATTCGCAGCAGAGTCCCAGCAGATGCTGCGCCCGGGCAAAGCCCTGCTCTGCCGACTGCTGGAAGAACTCCACGGCTTTCTCGTCGTCTTTCTCCACACCGCGGCCCAGCCGGTACATCACCGCCAGATTGCATTGACCCTCGGCGCTGCCCATATCGGCAGCCTTTTGGTACAGTTCCACCGCCCGGGACAGATCCTCCTCCACCCCCTGCCCGCACTCATAGCACAGACCCAGATAGCTGACGGCGGTAGCATGGCCGGCATCGGCGGCCTGCTGGAACAGCTGGAAAGCCCGGGTGTGATTCTGCTGGGTGCCGTGGCCGTGGCTGAAACAGAGGGCGGCCTGAAACAGGGCGTTGGGGAACCCGCTCTGGCTGGCGGCCAGATAGCAGCGGAAGGCCTCCTCGTGGTTTTCCTCCACACCGTAGCCGTTGTCGTAGCTCTTGCCCAAAAAGTACCAGGCCCGGGGAAGACCGCCCTCGGCGGCCTTGCGAAACAGCTCCGCCGCCTTCTGTTCATCCCGCTCTACGCCTTTGCCCAGATGGTACAGGACACCCATGGCGCACTGGCCATCGGGGTAGCCGGACTTGGCGGATTCGCTGTAGAGCAAAAAGGCTTTGCGGGCATCCTCTTCCACCCCGTTGCCGAACTCGTAGCACAAACCCAGTAGATGCTGTGCCCGGGGCAGACGGGCCTCGGCGGCCTCGGAGAAATATTGCACAGCCATGGCATAGTCCTGCTGGATGCCGGCACCGAAATAGTACAGAGCCCCCAGATTGCACTTGGCCATGGGATAGTCCTGCTCGGCGGCCTGTCGGTACAGGTCCATGGCGGTCTCAATGTCCGCCTGGCAGCCCTGTCCGTTTTCGTAGCAGACACCCAGATCGCACTGGGCGGGGGCATAGCCCATCTCCGCCGATTCCCGGAACAGGCGGAAGGCCCGGTCCGGATCCCGATGCACGCCGCTGCCGTTGTCATAGCAGATGGCCAGCCAGTACAGGCCGACCGGATCGTCCGGTGCCGTCTGGGAGAACCAGTAGAAGGCCTGCTGCGGATCTTTCTCCACGCCGTCGGTGCCGTAGAGGTAGTGCAGGCCCATCTGGACCTGATGGTGCCCGTCACCGCTTTCGGCGGCCTGGCGGCAGTCCTCCAGCCGCTCCTGCGTCTGGCGGCGTTTCTGCTCCATCAGCTTCAGCATATCCGGGGAGAAGAATACCATATCGGAGCCCTGAGGCTGCTGTTGTTCAAACTGCTCGTTCATGGAAGTCCCTCCTGAGAAAAAGTTGTGTTTTGCCCTATAATAGCACAGGATATCTGTTTTGAAAACCGCCCCCGGAAAGAAAAAGGAAATTGTTGTGCCGAGCCGACGGGCATGGTACAATGGGAAAAACGAGGAATCGCACAAGGAGGGATGCGGTATGAAGCAGTGGCTGTTGGGTGGCCTGTGGGCGATCTTTATCATTGCGGCTTCCGTGGTGATCACACTGAATTTCCGTCCCCTATACTATTGGGAGATGGAACAGATGGAGCTGGCGGAGCGGACCGCTTATACGGAGCAGCAGATCCGGGAGAACTATGATATTCTCATTGACTATCAGAACTTCTGGGGACCGGACCGGCTGGAAATGCCGGATTTCCCCATGTCGGATACCGGCCGCATCCATTTTGAGGAGGTCAAGGTGATCTTTGTGACCATTGAGTATCTGGCGCTGATCAGCCTTCTGCTGGCGGTGGCGGGTACGGTGTGGCTGCGCAGGCAGGGGAATGGATACCTTCTGCGGGCCGCGGTGCTGACACCGGCGCTGCCGGTGGTGGTAGGGGCGGCGGTGGCCATCAACTGGGATTGGGCCTTTGTCACCTTCCACGAGATCTTTTTTGACAATGACTACTGGATCTTCAACGCCTATACCGATCCGGTGATCCGGATCCTGCCGGATATCTTCTTCCTCCACTGCGCGGTGATGATCCTGCTGCTGATCCTGTTGGGCGGCGGCATATGCCTGACGCTGTATCTGCTGGGCAGAAAAAAGAGAAGTTGACCGACATACCCCCGGGGCAAGCAGCTCCGGGGTGTATTTTGTCTGCGGGAAGAAAATGGAAAGGAAATGGAGGAAAGCCGGGGATTGGCAGTTGAAATCCGAAAAAAAACATGATACACTAAACTATCGCTTTATACTTAGTTAACAGGATGAATCGCAGGAGAGCCGGTTTTTGAGGGTGCCTGTGTCATAAAGGAGAACGGAAAAGTCATGAAATTAGGTATCGTGGGTCTGCCCAACGTGGGCAAGAGCACCCTGTTCAATGCCATCACCAATGCCGGGGCGGAGAGCGCCAACTATCCCTTCTGCACCATTGAGCCCAATGTGGGCGTGGTGGCAGTGCCGGATGAGCGGCTGGATAAGCTGGCAGAGATGTATGAGCCCGACAAGAAAACTCCTGCCGTGGTGGAGTTCGTGGATATCGCTGGTCTGGTGAAGGGAGCCAGCCAGGGCGCGGGCCTGGGCAACAAGTTCCTGGAGAATATCCGCCGCACCGATGCCATTGTCCATGTGGTGCGCTGCTTCGACGATGAGAACATCATGCATGTGGTGGCCGATGCCGGCACCAATGTGCCGGTAGATCCCCTGGGGGATATTGAGACCATTGATCTGGAGCTGGTGATGGCCGACCTGGAGATGGTGAACCGTCGGGTAGATAAGGCCACCAAGGCTGCCAAGGGCGATAAGAAGTTCCTGCACGAGGCAGAGGTGTTCCGCGCACTGGCCCAGCATCTGGATGCCGGTAAGTCCGCCCGTACCTTCGAATGTGACGAGAGTGATATGGCCATCGTGGAGACGGCAGACCTGCTGAGTCTCAAGCCCATCATCTATGCGGCAAACATGGATGAGGCCGGCTTTGCCGATCAGGCAGCCAACCCCTATTTTGAGCAGGTCCGTCAGCTGGCGGAGAAGGAGGGCGCTCAGGTGCTGCCTATCTGTGCCAAGCTGGAGCAGGATATCGCCGAGCTGGAGGAAGAGGACCGTGCCATGTTCCTGGAGGAACTGGGCATTGAGAAGTCCGGCCTGGACCGTTTGATCCAGTGCAGCTATGAGCTGCTGGGGCTGATCTCCTTCCTGACCTACGGTAAGGATGAGTGTCGCGCGTGGACCATCCGCCGCGGCACCAAGGCACCTCAGGCTGCCGGTAAGATCCACTCCGACATTGAGCGCGGCTTCATCCGCGCCGAGACCATCCACTTCGATGAGATGATGGCCTGCGGCAGCGTGGCCGCCGCCAAGGAGAAGGGGCTGCTCCGTGCCGAGGGCAAGGAGTATGTAGTCAAGGATGGCGACATGATCTACTTCCGTTTTAACGTGTAAACAAAAATGGTATATCCCGGGAGAGGCTCCCGAAACATATTCTCATCCGAGAAAACCTTTGAAAGGAATTGTTTGTTATGGAAAAGAGATACGGTTTGCCCGTAGCCATCGCCATGGTGGTGGGCACAGTGATCGGCTCCGGCGTGTTCTTCAAGGCAGAGACTGTTCTGAAGGCCACCGGCGGCAACATGATGATCGGCATTCTGTCCTGGCTGGTTACCGGTATCGTCATGATCATCTGCACCTATACCTTCGGCATCGTCGCCGGTCGGTATAATGATGCAGATGGTCTGGTGGGCTATACCAAGGCCTACTGCGGCAAGAATTATGCCTATTACATGGGTTGGTTTACCAGTGTGATCTATTACCCTGCTCTGGTGTCTGTTCTCAGCTGGCTGCCTGCCCGCTATGTGGGTGTGCTGATCGGCGGCGACAGCTGGGGCCCTGCCAGCACCAATGTGATGGTGCTGTCTCTGGCTTTCCTGAGCCTGACCTATGCCATGAATGCACTGGCTCCCAAGCTGGCCGGTAAGTTCCAGATGTCCACCACCACTCTGAAGCTGATTCCTCTGCTGCTGATGGCAGTGGTGGGTACTGTGGTGGGTCTGACCAACGGTCAGATGGTGGAAAACTTCTCCACTGTGGTGAACCCCGATGTGATGCCTGCTGCCGGCCTGTTTGCCGGTGTGGTGTCCCTGTCCTTCGCCTATGAGGGCTGGATCTGTGCTACCTCCATCGGCTCTGAGCTGAAGGATGCCAAGCGCAATATGCCCCGTGCTCTGATCATCGGCGCCCTGATCGTGGTGGCAGTATATGTCATCTACTACATTGGTCTGGCCGGTGCACTGGAGAGCAGTGTTATGATGGAGAATGGCCAGGCCGGTGCCAAGCTGGCATTCCAGAATATCTTTGGCAATGTGGGCGGCGTGCTGATCTTCGTGTTTGTGGTTATCTCCTGCTGGGGCACCTGTAACGGTCTGACCGTTTCCTGCTCCCGAAGCATGTATGATCTGGTCCGTGAGGGTGATTATCCCCGTCTGACCATGTTCAAGAATGTGGATGGCACCACCGGTATGCCCACCAATGCATCCGTTGTGGGTCTGCTGACCAGCGCTCTGTGGCTGGTGTACTTCTTCGGCGCCAATCTGACCGATCCCTGGTTTGGCCCCTTCAGCTTTGACTCCTCGGAGCTGCCCATCATCACTCTGTATGCCATGTACATCCCCATCTTCCTGCAGATGATGAAGGATAAGGAACTGCCTACCAGCAAGCGCATTGTGATGCCTGTTTTGGCCATCCTGTGCTGCCTGTTTATGTGCTTCTCCTGCATTTACACCTATCGCATGAAGGTGCTGTACTATGTGATCGTCTTTGCGGCGATCATGCTGTTGGGTGCCTTCCTCAAGAGCAAGAAGAAGGCTTAAATGGAACCTATAACAGGGAGGCTTCGGCCTCCCTGTTTTGATGTGTGAGATGGTGGCTTTTGTCAAAAGGAGCAGAGCGATGAAATATCGGGCAGTATTATTTGATTTGGACGGCACCCTGCTGGACACACTGGAGGACCTGCGGGATGCAGTGAACCATGTTCTGGTGGAAAACAATTTTGCGCCCCGTACCACGGAGGAAATCCGGTCTTTTGTGGGGGATGGAGCGGTGAAGCTGATGAGTCGTGCGCTGGCGGGACGTGTGGACGCCCAAAGGGAAGAGAAACTGGTGCAGGATTTTCGCGCCTGGTACCGGCAGCACAACTGCGTCAGGACCGATCTGTATCCCGGCGTGGGAGAGGTGCTGGCGCACCTGCGGGAACTGGGTGTAAAGGTGGCTATCGTGACCAATAAGCCCCACACCTCGGCCTGCGCACTGGGGGAGCGGTTTTTTCCTGGTATCCCCGTTTTTGGGGCGGGGCTGCCCGGTATGGCCACCAAGCCGGATCCTGGTCTGGTGTGGTATGCGCTGGAACAGCTGGAGGTCAGCCGGGAGGAGGCCGTCTATGTGGGCGATAGCGATGTGGATGTGGCCACGGCCCGCAATGCAGGTCTTGCGTTGGTGGCCGTCAGCTGGGGCTTTCGGGACCGGGAAGTGCTGGAGCGGCAGGGCGTGGAGCGCATTGCCGACTGCGCGGCACAGCTGACGGAAATGCTGGAAGCATAGGCGTTCTCCCGTTGACAAACGGAGTCGGGAGTGCTAAGATATACTATCATATTCAATGGCTTTGACGAGGAAGCTGCCTGCGAAACGTCTCAGAGAGGGCCCCACTTTGGTGTGAGGGGCCTGACCGGACGCAGAACAGTACCGCCTCCGAGCTGCCCGCCGAACAGAGATCAGTAGGCCGGGCCGGGCTCTCCCGTTACAGAGAACACGAGCGACGGATGCGCGCATCCGTAAGCAGGGTGGAACCGTGGAGTAATGTCTTGTTACCTCACCCCTGAAACCGATCAGGGGTGAGGTTTTTATGTCCTGCCCCAAATTGCAAGGAGGAAATGAACCATGAGCGAAGAAAACATCTATACCTTTGAAAATGAGGAGTACCGCCGCACCTATTGGCATACCTGCTCCCATGTGCTGGCTCAGGCTATGAAGCGCCTGCACCCCGAGGTGAAGCTGGCCATCGGCCCCAGCATTGATACCGGCTTTTACTACGATTTTGATACCCCCCGGCCCTTCACGCCCGAGGATCTGGAGGCACTGGAAGCCGAGATGCGCAAGATCTGCAAGGAGAAGCTGAAGCTGGAGCGCTTTGAGCTGCCCCGCGCTGAGGCTCTGGAGCTGATGAAGGATGAGCCCTACAAGGTGGAACTGATCAACGATCTGCCTGAGGATGCCGTCATCAGCTTCTACAAGCAGGGTGACTTTACCGACCTGTGCGCCGGTCCCCATCTGGATTCCACCGGCCGTATCAAGGGCAATGCCATCAAGCTGACCTCCGCCACCGGCGCCTACTGGCGCGGCGACTCCAACCGTAAGATGCTCCAGCGTATCTACGGTGTGGCCTTCGCCAAGAAGGATGATCTGGATGCCTACATCCAGCAGCGCGAGGAGGCCCTCAAGCGCGATCACAACAAGCTGGGCCGTGAACTGGAGTATTTCACCACCGTGGATTCCATCGGCCAGGGCCTGCCCATTCTGCTGCCCAAGGGTGCCCGTACCATCCAGCTGCTGCAGCGCTGGGTGGAGGATGTGGAGCAGAAGCGCGGCTATCTGCTGACCAAGACCCCCCTGATGGCCAAGCGTGACCTGTACCGCATTTCCGGTCACTGGGATCACTATCTGGACGGCATGTTCATTCTGGGCGATCCTCACGATGAGGAGAAGGAGTGCTTCGCTCTGCGTCCCATGACCTGCCCCTTCCAGTATCAGGCTTATCTCAACCGCCAGCGCTCCTACCGTGATCTGCCCATGCGTCTGGGCGAGACCTCCACGCTGTTCCGCAACGAGGATTCCGGCGAGATGCACGGTCTGATCCGCGTCCGTCAGTTCACCATCTCTGAGGGCCATCTGGTGCTGCGCCCCGATCAGTTGGAGGAGGAGTTCAAGGGCTGCCTGGAGCTGGCAAAGTATTTCCTCGGCACTCTGGGCCTGCTGGATAAGTGCACCTTCCGTTTCTCCCAGTGGGATCCCGCCAACCCCAACAACAAGTATGAGGGTACTGCCGAGCAGTGGGAGACCGCACAGCGCGTCATGGGCGAGATCCTGGACGATCTGGGTGTGGAGTACGATATCGGCATTGATGAGGCCGCCTTCTACGGCCCCAAGCTGGACATTCAGTATAAGAACGTGTTCGGCAAGGAGGATACGCTGGTTACCATTCAGATCGATATGCTGCTGGCCCAGCGCTTCGGTATGTACTATATCGATGAGAACGGTGAGAAGGCTCTGCCCTATATCATTCACCGCACCTCTATGGGCTGCTATGAGCGCACGCTGGCCTACCTGATCGAGGAGTATGCCGGTGCTCTGCCCACCTGGATGGCTCCCGAGCAGGTCCGCTTCCTGCCTGTCACCGACCGTGCAGCCGACTACTGCGCCGAGAAGGCCAAGGCCATGGAGGCCATGGGCTTCCGGGTGGAGGTGGATTACCGCAACGAGAAGATCGGCAAGAAGATCCGCGAGGCACAGATGGAGAAGATCCCCTACATGGTGGTGGTGGGCGACCGGGATATGGAAAACGGTACCGTATCTCCCCGTCACCGGGCTGACGGCGATCTGGGGGCCATGTCCTTTGAGGAATTTGCTGCTCTGGTCAAGGATGTTGTGGACACCAAGGCCAAAAAGTAAAGACAGATTTTCCGTGGAACCCCCGTCCTTCTGGATGGGGGTTCTTTTTTGCAAGAATGCCCCGCAAAATGAAACTTTATTACGGCGATAATTCATTTTTTGCAAGATTATCCTGCAAAAAATAGGGACTGGGCGGGAGATAGAATCTGGAAAAACGGAACTTGTTTCGCGCAAAATTCGAAAAAATAAGTGGATAGACATAAAAAAGCAATAAAAACAGAAAGAATATTAGAAAAGTATATGGGAGAGAAAATGAAAAATGATGGAATTGATACTTGCAAAATGAAAGGAGGAGCGGTATAATACCAACATGATTTCGCCCCTGTGGGGCAAAATGGCAATCCAATTAAAGGAGAAATTGATATGAAGAAGTTTATTGCAATGATCATGGCCCTCATGATGGTCATGTCTCTGGCAGCCTGCGGCGGCGGCAACGGCGGCGAGTCCAAGACCAAGATGCGCTTTGTCACCGGCAGTGAGAGCGGCACCTATTATGCCTTCGGCAGCACCATCGCTCAGCATGCCACCAACAATGCCAAGGGCATTGAGGTGATCGGCGTTGTGGGCAACGGTTCTCAGGCCAACATTCAGGACCTGCAGAACAAGAAGGCTGAGCTGGCTTTCTGCCAGTCTGACGTTATGGCCTATGCCTATGCCGGTACCAACCTGTTTGCCAAGGATGGCAAGGTGGACTGCTTCTCTACCGTGGCTGCTCTGTACATGGAGCAGGTGCAGATCGTTACCTGTGATCCCGAGATCAAGACCGTTGCTGACCTGAAGGGCAAGCGCGTGTCCATCGGTGCCTCCGGCTCCGGCGTGTACTTCAACGCTCTGGATGTTCTGGGCTGCTATGGCCTGAGTGAGAGTGACATCATCCCCACCTATCAGGGCTTCGGTGACAGTGCCAACGCTCTGAAGGACGGTCAGATCGATGCTGCATTCGTGGTTTCCGGTGCTCCTACCACTGCTATCACTGAGCTGGCTACCACCAAGACTGCTTATCTGGTTTCCATCGAGGATGCCAACGTGGATAAGCTGCTGAAGGCTTCCCCCTACTACAGCAAGGCCGTCATCAAGGCTGGCACCTATACCGGTCAGACTGCTGATGTGACCACCGTTGCCGTGGGCGCTGTTGTTCTGGCCCGCAACGATATGCCCGAGGATGCCATCTATGCTCTGACCGCTGACATCTTCGACAACTACACCAATCTGGTGTCCTCCCACGCCAAGTACGGTGAGCTGAGCCTGGAGTTCGCCACCTCTGTCACCTCCGTGCCCTATCACGCTGGTGCTGCCAAGTACTTTGCTGAGAAGAACATCACCGTTCCCACTGCCAAGTAAATCTGAACGGGTAATTAACACAAGATGCTGTCAAGAGACTACGGCGGATGCAAATCCGCCGTAGTCCCCTGCGTTTTATCCCAGGCATACAAGAGTGCGCAGCGGTCGCAGCGGGCCCTTGTATGCTCGGGAGTAAATCCCTGAATCCGGTATAGGAGGTTTCTATGAAACTGTTTAAGAAAAAAGTGGAAGAGCCGGTAGTGGAGAACACTGCAGTAGCCGGCGGTGCGGATATGGCCGCGGATCTGGATGCGGTGATGCGCAAGTACGACCGCGAATCTGCCACCCGCATTTGGGAGGGTGTTCCCAAGATGGTGATGCGCGTGCTGATGGCGGCGTTTTCCCTGTACTGCATCGGTATGACGCTGTGGAGCGTGGAGCTGCCGGAAACGAAGCTGGCTCGCTTTATTGCCTTTATCATCATTCTGGGCTATTTGACCTATCCTGCCAAGAAAGGTTCTTTGAAGGTCAACTATATCCCCTGGTATGATATCGTGCTGATGGTGCTGGGTGCAGGTGCGTTCCTGTACTTCGCCTTTGGCGCCATGGAGATCATCAAGCTGGCCACTATGATCCAGACCCATCATGTGATCATCGGTCTGGTGGGCCTGCTGGTGCTGGCGGAGCTGTGCCGCCGCTGCGTAGGTATTCCCATCCTGTGTGTGGTGGGCGCCCTGCTGGTGTACACCTTCTACAACCAGATGAGCTGGAACTTTGGTTTCATGAGCATCGGGGAGAACCTCTATCAGTCCCTGCACACCATCATCTATCGCCTGTTCTACACCACAAGCGGTGTCATCGGCACGCCGGTGAATGTGTGCTATACCTACATCGTTCTGTTTATCATCTTCGGCGCCTTCCTGGAGCGCACCGGTATTGCCAATTTCTTCATCTCTCTGGCCAATAAACTGGCCGGTTGGTCCAGCGGCGGTCCTGCCAAGGTAGCGGTGATCTCCTCTGCTCTGTGCGGCATGGTGTCCGGCTCCTCCGTGGGCAACACCGTGACCACCGGCTCGGTCACCATCCCTATGATGAAGCGTACCGGCTACAAGCCGGAGTTTGCAGGTGCCGTGGAAGCGGCTGCCTCTACCGGCGGCCAGATCATGCCTCCTATCATGGGTGCTGCGGCCTTCCTGATGGCGGAGTATATGGATCTGCCCTACATGGAAGTGGCGGTCAAGGCGATCCTGCCTGCTGTGCTGTATTTCACCGGCATCTTTATTGCGGTTCATCTGGAAGCCAAGAAGCTGGGTCTCAAAGGTATTTCCAGAGATGAGTTGCCCAGATGGGGGAAGCTGGTCAGGAAGCTCTATCTGATCATTCCTCTGGTGCTGCTGGTGTGGCTGGTTTCCACCGGCGCCCGTACCATGCAGTTTTCCGCTGCGCTGGCCATCATGGCCGCTGTTGTGGTGGGCTTCCTGAACGGTGATGAGCGCCTGACTTTCGGCAAGATTCTGGAAGCACTGGAAGCCGGTGCCAAGGGCGCGGTTACTGTGGCGGTTGCCTGCGGTATGGCCGGTCTGATCGCCGGCTGCATCACGGTTACCGGCTTGGCATCTACCTTGATCAACGCCATCGTCACCCTGTCCGGCGATACCATCATTGTGGGTTTGGTACTGACCATGCTGTGCTGCATCGTGCTGGGTATGGGCGTGCCCACCACGGCCAACTACTGCATCATGGCCTCCACCTGCGCTCCCATTCTGATTCAGCTGGGTCTGCCTGCTGTGGCCGCCCACTTCTTCGTGTTCTACTTTGGTATTGTGGCAGACATCACGCCTCCTGTGGCGCTGGCTGCCTATGCCGGTTCGGCGATTGCCAAGGCCAATCCCATGAAGACGGGTCTGCAGGCCACCAAACTGGCCATTGCGGCCTTCATTGTTCCCTACATCTTTGCCTACAGCCCTGCCATGCTGTTTGTGGGTGTGGATGGTTTCTGGGAGGTTTTGCAGATTGCGTGCAGCGCCCTGCTGGGTCTGTTCGGTATTGCGGCATCTCTCAATGGTCACCTCTTCTGCAAGATTCCGATGTTGCTGCGCCTGCTGCTGGTGGTCGGCGGTATGGGTATGATGATCCCGGGGCTGGTAACGGATCTGGTTGGCCTGGCCATTGTGGCAGTGGTGCTTGGATTCCAGTATTGGAAGAACAAGAAACTGCAGATGGCTCAGTAAGATTCACAGAAAAAACGCACGGTTCGATTTCGAACCGTGCGTTTTTATTGTTGTCATTTGGCCAGCCATACCTGTTCCCGTCCGATCTCGGACAGGCTATGGACGCCGCACATGGCCATGGTGTCCCGCAGCTCGCCGATCAGCTTTTTAACATAGTGGGAAACGCCTTCTGCACCGCCGCCATAGACCATGGTCACGAAGGGACGGCCGATCAGTACGGCGTCGGCTCCCAGTGCCAGTGCCTTGAATACGTCGGTGCCGGTGCGGATGCCGCCGTCCACCAAAATCTTCATCTGACCGCCCACTGCCTCGACGATCTGCGGCAGGACCTCTGCGGTGGCGGGGCACTGGTCCAGCACACGGCCGCCGTGGTTGGACACCACAATGCCGGCGGCACCGGCCTCCAGGGCCTTTCGTGCACCCTGCACCGTCATGATGCCCTTGAGAAGGAAAGGCTTTTGTGCAAACTCGATGATCTCCCGCAGCTCCCGGACGGACTTGCTGCCGGCGGGTGGGGTCAAATTCTGCAGAAATGGGAGGCCTGCGGCGTCAATGTCCATGGCGATGGCGGGAGGATTTACCTGACGGGCGGCCTCCAGTTTGGAGAATAGGGTCTCCCTGTCCCAGGGCTTGATGGTGGGGATGCCGCAGCCGCCTGCCTGCCGGATGGAGGTAAGGGCACCCTCCATCACGGCGGGGTTTTGACCGTCACCGGTGAAAGCGGCGATACCTGCCTGCCTGCATGCCGGCACCAGAATATCATTGAAGGTCAGATCGTCCATGTGGTCCCCGTAGTGGAGAGTCAGAGCGCCCACAGGGGCAGCGAAAATGGGGGCATCCACAGAGAGTCCGAAGAAATCGAAATGGCTATCCACGGGTTTGTTCTCACAGATGGTATCCATCTGCACCAGGATCTCCTGCCACTTGTTGTAGTTGCGCTGGAAGGTGACACCCATCCCTTTGGCACCGGGGCCGGGGATGGTGTTTTTGCAGGCCTGGCCGTTGCAGACAGGACAGGCTTTGCAGTAGGGGCCGATGCAGGTTCGTGCCTGCTGCAGGATCTGCTGATAGTCCATGGAATGACCTCCTTGGAAAGGGAAAATATCTGTCAACAGTATTGTAGCGGAGCCGCGTGGGATTTGCAAGATTGTGCGGAGAAAGAATGAATTTGTGCAAAACAACGGAAAATGAAAAGAGAAAAAATTTGTATGGCAAGAAAAAGAAAGAAAATGCAGAAGAAAGTTTTTTCTTTCAAAATACGAAAAAGAGTTTTATTTTTGTGAAAAAAGTTCTTGAAAAAAATTTTTTTAATTGAAAATAATCGTATAGGTTTCGTTAATAAGTGTGAATTATTTCGCTAACGGCCCAAACGAAACAGGAAATTGATGGAGAAAGAGGTGGAAAATAGCAACTATTTCACGGAAAAAGTTATTGGTAAAATATTTACAAAGTAAAGAAAATAATTTATATAAGCTTAAAAATAATTTGGAAATTTGACGAAAAAAGAAGAGCACTCTTATAATATGTGGGAACAAAAAAAGACCCCTCACGGAGGGGCAAAAAAGGAAAGAGGAACTCTATTATGGAAGTTTGTCTGGCAGTTGTCGCATTTGCAGGTGCGGCTATTGCGCTGATCTTCGCATGGATGCAGCGCAACAAGGTGATGCAGGCCTCCGAGGGCAATGAGCGCATGGTAAAACTGGCTCAGGCCATTCGCGACGGCGCAAACGCCTATCTGAAGCGTCAGTATACCACCGTGGCCAAGGTGTTCTTGATCGTGTTTGTGGTGCTGCTGGCCATCGCATTTCTGTCCAAGGGTGAGATGCTCTCCCGTGTAACCCCCTTCGCTTTCCTGACGGGCGGTATCTGGTCCATGCTGGCCGGTTTCGTGGGTATGAAGATTGCCACCGATTCCAATGCCCGTACCGCTCAGGCTGCCTCTGAGGGGCTGAACAAGGGCCTGCGTGTGGCCTTCTCCTCCGGTTCCGTCATGGGCTTTACTGTGGTGGGTCTGGGTATGCTGGACATCGGCCTGTGGTATGTGATTCTGCGCTTTATTGGCAATATGGATGCAGTTTCGCTGGCCAATATCATGGTCATGAACGGCATGGGAGCCTCCTTCATGGCCCTGTTTGCCCGTGTGGGCGGCGGTATCTACACCAAGGCCGCTGACGTGGGTGCTGACCTGGTGGGTAAGGTGGAAGCCGGTATCCCCGAGGATGACCCCCGTAACCCCGCTACCATCGCTGACAATGTGGGCGATAACGTGGGTGACGTGGCCGGCATGGGCGCTGACCTGTACGAGAGCTATGTGGGTTCCATCCTGGCTACCTTTGCGCTGGCTGCTGCCGCCGGCTATAGCTGGGCCGGTATGCTGCTGCCCGTGGCTCTGGCCGCCTGCGGTATTGTTTGCTCTGTCATCGGCTCCTTCCTGGTGAAGACCAAGGAGGATGCCACGCAGCTGAGCCTGCTCAAGAGCCTGCGCACCGGCACCTATACTGCTGCTGTGCTGGCTGCTGTGGCGACCATTCCCCTGTGCTATCTGATCCTGGGTCCTGCCAACAACTGCTGGGGCATCTATGTGGCAATTCTGTGCGGTCTGGTGGGCGGTTGCGCCATCGGCTACTTCACGGAGTACTATACTTCCGATAACTACAAACCCACGCAGGAGCTGGCTGCTGCCTCTGAGACCGGCAGCGCCACCATTATCATCGGTGGTCTGTCTCTGGGCCTGAAATCCACCATGGCTTCCATCCTGATCGTAGGTGCCGCCGTTATTATCAGCTTCTTCAGCGCCGGCGGCGGTGCTGATTTCAACCAGGGCCTGTACGGCATCGGCATTGCCGGTGTCGGCATGCTGAGCACTCTGGGTATCACTCTGGCCACCGACGCATACGGTCCCGTGGCCGATAATGCCGGCGGTATCGCTGAGATGGCCGGCATGCCCGAGGAGGTCCGTGAGCGCACCGATGCACTGGATTCTCTGGGCAATACTACCGCTGCCACCGGTAAGGGCTTTGCCATCGGCTCTGCCTCTCTGACCGCTCTGGCTCTGCTGGTTTCCTATGTGAACATTGTTCAGACCCGGACTGCTGAGGTGCTGGACTTCGACCTGACCTCTCCCACTGTTCTGGTTGGCCTGTTTATTGGCGCAATGCTGACCTTCGTGTTTGCTGCCTTCACCATGAGCGCAGTACAGAAGGCCGCTCAGTCCATCGTGAAGGAAGTGCGCCGTCAGTTCAAGGAGATCCCCGGCATCATGGAGTACAAGGCTGATCCCGACTACTCCTCCTGCGTGGATCTGTGCACCCAGGGTGCTCTGCGCGAGATGGTTGCCCCCGCTGCTCTGGCTGTGATCGTGCCTCTGGTAACCGGCCTGATCCTGGGTCCCACCGGTGTGGTGGGTCTGCTGGGCGGCGTGTCCGTCACCGGTTTTGCTGTGGCAGTGTTTATGTCCAATGCCGGCGGCGCCTGGGACAATGCCAAGAAGTACATTGAGCGCGGCAACCACGGCGGTAAGGGCTCCGAGCAGCACAAGGCTGCTGTGGTGGGTGATACCGTGGGCGATCCCTTCAAGGATACGGCAGGTCCCGCTCTGAACATCCTCATCAAGCTGTGCTCCACGGTGTCCATCGTGTTCGCCGGCCTGATCATCAGCTTCTCCATCCTGTAAGCAACCTGCTGC
This sequence comes from Oscillospiraceae bacterium, assembly GCA_015067765.1. GTDB lineage: Bacteria > Bacillota > Clostridia > Oscillospirales > Oscillospiraceae > Vescimonas. Next base: position 4,385 of record SVLV01000011.1, on the reverse strand, counting down.
GGAGCTCCGCCTTTGGGCGGGGCTCCGTTTTTTCTTGCAATCGGCATGCAGATTGGATATGATAAGAAAAAACAAAGGAGGAACTGCGATGCAGATTACCTGGTTGGGCCACTCCTGCTTCTCGCTGGAGTCAGGCGGCTACAAAATGGTGGTGGACCCCTATACGGATGTGCCCGGCTGCGGGCCTCTGCAGGTGGAGGCGGACGCTGTCTTCTGCAGCCACGACCATTTTGACCACAATTATCTGCCGGCTGTGGCACTGCGGCAGGGCGGGGAGTCCCCCTTTTCGGTGCATACGCTGAAGACCTGGCACGACGACCGGCAGGGCGCTCTGCGGGGAGAGAATCTGGTGCATGTGTTCCGGGCGGAGGGACTAACAGTGGTACATCTGGGGGATCTGGGAGAGCCGCTGACGGACCGGCAGGCGGAGGAATTGGCTGGCTGTGATGCGCTGCTGCTGCCTATTGGCGGCACCTATACCATCAATGCGGTACAGGCCAAAGAGGTCATGGAACAGGTAAAACCCCGGGTGGTGATTCCCATGCATTACCGGGGACCGGGATTTGGCTTTGATGATATCGGCAGGCTGGAGCCTTTCCTGGCCCAGTTTGAGCCGGAGCGGATCCACCGCTTGGCCGGTGCATCCTTTTCCCTGGACGCACAGACTCCGCGGCAGATCGCGGTGCCGAAACGATAAAAACAGAGGGGATGACGGCGGTCATCTCCTCTGCGTTTTTCTTGACCCCTTGGGGAAGGTGCGTTATAATAGCAACAACTAAGCCTGTAACATGGGAGGGCGACGGAATGAAGAAAATCGTGCATAAATCGGCTGGCCCCATCTACGCTGCGGCGGTGGTGTGGGTCCTGTACGCACTGCTGTTCCCCCTGCATAAGCTGATCCATTTTCTGGGAGTTCTGGCTGCGTCGGCAGTGGCCTATTTTGTGGCCCGCATCTTCTGCAAGGATGTGGTGGAGGAGGTCCCCGAGGAACCGGAGAAGCCTGTCAGCACCGGAAATGAGGCACTGGATAAGATGGTGGCTGAGGGGAAAATGGCCATCTCTGAGATGAAGCGCCTCAACGAGAGTATTCAGGATGAGACCATCAGCGGTCAGATCGACCGGCTGGAGGAGATCTCCGGTAAGATCTTCCAGCAGGTGCAGGCTGAGCCTGCCAAGCTGCCTCAGATCCGCAAGTTTATGAACTACTACCTGCCCACCACGCTGAAGCTGCTCAATGCCTATGACCGCATGGGTGAGCAGGGAGTATCCGGTGAAAACATCAGCGGCACGATGGAGCGGGTGGAGAATATGATGGGTACCATCGTCACTGCCTTCGAAAAGCAGCTGGACAGCCTGTTCGGTGCCGAGGCAATGGATATTTCCACTGATATCACCGTGCTGGAGAACATGATGGCCCGGGAGGGCCTGGTGGAGGATGCTGTCCACCGTGCGGTGCAGCAGCCCGTCGTGGAGGAGCCGGGAGAAGAATCCGGCGGCATCCAGTTGGAACTGTAAGAAACAAATTCAGATCTGTGTAAAATAAAAAGGGAGGAAACCGATATGACCGAAAACATGATGCCTGAGCTGACCCTGGAGCCCACCGCTGTTGCCTCTGCTGTCCCCACGCTGACGTTGGATCCCACCACTCCCGCCGTTCCCGAGGTGGAAGAGAAGAAGGTGGAGCCTGTGGAGATGGATGAGAAGCTGCTGACCGAGGAAGAGAAGAAGGCAGTGGAGGAATTCTCCAAGAAGATCGATATCCGCGATACCAATATGGTGCTGCAGTACGGTGCTGCCGCCCAGAAAAGTGTGGCCAGTTTCTCCGAGAATGCGCTGAACAATGTCCGCAGCAAGGATCTGGGTGAGATCGGCGGTGACCTGAGCCAGCTGGTGGTGGAACTGAAGGGCTTCGGCGTCGGTGAAGAGGAGAAGAAGGGCCTGTTTGGCCTGTTCAAGAAGGCCGGCAATAAGCTGGAGTCCATGAAGGCACAGTACAGCAAGGTAGAAGCCAATGTGGACAAGATCGCCGAGTCCCTGGAGAAGCATCAGATCACCTTGCTCAAGGATGTGGCCATGTTTGACCAGATGTATGAGCTGAATCTGAAGTACTACAAGGAATTGACCATGTATATCCTGGCCGGCAAGAAGCGCCTGGAGGAGGTGCGCAACGGCGAGGTGGAGGAGCTGCGCAAGAAGGCTGAGGCCAGTGGTCTGGCTGAGGACGCACAGGCCTACAATGACATGGTCAATATGTGCAACCGCTTCGAGAAGAAGCTGCACGACCTGGAGCTGACCCGTATGGTGTCCGTGCAGATGGGCCCCCAGACCCGCCTGCTGCAGAACAATGACACCCTGATGATCGAGAAGATCCAGTCCTCTCTGGTGAACACCATTCCTCTGTGGAAGAGCCAGATGGTGCTGGCCCTGGGCATGGAGCACAGCCGTCAGGCCACCGCTGCTCAGAGCGCCGTGACCGACATGACCAACGAGCTGCTGAAGAAGAATGCCGAGGCGCTGAAGATGGGCACCATCGCTACCGCCAAGGAGGCCGAGCGCTCTGTGGTGGATATTGAGACCTTGCAGCACACCAACCAGCAGCTGATCTCTACGCTGGATGAAGTACTGAACATCCAGAAGGAGGGCGCTGCCAAGCGTCAGGCTGCCGAGGCTGAGCTGGGCCGCATCGAGGGCGAGCTGAAGCAGAAGCTGCTGGAGCTGAGAGGCTAAGAACCGAATCCCGTCCCGGAACGGACGGACAGATCTCCTCGAAAGGAGAAGGAAGATGAAATTTTATCAAAAGCGTGGCTTTGCCGTAGTGGTGCTGGTGTTGTGCATCCTCGGCGCCAGCGTCTATGGCATTTGGAAGAAGCCGGCAGACCTGCCGGAGGTCAAGCTCTATGAGTGGGTCAGCGACGAGTCCGACCTGCTCAGCGACTTCACGGAGCAGACCACTCAGAAATACAACGACACCTGGAATGACCGCTACTATGCGGTGGTGGCCGTGGCGGCCGTGAAATCGGCAGACGGTTGGAATCTGGAGGACTATGCCTACGAACTGGGCAAGAAATGGGGCCTGGGCAGCAACGATATGCTGCTGCTGGTGGTGGAGAACGACGACTACTATGTAGCCCTGGGCGACAATCTGGCCTATGTGATGACAGGCAGCCAGCAGAACAAGCTGCAGAGCGCCATCGAGCCCGATTACTATAAGGGCGATTTGGATGCCGCAGTGGTGTCCTTCTTCCGCCAGGCTGATGTGTTCTATGGGCAGGCCCTCAAGCAGCAGAGCGGTGGTGCCGGGGAATATGTGCCCTGGGAGGGCGGCTCTGGCGGGCTGACCGGCAGCTTGGTGGCAGGCATCGTGGTGCTGATTTTGGTGTTCGCCCTGTGGGTGGCGCTGGACCGTGTGCGCTATACCCGCTATCGGCGCCGCGTGGTGGTGACGCCCGGTATTCCCTATTATCCTGTGTTCTGGGGCAGACGGCCCTACCGTCCTGCACCGCCTCGCAGACCCTCTGCACCCCCCAGAGGCGGCATGCCCTTCCGTCCGGCCAAGCCGCCCACGGGAGGTCCCTCCACCATTCACCGCGGCAGCGGGTTTGGCGGTGGTAACCGTGGCAGCTTTGGCGGCAGTCGCGGCGGATTTGGCGGCGGTTCCCGCAGCGGTGGTTCCCGCGGTGGCTTTGGCGGATCCCGTGGCGGCAGCCGCGGCGGTCGCGGTGGCTTCGGCGGTGGCCGCAGATAAAAAGCAAAAAGGAAAACGGCAGACCCTGCGGGGTCTGCCGTTTTTTCAGCTCTCCATGTGCTTGCCCAGGAAGGCCGCCACGGTCTGCGCCAGCTTGTATTCTCCGTCACCGGGCAGCTGCCCGCCGTCGGACACAAACAGAACCAGACCCAGCACATCTCCCTCGCAGAGGATGGGGGCGGCCACGGCGGTGGTGAGGGTATCGCTGCCGGCGATGACGGGGATGGGCGTCTCCTGAGGCTGCAGCTGGTAGATGCTGCGCTGCTCCATCAGTTCCTCCAGTTGACTGGTGATCTGCTTGCCCAGCAACTCCCGCCGTCCGCTGCCGGACACGGCGATGATGGTGTCCCGGTCGGTGACGGCGGCGGTAAACTCCGTGCTGCGGCTGAGGGTATCGCAGAACTGGGCGGCAAAATCCTCCAGCCCGCCGATCAGCGAGTATTTCTTAAAGACCACCTCGCCCTCCCGGGTGGTGTAGATCTCCAGCGGATCGCCAACACGGATGCGCATGGTGCGGCGGATCTCCTTGGGAATTACCACCCGACCGAGGTCGTCTCCACGTGTCAAGTATTCACCAAGAGTTTTAAAAATCCTTTATTTTACAGGGTTTTTGGGGCTTTTTGACTTTTTCGAAAAAGGT
>SVLV01000001.1 GCA_015067765.1 Oscillospiraceae bacterium | reverse complement strand
GTGGACACGCTATTAAAATATTCTCTACAAGATATTTAAATGCAAGAAAGCCGGACTTCCCATGAGAAATCCGGCTTTTTCTATACATTTTATTCTTCCAAAATCTCTACCATCATCCTGGCACCCAACTTAAAACTGTTCTGAAAGATCAGGCAATCCGTTATTGTCTGAAACTCACGGACGCAATCCGTGTACCTCTCAAACAGTTCTTTCTGCTCGTCAGTCATGGTGTCTTGGAGCTTTTCTTCATTCCTGCAGATCAGCTCCTGCAGCTTCTTGTACTCCTTAGAAGAAGTGTCGTACTCAGTCGGCTCAATGTTGCCGCACCAAAATTCTTCCAGTAGTCTCATGCCACATCCTCCCCATAGATCATTTCCCGGAGGATGATTTCCTCTGCCCGGTTACGGATGCTGCTCATAGCACCAACCCACGCCATCTGGTCGGCGGCTTTCAGTTCCTCAGTCACGCCACTTATATGCTTTACTCTCCGAAACCGACACATATCGTCCTGTACATCCTTCAGGAATTTTTGAAATTGTACCACAAAAACAGTGGCTGTAAAGCCGGCCATAAGCAGGCCTGCAAAAGCACAATCACCGCCAAAGTACCGGAAATATTTGGGTGGATAGATTTTGTCGAGTTTTGTTGCAATTCATACGAAAATGTTATATACTGTGAACTAACTATGAACGCGTTTCACTGAAGGAGTCATTTGGAGCGCTCAATGCCGCTCCTTCAGATTTCTTCATGCTCATTACAGGCAGGCATTCCAATTCTATCTGTCTGTTGAATATGATACGGTCAGGAGGGATGCAATGAAGTCCACTGCAACGATCGTTAAAGTCACTACTATGGTATCTCTGGTCGTGCTTCTGGCATTGTCTGCTTTTGTTTTGATTGATGGTTGGGTTGGTGGCCATTTTGATTCTATTGATACCCTTCGCACCTATATTGCATCCTATGGTATGTGGGGTCCGCTGATCCTCACACTTATTCAGGCCCTTCAGGTGGTTCTGCCGGTTTTGCCCGGGTTTGCGGGATGCATCGTGGGCGGCGCCCTGTTTGGGGTTGCCGGTGGGTACTGGACCAACTACATCGGAATCAGCGCCGGTTCCATTGTCGCCTTCTTTTTGGCCAAACGGTATGGCATTCAGCTTGTAAACCAGCTGATCTCCATGGAGAAGTATGAGAAGTATATCGAACGCATCAAAAAAAGTAAGAGTTATGCGGTGATGTTGTTTCTCTCCATTCTGCTCCCATTGGCTCCGGATGATTTCTTATGCTACTTCTCCGGACTGATTAATATGTCTTCGAAACGGTTTATTCTCATCATCATTACTGCAAAACCCTGGTGCATTTTGTTCTACAGCATCTTTTTCGCACACTTTCTTTAAGAACACAGGAGGAACTCATGATCGGTTTTTACAATTACACTGTTATTTTGACCTACATCGGCACTATGTTCGGCTTCGTCGGCATGACATATGCATGGAGCGGCAACCTGAAAATGTCCCTCATCTGCCTGATGGTCGCCGGCCTCTGCGATATGTTTGATGGAAAAATCGCCTCCACCATGGAGCGCACCAAGCCGGAGAAGCGCTTTGGCATTCAGATTGACTCTCTCAGCGATCTCATCTGCTTTGGCGTGCTGCCGGCCGTGATCGTCCTGCAGTGCTCCGGCATGAAACTTCTGCACATGATCATTGCCGGTGCCTATGTCCTGTGCGCCCTGATTCGTCTTGCCTGGTTCAATGTGGACGAAGAGGAGCGGCAGGAGCGCGAGGCAAAGAGCCGCGAGGTTTACCTGGGCCTGCCTGTTACCACAGCTGCCCTGGCACTCCCGTACTTTATCGCAATTGCCTCTATGGTAAAGCTGCCCTTCCAGCTGATCTGCCCCTGGATCCTCCTGGCCATCGCTATCGGCTTCATTACTCCCTTCTCCCTGAAAAAGCCCGGCAATATCGGAAAAATTGTTATGCTGCTCTTTGGCGTTCTGGGCTTTGTACTGTTGTTGATCGGAGTTAAGGCATGAGCAACACGTCCGGTTCTGTCACCTTTTTATATGGGACAAGCGGCGGAAGATTCCTTTTGAAGCTCATTATGAAGCTGCATCTGGATCGCATCGCCGTCAGCTTCCTTCGTTCCCCCTGCTCCAAGCCGCTGGCAAAATGGTATATTCGCCACAACGGCATTTCCGTAACCCCGGAGGAACTGGCCACTTTCCGTTCTTATCGCGATATGTTCATCCGCACACGGGCCGACGTTCCGATGGACATGACCCCGGAGCATCTGATCAGCCCCTGCGACAGTTGGCTGAGCGTCTTCCCCATCGATGAGGACAGCTGCTTTGCCATCAAAAACTCCCATTACCGCATCAGCGATTTTCTGCAGGATGAGGCCCTGGCCCAAAAGTATCTGGGCGGCACCTGTCTGATCTTCCGTCTGTGCGCCTCCGATTACCATCATTACTGCTATATTGACGATGGGTACCAGCACGAGAACCATCCGATCCCCGGTATGCTTCACAGTGTTCAGCCCATTGCCTGCGAAACCTATCCGGTATTTGTGTTGAACCGGAGAAGCTGGTGTCTGATGGATACGGATCACTTCGGTCCTGTGGTGCAGTGCGAAATCGGCGCTCTGGTGGTAGGCGGCATCTGCAACGAAAAGGAAAATACAAGATTCTGCAAAGGCTCCGAGAAAGGACGCTTTGATCTTGCCGGATCTACCATCGTTCTTCTCTTTGAAGCCGGGCAAATGCAGCTCAGACCGGAGCTGCTGCAGCAGCTTTCTCTGGTGGAAGAGGTGCAGGTAAAGCAAGGAGAATGGATCGGAACTGCAGAAAGGAGCAGCGCGCATGAAGTGCCGTCTGATGAAATCACCCCTGTTTCGTAATCTCGACCTCAAGGAGGCCGCCCTTGTCTCGGCTCTCGCCTTTCTTTGGAATGAGGCGGTGTATTACGGAGCCAGGCAGATCGCTCACTCCTGGTATCATCACGATATCACCAGTTCCATTGATGAACTGATCCCCTTTCTGCCCTGGACCATCATTATCTATTTTGGGTGCTATTTGTTCTGGTGTGTCAATTATTTCCTGTGCACAGCGCAGGACAAGGGCGAGCGCGACCGCTTTTTCTGCGCCGATTTCCTGTCGAAGGCGATTTGTCTTGTGTTCTTCCTGCTGATCCCCACCACCAACATCCGTCCGGAGGTCACAGGTGATAGCATTTGGGATGCGCTGATGAGACTGCTCTACCAGATCGACTCCGCTGACAATCTTTTCCCCTCTATCCACTGCCTCGTCAGCTGGTTCTGCTGGATCGGCCTCAGAAAGAGAAAGGACATCCCCGCCGGTTATCGGTGGTTCTCCTTCCTCATGGCTGTGGCGGTGTGCATCTCCACCCTGACGACCCGTCAGCATGTGATCATCGACGTGGTGGGTGGTGTGCTGCTGGCAGAAATCTGTTACTGGATTGCAGGAAACGCCAAGGTCTGCCGCGTGTACTCTGCAGGCATCGCCTGGATCAAAGGCAAACTCTTCAAATAAAACAGCGCTGCAAGTTTCACGCAAAGATGCTGAAACTTGCAGCCTTTTTTTTGATATCGCCCTTCTTGATTCTCAACAGAAAAATCGGTCTGCCTGTCCGGCAGACCGATTTTGTTTTTTACAACAGCCCCTTATGCCTCACGGCAGGAGCGGACAAAGTCCTCATAGAGATCATAGCCAAAGAGCAGCTGCTGGGCATGATGGCAATCGGAAGAGAACAGTACCTCTTTCCCGGCCGCCAGCCACCTGGTCAGAATATCCCGGGCGGGATAGGGCTCTGTCAAATAGCCACGGGCGATCGCACCCATGTTGACCTCCATTCGGACCGGTGCCTGCAGCAGTGCCTCCAGCGCCAGATCCACCGCGGCCCGATACCGGGGATGCTGCGGGTCAAACAGATCCCCAGGGCCATTGAACTTCTTGACCAGATCAAAATGCCCAATGATCTGGCAGCGGGTTTTCCGATAGAGATCCGCTAGATTTTTATAATAGTCCTCAATAAAGCCGTAATAGTCCCCATGATAGAACCGGCGGACATACTCTGTCTGACTCTCCCGGCTCTCGTCCACAGAGAGATAGCATCCATCCTTTTTTACATAGTGGACCGAGCCGATCACATAGTCGTAACCGTCCACCGGTGCATCAGAATAATAGTCCTGCTCCACACCCAAACGGATACAGATTTTCTCCCGGCAGGATTCCTGCAAGCCCCGAACGGCCGCGATATATTCCCGGGTCCCTTCTGGGGACATACAAAAGCTGCTGTCAAAAGCCGTATAGGAGTGGCCGGAAAAGCCCAGTTCCGGACAGCCCAGACGGATGGCCTCCGCTACCAGTTCCCCGGGCGCATGAACTCCATCGCAAAAACAGGTATGGGTATGATAATTAGCTGGCCTCATGTAGTCATCTTCTCCTGCTTTACCTTGTGGTCAATGATGTGGCGGGAGGCCAGCTCCTGATGTACGTCCTCCACGGTAATTCCCATCTGTACCATCAACACCATAGCATGATAGGCCAGGTCTGCCAGTTCGTAGACGGTCTCCTTCTTGTCATCTGCCTTCCCGGCAATAATGACCTCCGTGCACTCCTCTCCCACCTTCTTGAGGATCTTGTCAATTCCCTTCTCAAACAGATAGGTGGTGTAAGACCCCTCCGGACGGCTCTCATTTCTGCCTACCAGCATATCATACAGGCCCTGCAAACTGAATTCCTGCAGCTTTTCGCTCTCCCAGACCGGGTTCATGAAGCAGGAGTCCGCCCCTGTATGGCAGGCCGGGCCGTCCTTCTCCACCACAACCACCAACGCATCCCCGTCACAGTCCGCCGTGATGCTGACAATGTGCTGATAATTGCCGCTGGTTTCCCCCTTGAGCCACAGCTCCTGACGGGAACGACTCCAGAAACAGGTCAATTCCTTCTCCATGGAGATCTGCAGGCTCTCCCGGTTCATATAGGCCACGGTCAACACCTTCTTGGTGACGGAATCTACCACCACCGCCGGGATCAGTCCCTTTTCATCAAACTTCAAATTGTCAATAGACAGCATATCATACCCTCACAATAATATCGTTGTCCTTGAGTTCCTGCTTCAAATCGGGGATTTGGATCTGCCCGAAGTGGAACACCGAGGCCGCCAGTGCTGCATCGATGGTTGGAATAGCCCGGAACAGATCCACAAAATGCGCCACCGTGCCCGCGCCGCCGGAGGCGATCACCGGCACATTCACCGCATCGCACACCGCCCGGAGCATCTCCACATCAAACCCTTGCTTCACGCCGTCGGTATCGATGGAGTTGACCACCACCTCACCGGCTCCCAATTCCACACACTTTTTGATCCAGGTAATGGCCTCCATACCGGTATCCTCTCTGCCACCCTTGGCAAAGATCCGGAACTGGCCGTCTACCCGCTTGACATCTGCCGACAGCACCACACACTGGCTGCCATATTTCTGTGCGGCGTCATAGATCAGCTGCGGATTGCGGATGGCTCCGGAATTGACGCTGACCTTGTCCGCGCCGCATTTCAGCACCCGGTCGAAATCCTCTACGGTGTTGATGCCGCCGCCCACCGTCAGGGGGATGAAAATCTGCGAGGCCACCTGACACAGGACATCCGTAAACAGCTGTCTCCCCTCAGCGGATGCTGTGATATCATAAAACACCAGTTCATCGGCACCGCTGTCGGAATACAGCTTCGCCAATTCCACCGGAGAAGACACATCCGAAAGGCCCTGAAAATTGGTCCCCTTCACCACCCGGCCATCCTTGATATCCAGGCAGGGAATCATTCTTTTTGTGATCATTTTGCTGCCTCCAATGCTTCTGCCAGATCGATGGCTCCGGTATAGTAGGCCTTCCCGATGATGGCTCCGTACAGATCCATCTCCCGCAGCTGGTAAATATCCTCCATGGTGGACACACCGCCCGATGCAGTAATGTCCATCCGGAACTTTTCGCTGAGCTGACGATACAGAGCAAGGTTCGTCCCTCGCATAGCGCCATCTTTGGAGATGTCAGTGCAGATGATATTTTTTACACCGATGTCCTCCATCTTCTGCAGAAACTCCTCCAGCGAAAGGGCGGACTGCTCCAGCCAACCCTTGATGGCAATATAGCCATCCTTCACATCGGCGCCTACCGCGATCTTCTCGCCGTATTGTTCTACCGCCTGACGCAGAAATGTCTCATCGGTGACTGCAGCTGTCCCCAAAATCACCCGGGACACTCCGGCATTGAGGTACCGCTCCACCGTCTCCATACTGCGGATTCCGCCGCCAATCTCCACAAACAGGGAGGTCTCGCGGGCCACCTGCTCTACAATGGAGAGATTGGGCGTCGTACCATCCTTTGCCCCCTCCAGATCCACCATGTGAATATGGCGGCAGCCTTTCTGCTCAAAATCTCTTGCAATTTCAATAGGATTTTCGCTGTATACCGTCATATTGGCATAGTCGCCCTTATACAGGCGCACCGCCTTTTTTTCAAACAGATCAATTGCAGGAAACAGGATCATGCCTTTTCCTCCGTTTCACAGAAGGCCCGCAGAATACGAAGACCCACATCGCCGCTCTTTTCCGGATGGAATTGGCAGCCCATAATGTTATCCTTCTGCACGGCCGCCGTCAGTTCCCTGCCGTACTCCGCCGTGGCAATGAGACTCTCCTCGCAATCCACTGCATAGAAGGAGTGCACAAAATAGACGCAGTCCCCCTCCCGGATGTACCGCAGCAGCTTGCTCCCCTTGCAGAAATGCAGCGCATTCCAGCCAATGTGGGGGATTTTCAGGTCGGAGGGAATGGTGCCCTCCATGGAGATCACACTGCCCTTCAAAAGGCCCAGGCCCTCATGCACGCCAAATTCATAGCTCTTTTCAAACAGCAGCTGCATCCCCAGACAGATGCCCATGATCTCCTTACCGGCAGCCGCCAACTCCCGCAGCAGCACATCCATGCCGGAGTCCCGCAGCTTCTTTGCCGCATCGGCAAAAGCGCCCACGCCGGGCAGGATCACCTTATCGGCTTTGCGGATGGTCTCCGGATCCGAAGTGACCACCGCCTCGGTACCGATCCGCTGCAATGATGAGCACAGGGAAAAGAGATTTCCCACGCCGTAATCGATTACTGCAATCATCCCAGCATCCCCTTTGTAGACGGCACTTCATCGGCAAATGCCGCATCAATGGAAACCGCGGTCTTCAGACTGCGGGCAACCGACTTGAAAGCCCCCTCCATCATGTGGTGGGAGTTGCTGCCGGCCAGCTGACGCAGGTGCAGGGTGATTCCGGCATCTCTGGCAAAGGCGATGAAGAATTCCTGGCACAGTTCCGTATCAAAAGTTCCCACCTTTTCCGCAGGGATCTCCAGCGCATAATAGCAGCCGCCGCGGCCGGAAATATCCACAGCCGACAGGATCAGGCTCTCATCCATGGGAAGCGTCATGTTTCCATAGCGCACGATCCCCTTCTTGTCGCCCAGTGCCTCGGCAAAAGCTTTCCCCAGGCAGATACCGACATCCTCCACCGTGTGGTGATCATCCACATAGGTATCGCCTTTGCAGTTGACCGTCAGGTCAAAGCGGCCGTGCCTGGCAAAGAGGGTCAGCATATGATCCAGAAAACCGCAGCCGGTGCTGCAGTTGGACACGCCGCTGCCATCCAGATTCAAAGTCAGGGAGATATCCGTCTCCGCTGTGGTGCGTTTGATTTGAGCTGCTCTCATGATTTACGCCTCCAGTATATCCTTGATTTGCTTGATCAGTGCTTCCATCTGCTCCATCGTGCCGATGGTAATACGGTTAAACTGCTCGATGCGGCTCTGGGAAAAATGCCGTACCAAGATGCCCCGCTGCTTCAGTTCCCTGTACAGTGACTCGCCGTCGAGCCGCGGGGAACGGGCAAACACAAAGTTGGTGCTGGAATCCAAGACCTCAAACCCCAACTCCCGCAGCTGCTGACTCAACCACTGCCGGTTGCAGATGATGGTCTGCACATTCTGCATATAGTAGTCATTTTCTTCCAACGCGGCCACACCGGCAAATTCCGTCATCCGGTTGACATTATAGGGATTGGTGGAGTAACGGATGGTATTCAGGTCGGCAATCAGTTTTTCATTTCCGATGCCAAACCCCAACCGGGCCCCGGCCATGGACCGGGATTTGGAAAAGGTCTGGGTCACCAGCAGATTCTCATACCGATCCACCAGCTGCACCGCGCTCTGGGCTCCAAAATCCACATAGGCCTCGTCAATGATCACCACATTATCGGGATTGCTCTTCACAATGGCCTCAATGTCGGAAAGGGGCAGATTCAGGCCGCTGGGCGCATTGGGGTTGGCAATGACAACGGTTTTCCCGATCCCCATATAGTCCTGCACATCGATGGAAAAATCCTCTCGCAGCGGGATCTGCGTATAGGGAATCCGGTTCAGCTCTGCAAAGACGGGATAGAACCCATAGGTAATATCCGGGAATGCCAGCGGAGCTTTTTCGCTGCCAAAGGCCATGAATGCGAAATTCAGCACCTCATCCGAACCGTTGGTCACCAACACCTGCTGGCGCTTCACCCCATAGACCTGTGCCAGCTTATCCCGCAGGGTGATGCTCTCCGGGTCGGAATACATCTGCAGCTTACCGCTCTCTTCCGCCACTGCCGCCGCCACACCGGGCGAGGGCGGAAAGGGAGATTCGTTGGTATTCAGTTTGATATATTGCATATCTTTGGGCTGCTCTCCGGGGGTGTAGGGCACCAAAGAAGCAAACTTCTCCGAAAAAAATCTACTCATGCTTCATCCTCAAAGCGGATCACTGCACTCTTCGCGTGGGCATCCAGCCCTTCTTTCCGCGCAAAGCAGGCAATCTTATCGGCAACTGCCTTCAGCGCATCCGCTGTGTAATAGGTAAACTGACTCTTCTTCACAAAATCATCCACCGACAGGGGGGAGGAAAACCGGGCCGTACCACTGGTGGGCAGGGTATGGTTGGGTCCTGCAAAATAGTCTCCCAGCGCCTCAGGGCAATACTTACCCATAAAAATGGAGCCGGCGTGCTTGATCTTATCCAGATAATCGAAGGGATTGTCCACACACAGTTCCAGATGCTCCGGTGCAATGCGGTTGGCAATATCGATGGCCAGCATGAGATTTCCCTCGGCCACGATAATCTTTCCGTTGTTGTCGATAGAGGTTCTTGCAATCTCCTCACGGGGCAGCAGAGGCAGCTGATGCTCCAGTTCTCGACTGACCTGCTCGGCAAAGTCGTAGCTGTCTGTCACCAGCACGGCGCTGGCCATCTTGTCATGCTCCGCCTGAGAGAGCAGGTCGGCCGCCACAAAGCGGGGATCTGCCGTGGCATCGGCCACCACCAGAATCTCACTGGGCCCTGCAATCATATCGATAGCCACCTTGCCGAAAACCTGCTTCTTGGCCTCCGCCACAAAGGCATTGCCGGGGCCGACGATCTTATCCACCTTGGGTACCGTCTCGGTTCCATAGGCCAACGCACCCACTGCCTGCGCGCCGCCTACTTTAAAGATCCGGTCCACCCCTGCAATCTTGGCGGCCGCCAAAATCGCAGGATTCACCTTTCCATCCTTACCGGGGGGCGTCACCATAACGATCTGCCCGCAGCCGGCGATCTTGGCGGGGGTGGAATCCATCAGCACCGTCGAGGGGTAGGCCGCCGTACCACCGGGGACATACAGGCCCACTTTTTCAATCGGGGTCACCTTTTGACCGATGACTACACCGTCCTTATTGTTCAGCAGGAAGCTGTTGCGCAGCTGCTTTTCATGGAAGGCACGGATATTGGCCGCAGCCTCCCGCAGTACCTCCAGAAACTCCGGTTCTACTGCCGCAAAGGCCTCGTCGATCTCCGCCTGAGTAACCTCCAGTGACTCCAGCTGCACCTGATCAAATTTGGCTGCATACTCGAAAAGAGCTGCATCGCCGTTTTCCCGCACATTGGCCAGGATCTCCGTTACCACCGTTTCCACATTGGTAACCATATCCACCCGGGCAAAGATCTCCTCGTCGCCGACCTGTCCGTAATGATAGATTTTAATCATGCTGTTCCACCTGATTTCTTACCTGACACAGAAGTATTTCGATCTGTGTCCCCTTGAATTGAAAACTTGCCTTATTGGAGATCAACCGCGCACTGATGGGAAGGATCGTCTGCACCACAGACAGGTTATTTTCCTTCAGTGTGGTCCCGGTCTCCACAATATCCACGATCACATCGGAGAGACCCAAAATAGGTGCCAGTTCAATGGATCCGTTGAGTTTGATGATATCGATCTGCCGGCCTATCTTCGCATAGTAGTCAGCAGCAATATTGACAAACTTGGTAGCCACCCGCAGAGTGCGGTTTTCATCGTCACGAAAATCCGCCGGAGCGGCGACTGCCATGCGGCACTTGCCCAGATTCAGATCCAGCAATTCATACACATCCGGCTCATATTCCAGCAGAATGTCCTTGCCGGCAACACCGATATCAGCAGCGCCGCGCTCCACATAAATGGCCACATCCGAGGGTTTCACCCAGAAATAGCGCACCTGCTTCTGCTCATTTTCAAAAACCAGTTTCCGGTTGGTCTCCCGGATGGAGGGACACTCAAAGCCCGCAGCTTCAAAGATATCATATACCTTCTCTCCCAGGCGGCCCTTAGGCAGCGCTACATTCAGCATACGACTCCCTCCTTTGACAGCTGCACCAGCTGACGGTACCGCAGCTTTGCCGGAACACTCTTTTGGGCGCTGACGGTTTTCCCGTCAGCGATCAGTTCTGCCACTGCGGCGGTCACTGCCTGCTTATCGGCATTGGCATCATACAGCAGCAGCACATCCACATCGTATTCATTCCTCTGCGCCGGCAGCTGCTCCAGCAGATCCAGATACAGGGCAAATCCGATGGCTCCGGCACGCCGATCCAGCTTCTGCATCAGCTTGTCATACTGGCCGCCGGCCAGTACACCCTCGCAGATCCCGCTCAAAAAGCCGCGGAACACGATCCCGTTATAGTAACTCATGTTATTGACCACGGAGAAGTCAAAGATGACCCGGTCACCCCAGGGCATCCGATCCAGCAGCACAGAGATTTCCTTCAGTTCCTGCAGCGCATCCTGTCCGCCGCCCAAATCTTCCAGCTGGGCAAGCACCTTGTCTCGCTGGCCATAGGCAGAGATGAACCGCACCAACAGATTCTCCTCCACCCCCCATTCCCGGCACAGACGGGCCAGATCATGGGCATTCTTGCTCTCCACGCAGGCAATGGCCTTCTGTTGGAATCCCTGGTCCGGGCAAACCCGATCCAGCACCGCAGACAGAATTCCCAAATGGGAGATCTGCAGCACAAAATCTTCCGAAATCTGCGCCAGACTCTGTGCTGCCAGAGAGACCACTTCGAAGATGTCATACAGATCAATATCACCAATGCACTCCAGACCGGCCTGCATGAGCTCCTTGAACTGCCGGGTATTTTCAGAGACCCGGTAGACATTCTCATTATAATAGACCTTCTGCTTACAGCCTAGAATATCCTCACCGTTTTTAACAATGGAGAGGGTCACATCCGGCTTCAGAGCCAGCAGGCGACCGTTGGTATCATTGAAGGTGATGATCCGATCACTGACCAAGAAGTCCTTGTTGCGGATATAGTATTCATAGTCCTCAAACTTGCTCATCTTATAGGGCAGGTACCCATACTGCCGATACAGACCCCGCAGTGCAAAGACGGCACGTTCTTCGTTCTTCAGGATATTTGCATCAAGCATCTTTTTTCTCCTTATTCAGTCGGGCAAGGACAGTCTTATAGCCGCCGGCGCCGTACTCATAGCATTTACTGACGCGGCTGATGGTAGCCGTGCTGGTGCCGGTCTCCTTACAGATGGTGGTATAACTGATCCCCTGGCTGAGCATTTGGGCCACAGTCAACCGCTGAGAGATGTCCTGGATCTCCTTAATGGTGCAAATATCTTCCAGAAAAGCACAGCACTCCTCTTTCGTCTGCAGAGAAAGGATGGCTTCACACAGATCCTCTGTGCTCTTTGTATACCAGTTTCGCATGAGATACTCCCTTTCAGCACTTTTGCGTGCTAATGTGATAAAACTCATTATATGCATTTTATAGCAAATGTCAATAGGGTGTTTTCTGCCGTATGGCCGATTGCTGATTGCGCAAAACAGTTTTGCAACAAGGAAAAAAACCTGCGGGAAAGAGGAGGATCTTTTCCCACAGGTTTTGATACATTTTCTCTTCGGTATCTGCCCGTTACATCTTCTCAAATCCTACCAGCAGACCGCCTTTTTCGGTTGTTATCTGTGCTGGCCAAGGAAGAAGATGGCCAGCGTACCGGGACCTGCATGAGATCCAATCACCGGACCGATCTCTGTGATCAGTGTTACCTCTACGCCGTGGCGTTCCTTGAGGAGCTCCGCCAACCGCCTGGCATCCTCCTCGCACTGGGCATGGGAGATAAAGATGGGGGTATTCTTCTCTGCATAGGACAGTTCCGCATACTGATCTGCCAGCATCTCGATGGCCTTCTTTCTGCCGCGCGCGGTGGTAACTTTGACCAGATGTCCCTCATCATCGATTCGCAGCACGGGCTTGATGCCCAACACACCGCCCGCAAAGGCAACCAACGGACTTACCCGGCCGCCCCGCTTCAAATACTCCAGGTCATCCACCGTAAACCAAATACAGTGGTGAGGGGTCAGCGACTCAATGTATGCCGCATTTTCCTCCAGGGACATCCCCTCCTTCTTTTTGGCCACCGCAAGATAGGTCATCAGGCCTCCGGCAGCGGAGGCACCCAGTGTATCCACGATCAGAATTTTCCGCTCCGGATACTGCTCTTTCAATTCCTGCACCGCCATATGGGCAGAGTTCACAGTAGTGCTCAGGCCAGAGGACAGGCCAACATACAGGATATCCTTTCCCCCCTGCAGCATCGGTTCAAAGGCACGCATAAAGGTATCGGCATTGATGGCCGCCGTTTTGGGAGAGGCCCCCTGCCGCATCCGATCGTAAAACTCCTGGCTGGTGAGATCGGTATTGATATATTCCCGATCCTCACCCTCGAAGGTGAAGGTCAAATTGATATAGCCTACTCCCCATTCCTCCAGCAGTGCCGGGCTGATATCGCAGGCAGAGTCTGTAAAAATCATATAGTCATTCATTCTAAGTTCTCGCTTTCTGAAAAATCACCGCAGGAAGAACCGGATCAATCTGCCGTACAGATTCCGTCTATACGGCTGATACCGCATGGGCAGATCCATCCACGTCTTCTTGTCCAACATTGCTTTTGTGTGGCTGAAGGCATCGAATCCGGCCTTGCCGTGGTAAGAGCCCATACCGCTCTCCCCCACACCGCCAAAGCCCATATGAGGCGTAGCCAAATGCACCACACAATCATTGACGCAGCCGCCGCCATAGCGGCAGCGCCGGGTAACCTCCCGGATCACCGCCTTATCCTCTGCAAACACATACAGGGCAAGCGGTTTTGCCCGGGATGCCAGCATCTCATATACATCCTCCAGCGTCCGGTAAGTCAGAACGGGAAGCACCGGACCAAAAATCTCCTCCTGCATCACCGCATCCTCCCAGGTTACCCCGTCGAGAATCGTCGGTGCGATCTGCAGGGTCTCCTCGTTCCACTCCCCGCCGGTCACTACTTTCTGCGGATCGATCAACCCTCTGACCCGATCAAAATGTTTCCGGTTGATCATATGGCCATAGTCCGGGTTTTCCAGCGGTTTCTCGCTGTACTGCAGCTTAATCTGTTCACGCAGTTGTTCCACCAACTCCTCCCGGACACTCTCATGGCACAGGATATAGTCCGGAGCCACACAGGTCTGCCCGCAGTTGATGAACTTACCAAAGATGATCCGCTTGGCCGCCAAGGGGATTTTGGCGGTACGGTCCACAATGCAGGGACTTTTGCCGCCCAACTCCAACACAGCCGGGGTCAGGGTCTCTGCCGCATGGCGCAGCACCTCCCGGCCTACCTCCTGAGATCCGGTGAAGAAAATCAGATCAAACTTCTTCTCCAGCAGTGCGGCATTCTCCTTCCGCCCACCGGTGACCACCGCCACATATTCCGGTGCAAAGCACTCCCCAACAATCTTCTCCACCACTGCACCGGTCGCCGGTGCATAGGCACTGGGTTTCACAACTGCCGTGTTGCCTGCGGCAATGGCATCGGCCAGCGGCTCCATGGCCAGCAGAAACGGATAGTTCCACGGACTCATAATCAATACATTGCCATAGGGCCCAGGCTTTTGGTAGCTGCGGGCAGCAAACTGGGCGAGGGGAGTGTGTACCCTCTTCTCGCGGGCATACTGCCGCACATGGCGGACCATATAGCTGATCTCACTGCAGACCAGGCCCGTCTCGCACATAAAGCCCTCATAGTCACTCTTGCCCAAATCCGCCTGCAGTGCCTCTGCAATCTCATTTTCATGGCTGCGGATCACCGCCGACAGTCTCTTCAGCATGCGAATCCGGAAGTCCACATCCAGCGTGACACCGCTTTGGAAATATTTTCTCTGGCCCTGCAAAATTTCATCCATATTCATATGGTTTCCCTCCACGGAAAAATGGTTTTGTATTCCCTTACTGCTGAGGCAGACCTTCCTTGCTCAGCACCTGCAGATTCGCCGTGATCTGCTCCAGTGCGGCATAAAAAATCTCCCGGGTCTCATCCGACAAACCGGCTCCCGCCAGTTCCACAGCGACGGCTGCCCGTTCCCGGACATGTTCTGCCGCGCGCCGGCCTTCTTCTGTCAGCAGCAGCCTGGCACGATACAGATTGCCACCTACACTCTCCCGACGGACCAATCCCTTTTTTTCTAGGATCGACACCATGCGGGAGACATCTCCCTTGTTTTTGCCGCACAGTTCTCCCAGTTTGGCAGCCGTAATACCCTCTTCGTATTGATAGAGGGCATTTAAGTACACCGCGTGGGGACTATTCAGGTCATATTTGGTCATTTCCTCTGCAGCCAGCTTGTGCCAGCACCGGTCGATCTCCGCAATAGCAAGGGAAAAGCGCGCAAAACGATTCAACATATCAGGTTCCTCCCACAAGAAGTTGACATTTCAACTTCTTACATGATACACCCTTTTTGTTGTGATGTCAACATCTTTCCTGTGCCATGCCGCAGCCTGTCTTCGTCCAACAAAAACGGCACCGCTTTTGCGGTGCCGTTCTATGGATTGGATTAAAGGCGAGCGATGTACTGCTTCAGTTCCTCGAAGCCGCCGTGGGGATACTGGGAAATATCCTCATTGGTGCTGTTGATCATACAGTCGGTCAGCAGGAACACCTGCATCCCCAGTTGTGCGGCCACCATATCCTCCGCCACATCGTTGCCTACCATGAGGCATTCCTCCGGCCTGACCTGCAGCTTCTGCAGAATCTCCCGGTAATAATCGAGATTCGGCTTACAGTGGTGGGAATTCTCGTAGACCGTATACAGTTCAAAATCCTCCGGCTGAAGGCCTGCCCACTGAATCCGCCACCGGGTCGCCCGGGAGGGGAAAATGGGATTGGTGGCCAACACCACACGGAATCCGTTTTGCTTCAAGCCATGCACAACCTCAGCCGCAGCGGGCTGGAATCCGCACACCGCTTTGATCCGGTCAAACTCGGTTTCATAGAATTCATCAAAGAAGGGCTTGTCCTGAAGGATCTTCTCACCCCATTGGGAAACAGCATACTCCCAGAACACTTCCTCATTGGTCTTGGCACCGGTATTCTTCACCATAGCCTCCGTACCGCGCCAAATCAGCCCGATCAGTTCTTTGGGATCATATCCCTGCGGCGCCAGCTTGGTCGCAATCCGCCGCAGATAATCCTGAACATACACATCCTGATCCATGGGCAGCAAGGTGCCGTCCAGATCAAACAAAACGGTCGTAACAGACATCATCATTCATT
The DNA here is from genome assembly GCA_015067765.1 of Oscillospiraceae bacterium. Classification (GTDB taxonomy): domain Bacteria; phylum Bacillota; class Clostridia; order Oscillospirales; family Oscillospiraceae; genus Vescimonas. The sequence goes on along the minus strand of SVLV01000001.1, from coordinate 145,256 downwards.
CCTTCCACAGAGTTTCCTGTCCCGGATTATACCGCTTTTCCCCGCAGCATGCAAGTACACAGACGTGCAGGAGCGGCTCCCGTACAGAAGCCGCTCCTGCAAATATTTTTGAGGGAAGAGAATGGCTTGCGCCATTGTTATGCAGATTAATTGGGGTTCTGCTCACCACAGCCGCAGCCATTGCCGCAGCCGGAGCAGGCACCCGAACACTTTGCACCATCGGGACAACCGATGCACTTGACTCCTTTTTTCTTCGCCCTGCGGAGATACCACAGAACAGAGCCCAGGATCACAACGACCACTGCAATAATCAGAAAATCAATCGGTTTCATAGCAATTACTTCTTCAGAGCATACTCAGCAGCCAGATTCTGGTTGGTCTTTTTGATCAGGCAGCCAATAATGATACCGATCACCACAACCACTGCCAGGCCAGCCAGGGCTGCCATCACATTCAGAGAGGCGGGTTCCACCACCAGAGTACCAATGGTATAGACCAGATAAGAAACCGTGTAGCCGGTAGCAAACTGCAGAGCCACACCGCCCCAGAACCACTTGCGATCGTTGATCTCGGAGTTCATAGCACCCAGTGCCGCAAAGCAGGGCGGAGTGAACAGATTGAACATCAGGTAAGCCAGAGCAGCAATTTTGGTGATGGCCATCACACCGGCCACCTCAGCACCGGCACCTTCCAGAAGAGCCAGTTCCTCGGTGTCGATCAGGTTCTCCAGGCCAACGAAGCAGACGGCCAGCGTGCCGACCACATTTTCCTTGGCGATAAAACCGGTAACCGCAGCAGCGGCCAGCTGCCAGGATGCAACACCAACGATGGGCACCAGCAGATAGGCAATGGGGTTGGCAATGGTAGCCAGAATGGACTCAGAGGCAACCTCGGCTTCCTGGAAGCTCCAGTTGAAGGTCTGCATGATCTGCACCACCGTGTTGCAGACCAGAATGACGGTACCGGCCTTGACAATGTAGGCCCAACCGCGGCTGCACATGGAGAGGAACGCACGCTTGAGGGAGGGCAGCTTATACTCGGGCAGTTCGATGATGAAAAAGGATTTACGAGCCTTGTGACCGGCAATCTTGTTCACCAGCAGAGCACCCAGCAGGATCAGAATAATACCCACGAAGTACATCATGGTACCGACCCAGTCGGCATTATCAAAGAATGCACCGGAAAACAGGGCGATAACGGGCAGCTTGGCACCGCAGGGCATGAAAGGCGCCAGCATAGCAGTTGCACGGCGCTCACGCTCATTGCGAATGGTACGGCAGGCCATCACACCGGGGATGGCACAGCCAGTGCCGATCACGAAGGGGATAACAGACTTACCGGACAGCCCCACTTTCTTGAAGATAGGATCCAGCACCACGGTGGCGCGGGCCATGTAACCGCAATCCTCCAGCAGAGCAATCAGGAAGTACATGACCATGACCAGGGGAAGGAAGCCGACAACTGCGGCCACACCACCGATCACGCCATCCACCAGCAGAGCCTGCAGGATGGGAGCTGCACCGGAAACCATTTCACCGACCCATGCCTGGAAGGTCTCCAGCCAGCCCACCAGCAGATCCGCCAGCCACACACCCAGGCCCAGAGAACCATCAGACTGAGAGATGTGGAACACCAGGAACATCACCACTGCGAAGATGGGGATACCTGCCACCGGATGGGTCAGCACGGCATCGATCTGATCCTGGAAATTCTTATTCTTCGTGAGAACCTTCCGGCTCTCAACGGAGGAAACAATGTTGTTGACGAAAGCAAAGCGCTTACGGTCATCCTCTTCTACAGAGGCCTTATCCGTCAGATTCACATCACTTTGGACATAGGGGGCTGCCTGGCTCATACCCTTGCGGGAGACCGCTGCCTGAACCACTTCCTTCAGACCGTCACCGGTGGTGGAAGTGGTATCGATCACGGGGCAGCCCAGTTTCTCAGACAGTGCCTTCACATCGATCTTCGTCTCTTTCTTCTCGTTGAGGTCGTGCTTATTCAGCGCCACCACAACAGGAACCCCCAGCTCCAGCAGCTGCGTGGTGAAGAACAGCGAACGGCTCAGGTTCGTGGCATCCACAATGTTGATGATCACATCCGGCTGCTCATTCTTCACATAGGCACTGGTAATGCTCTCCTCAGAGGTGAAGGGGGACATGGAATAGGCGCCGGGCAGGTCAACGGCAATCAGATCCCGATCACCGGCATATACCTTCTTAATGGCAGCCTCTTTCTTATCAACGGTAACACCAGCCCAGTTGCCGACCTTTTCATTGCGGCCGGTCAGTGCATTGTACATGGTGGTCTTACCGCTATTGGGATTGCCCGCAAAAGCAATTCTCATTCGGGAGTTCCTCCTCTTTCATCACTTTCAACAGTTTCCTGTAAAACATACACCTTTATGATGGTTAGTTTTCACTAACCATCATACCAAAAAACGCGTTAGCTATAGCTAACCGCTTTCATATCATAGTCTTGAAGGAAAGATTTGTCAAGACCCTTTGAGAAATTTTTTCTTATCCCCCCTCCAATTTGTTCTCAGACAGATCTCTGATCGAAGTCGCTTGACAAAACAAAAAACTCCGCCAAGAGAACTTGACGGAGTTTTCTTTGGAGCTTGTGGCCGGACTCGAACCGGCGACCTGCTCATTACGAGTGAGCTGCTCTACCAACTGAGCCACACAAGCACACCTGCCTGAAAGCACGGGTTATATTATATCAGCTTTCCTTCTGCTCGTCAACCACCAAATCACCCCTCCATTTCAAATTATACATAATGTAATTATGAAAGACAATTTGCAGGTTTTTTCCTGTCCCGCCACTAACATTTCCTTTGGCGAAAAAATGTCCCCCCGGTCAAAAATGGTATTTCTCTGCCTAATACCGGCTTTTTACGCATTTTTTACACGGGAGATTTCATAAAACAGTGCGTGAAGAATTTACATAATTTATTATGAAATAATCGTTTACAAGAAGTTATCCACACTTTCCACCGAGTTTTCCACAATTGAATTTTCCTTGTTATTTCAAGATATTTTTAATGGTTTATTCAAAAGATGACACCCGCAATCGCAGTTTCCAATCCTCATGTAACCTCTACTTTTATTTACATAATAACAAATCGTTCGACTTTGCAGTAACTTTCTCTTTTCATTTGACATAACGTTCCATTCTGCAGGAAATATGCAAGGAGGGCGACCGCACGGATCGCCCTCCTTCATAAGCAACACTTATTTCTCATTCAATTCCATAGTAGCATAGGCATTCAAATCCCAATCTGCACGGCGCCCTGCCTGATACTCATAGTAACCCTGTGCGCCAATCATCGCCCCGTTATCCCCGCAATACTTCAGCGGGGGCAGGTACAGGGTGCAGCCCATCTCCCGGCAGGCCTGCTCCAGATCTGCGCGGATGATGGTGTTGGCGGCCACGCCGCCAGCCGCCACAATGGTACGCCGGCCGGTACGGCGGGCAGCTTCCATCGTGCGGGGCACCAGCTCATCGGATACCGCCCGGGTGAAATCCCGCGCCAGCGCCGCAGCATCCAGTTCCTCCCCCTTCTGCTGGGCTTTGTGCACCAGATTGATCACCGCCGTTTTCAGTCCGGAGAAACTCATGTCCAAATCCGCGCCATCTACATGGGAGCGGGGCAACACATACTTCCCCCCCGCAGACTGCTGCGCCAGCAGATCCATGGGCTTTCCGCCGGGGTACGGCAGACCCAGCACCCGGGCAATCTTATCAAAGCACTCACCGGCTGCATCATCACGGGTTGCACCGATGATCTCCATATCCGTATAATCCCGCACATCCACGATCAAAGAGTTGCCGCCGGAGATGGCCAACGCCAGGAAGGGTGGCTCCAGTTCCGGAAAAGCCAGATAGTTGGCCGCAATATGGCCGCGGATATGGTGCACCGGGATCAGGGGAACACCCAATCCATAGGCCACCGACTTGGCAAAACTGACGCCCACCAGCACCGCGCCGATGAGCCCCGGCGCATAGGTCACCGCAACCGCATCCACATCAGTCTTGCCGATCCCAGCCTGTGCCAAAGCCTGATCGGTCAGTCCCGCAATGGCCTCCACATGCTTGCGGGAGGCGATTTCCGGCACAACACCGCCATAGAGGGCATGCATATCCGCCTGAGAAAGGATCGCATCGGACAGCACCTTGCGGCCGTCCTCCACCACTGCAACGGCGGTCTCGTCGCAGGAGGATTCAAAAGCCAGAATAATCACTGCGCCACCTCCTCATGAAAATACCGGGTCAGGATCAGCGCATCCTCTTTGGGCAGGTCATAATAGTTTTTCCGGCGACCCACTTCCTCAAAGCCGAAACTCTGATACAGGGCAATCGCCGCCGTGTTGCTGGGGCGCACTTCCAAAGTCAGAAAGGCCAGTTGATTGGCTTGGGCAAAACGCAAAAACACCTGCACCAGTTCCCCGGCAATTCCCTGCCGGCGGAACTGGGGAAATACCGCCACATTGGTGATATAGCCCTCGTCGGCCATCACCAGCAGGCCGGCATAGCCTACCACTTCCCCACTGTCAGCATCCTCTGCTACCAGGAACGCGGCACACTGGTTCTCCAGTTCCTCTGCCAGCATCTTTCTGGACCAGGGACGGGAGAAACAGATACGCTCCAGCTTTTCCAGTGCATCCAGATGATCTGCGTTCATAGGGACAACGCGCACATTCATCTTCTCACCACTCATGCACTACTCCTCCTCCGAGGTGGCGCGGCCATAGATTGCTACACCGGCGATCACGATCACGCCGCCCACGATTACCCAGACGGTAGGCGTCTCGCCAAACAGCAGCAGCCCCCACAGGGCCGAGAACACCGGATCCAGCAGTTTGACCATAGAGATGTAGGCCGGGGGCAGGTACTTCAACCCCCAGGTAAAGACGCTGTGACCCATCAGCGTACACAGAACGGCCATACCCAAGGCCGTCAGCAGGTTGTTGACTCCATAACCCACCAGCGGCGTACCGCTGAACAGGGAAATCACCAGCACCGTGAGCCCTGCAAAGAAGTAGGCCACAAAGGTATAGGTGGTGTTGGACACACGGCTGCGGACCGAAGTGCCAATCATGGTATACATCGCCAGCAGCAGGGCCGAAGTCAGGGCCAGCACATTTCCCCACAGGCCGCTCTCTCCGCCGCCGCCATCGGCCAGCGCCACCATCACAGCACCTACCAGTGCCAAAAACACGGCCAGCCAGCACTGACGGCTGAGTTTCTTGCGCAAAAACAGGATGCTGCCCATTGCCACAAACAACACCTCAGCATCCGACAGAATCACCGACGAGGCAATGGAGGTGTGCCGCAAGGACTCAAAGAAGGCGGAGAAATGCAGTCCCAGGCTGCAGCCGGCCGCCATGGTCAGCAGTGCCTCCTTCCGGGTCAGACTCTTCAGTTCCTCTCTGTGCTTCAGCAGCACCGGCACTGCCAGCATCAACACGGCAATGGCCATGCGGTAGAGCACCAGCACCATAGACGGCGCTGTGGACCACCGCACCAGAACGGCAGAAGCGGAAATGCCCACCACGCCGATCAGTACAATCAATCGTTTCATTCTTTTGCCTCCAACCAGTTTCTTCCGCTGTGAGCCTCCGCCACCAGCGGCACGGAGAGCTGCATCACCTGCTCCATCTCCTGCGCCAGCAGCTGCTCCACTTGTTCTTTCTCTTCCTCCGGGCATTCCACGATCAGTTCATCGTGCACCTGCATGATCAGTTGGGCTTTCAATCCCTCCTGCTGCAGACGGTCCTCTACCCGGACCATAGCCAGCTTCATAATATCTGCTGCCGTACCCTGCACCGGCATATTCAGGGCAACCCGTTCACCGAAGGCACGCAGATTGAAATTACTGCTCTTCAATTCCGGCAGGTTGCGCCGCCGATGCAGCAGCGTCTCCACATAGCCCTGCTGCCGAGCCGTTTCCACCACCTGCTCCATATACTGCTTCACACCGGTATAGGTGGCAAAATACCGATCCATATAGTCCCTGGCCTCCGCTACTGTTACCCCGATGTCCTGCGACAGAGAGAAAGCGGAAATGCCATAGATGATTCCAAAGTTGACCGCCTTGGCCGACGAGCGCATCCGTCCCGTTACCTCCTCCGGGGCCACATGGAACACCTTGGCTGCCGTCAGTGTGTGGAAATCCTGTCCCGACCGGAATGCCTGCTGCATCCCCTCATCGCCTGCCATATGGGCCAAAAGCCGCAGTTCGATCTGAGAATAGTCTGCATCCACCAGCACATGACCGGGGGCAGCCACAAACATCTTACGCATCTGGCTGCCCAGTTCCGTGCGGGTAGGGATATTCTGCAGATTGGGTTCTGCAGAGGACAGGCGGCCGGTGGCCGTCACCGTCATCTGGAAGCTGGTCCGGATCCTGCCATCCGCCTCAATGACTTTCAGCAATCCGTCTGCATAGGTGCTCTTCAGCTTGGCATACTGCCGATACTGCAGTACATCCGCCACAATGGGGTGCTGCGTACGCAGCTTCTCCAGCACCTCCGCATTGGTGGACCAGCCGGTTTTGGTCTTCTTTCCGTGGGGCAGCTGCAGTTTCTCAAAGAGGATCGTTCCCAGTTGCTTGGGGGAGTTGATATTGAAAGTCTCCCCTGCCGCCTCGTAGATCTGCTGCTCCAACTGCAGCGTCGTCTGCTGCAGCATCTGCCCGAAGGCTGCCAATGCCTCCCGGTCTACCAGGAAACCACGCCGCTCCATGCGAGCCAATACCGCGCACAGGGGAAGCTCCACCTGGTAATACAGCTGCTCCAGCTGCAGTTCTTTCAGCTTGGGTGCCAAGGTCTCCTGCAGTGCCGCAACCGCCGAGGTATAGCTCAACAGTGCCGCACCGGCCTGTACCGGATCCCCGGTCAGCGGAGAAAATGCGTCCTGCTCCAGATGCACCGGCTTGGGCAGTTCCGTGTTGTAGTAAGCCACAAACAGCCGCTGCAGATCATAACTGCCGGCAGTGGCATCCAACAGATAGGCGGCCAGCGCTGTGTCAAACACAAAGCCCTCCACCGGCAGATCCCGCTCCAACAGGGCTACCATCAGATCCTTCACCTGGTGGGCTACCTTCTTTATCTCTTTGGAGAAGAGCTCTGTCAGCAGCTGATGCCAGTTGCCCTGATAGCGGTTTTCATACAATTCTGCTGCCCGGCTGCTGTTGGGACCGGTCTCCCAATCCACCACCAGTGCAGACAGATCATCCAACCCATACACGGTGACGAATTCCGCCTGCCGCCACTGCTCCAGCAGTTCCCGGGCCTGCGCCTCCGTCTCCAGCACCTCGGCAGTAACCTCGTAGTCAGGCTGCTCCTCCACCTCCTGCTGGGGATGGAGATGATATTTATCGATCAGCTTGGTAAATTCTAACTTCAAAAACAGATCATACAGCTCGGGACGGAAGGGCTTGCGCACATTTTCCGCCGGCTCAAACTCCAGCGGTGCATCTGTACGGATGGTGGCCAGCCAATAGCTATGGCGGGCCTCCTGCTCCCCTTCTGCCAGCTTGCGGAGCACCGCCGGCTTTGCCTCCACCTCCGGCATCTGCTCATAGATGCGATCGATGCTGCCATATTGCTGCACCAGCGCCATAGCCGTCTTCTCACCCACACCGGGCACGCCGGAAATATTATCGGAACTGTCGCCCATCAGCGCCTTCAGGTCGATCATGTGAATGGGATCGAAACCATACTGTTCCCGGAATGTCTCCGGTGTCATATCCTTTGTGGTGGTCTGGCCCATCCGGGTGGACACCAGCTTTACCCGGGTCCGGTCGGTGATCAGCTGCAGACTGTCCTTATCGCCGGTCACCAGCACACACTCCCAGCCTGCCGCTTCGCAGCGATGGCTGATGGTACCCATTAGATCATCGGCCTCCCAGCCTGCCAGCTCATAGCGGGGGATCGCCATGGCGTCAATCACCTGCTTGAGCGGGATCAGCTGCATCGCCAGTTCCTCCGGCATACCCTTGCGGGTTGCCTTGTAATTGGCATCCGCCTCATGACGGAAGGTAGGCTCACGGCGGTCAAAGGTGATGCACACCGCCTCCGGCTGCTCCTCATCCAGCAGGCGCTGCAGAGTGGTGATAAAACCGTAGATGGCGTGGGTAAACAACCCCTCCCGTGTAGAGAGCGGCCGAATACCGTAAAAGGCCCGATTGAGAATACTGTTGCCATCCAGCACCATCAGTTTCATAGCATTTCCTCCTGCTTTTCCATCGGGAAAAACTTCATAGTATCCTGTTTATTATAAGTCATTTTGTGTCACAAAACAACCCACCAAACCCTTGACACCACCGTCTTTTGTGATAAACTTTTTAGGTACACAAAATGGCCGGAACAAGGGGGTATGCACCGTGAAAGTCTATGTGATCCGCCATGGACAGAGCGAGGCAAATCGCCTGGATCTATACGCCGGTTGGGAGTCTGTCCCTCTTTCCCAGCAGGGGCTTGCACAGGTACGATGCACCCGGGATCTTCTCCGTGAGATCCCCTTTGACCGGGTCTACAGCAGCGATCTGCGCCGCGCGCAGCAGACTGCCCGGGAGATCTTCCCCTATCTGGAGCCCATCTGCACACCGCAGCTGCGGGAGATCTGTGTGGGCAGCCTCTCCGGTATGCCGCTGGCAGATTGCATGGCCCAATACGGCCAGCAGTATCTGGACTGTGAACAGCAGCAGGACTTTGCCTGTTTCGGCGGCGAGACCCAGCAGCAGATGCAGTCGCGTATCGGCTCCTTTCTCGGCCAGCTGGAGCAGGAGACCGAGCTGGAGCATGTGGCGGTCGTGGGCCACGAGGGCACAGTACACCAGTTCCTCTGCCATGCGCTGGGCACCCCTGTTTTGCTGGAACATCTTCGCATTGAAAATGCCTCCGTGACGGTGCTGGAATACAGCAACGGCAACTGGAAGCTTCTATTTTTCGGACAAGGAGGTCCTTCCCGTGTTTGAATCCTTTCTGCTGGTAGGCCAGCAGGTTCTGCAGTTATTTATTCTGGTGGCCGTAGGCTTTATTCTGGGCCGCATCGGTAAGCTCAATGCCAAGTCCGCCCAGGGCATCAGCAATTTGGTGATGTACGTGGTGGCCCCTTCCATGCTGGTGATTGCCTTCCAGCGACCGGTTGAAGCAGAGAGTCTTCACAATTTCCTTATCGGTATCCCGGTCGCCATCGCTCTGCATCTGGTCAACATTCTGGCTGCCCAGCTGCTGGTCCGCGATCCGGACGAGCATCGCCGCTCCACTCTGCGCTTTGCCACCGTCCTCTCCAACTGCGGCTACATGGCCTTCCCTCTGCAGACAGCGTTGTTAGGTACCATCGGCGTGTTCTACGGCTCTCCCTTTGTGCTGATCTTCAATATCGTGGGCTGGACCTATGGTGTACGCCTGATCGGCGGCCGGGAGCAGAAACTCTCCCCCAAAACTATTCTCCTCAACCCCGGTGTTATCGGTGTGGCACTGGCCGTAAGCCTGTATCTGCTGCAGATCAGCCTCCCCGAAATCCTTTATACCCCTGTCTCCTGGCTCTCCGCTCTGAACACCCCTCTTCCCATGATCGTGGTAGGCTATCAGCTGTCCCACGCCGATCTGCGGGGCGCGCTGCGGGGCGTCAGCTCCTGGGTTTGTATGGTTCTGCGTCTGCTGGTTCTGCCCACCGCCGCACTGGCCCTGTGTCTGCTTCTGAAGTTGGATCACACCCTCTCGATCGCCATGGTGGCCGGTGCCGCCGCGCCTCCCGCCGCACTGCTGAGTATGCTGACGGCGAAATTCGAGCGGGATCCCTCCCTGGCTGCCAGCGTCGTATCCCTGCAGACAGTGATCTCCGCATTGACCATGCCCGTAATCGTGGGCCTGGCTATGACCCTTGCATAACTGTTTCAAAAAAGGACCCCTTTCCGGTGCCAAAACCGGAAAGAGGTCCTTCTTTTTATGGCTTCATCGGCTGAGAAATATCAATTCCCGCCAGATCTTTTTGGATTTTTCCGTTCACCAGGAACTGTACCTCCCGGACACTACTGATGCTGCCCAGGGACATGGTCAAGCCCCGCAGCATACGCTCGATCTGTACGGGAGACAGCTGTTCCAGCTGCTGCGCCTCCAAATTCAGACAGCAGATCTCCTCATCCATCCAGATTCCCAGTGCCGCAAAGTTCTCCGGCAGCAACGCCGTCAAATTCTCCTGTGTGGGGCCATCCTGCAGCGCCTGCAGCAGGTGCTGCACCGGGCTTTCACCCTCATACATGGCCAGTGTGCGAGACTCCACCCGCAGTTGTCCGGAGGAATCCGGGAAATAGAGCCGCACCACCATAGAGCGCATCACATCCTCCGAACTGGTCAAAAGAGCATCCGCCGCCGTGAACTGCTGGGCATCCCGATAAGGAAGTTCCTGTCCATTGACGGTAATACACACGGCATATACACCGGCCAGCTGGGTCAGCGACAGCGTTACACAATAATCCGCAATCGTCAGCTCCATGCCGGACAGTTGCCCATAAGCACTGGAAAAATCTACCCAAACCGTTCCGCCGCTGACACGGCAGCCACGCAGCATAGTGCCTGCCGGCATCGGGCTCAGTAACCCCTCCTGCCGATCTCCCATCAGGAGGCGCCGAAGCATCTCCTCTGCCTGCTGCTGGGTATCTTTCGTCTTGTGTGCGGACCAATCCACCGGGACACTCTCAATGACGTCTCCGCCACCGGCTTCCTGAATAGACACTTCATAAAACAGATGCAGAATGTCCTCCCGATCCTTCGGAATCGGTGCACAGCCGTTCAGCAGCAGGAGCAGCCCCAATATTGCCGCAAGCAAGCATTTTTTCATGCAATCTCGCCTCCTTCCATCAGAGGCAGCCGCACGGTAAATACCGTGCCGGGGCCATCGGACCGTGGTTCCACCGTAATTTGTCCGCCACGATTTTCCACCGTATCCCGCACGATGCTCAGACCCAGACCGGTGCCGCCGATCTCACGGGAACGCATTTTGTCCACCCGGTAGAAACGCTCAAAGATGTGCTGGCGATCCTCCTCCGGAATACCGATGCCGTTGTCGTTGACACGGGCTACGACCTCATTGTCCTCCACACACAGTTGGGTATGGACCACACCGCCTGCGGCAGAATACTTGATGCCGTTTTCTATCAGATTGTAGAGCACCTGATGCATATCATCCTCTGTTGCCAGCACCATTGCCCGTTCATCCGCCTCATAGGTCAGGGATATCTCCTGTTTCTGCGCTACCATCTGCAGCATACGGACCACCCGCTTCAATACAGGCTCCATCCTCACCGGATAGGCCCGCTCTGCCTGATCACTGTCCAGCCGGGACAAACGCAGCAGATCTTCGCTGATGCGGCTGAGGCGCTGGGCCTCATGGCCGATATCCAGCACAAATTCCCGCACCATCGACTCCTCCATATGTTCCGTCTGCAGAATGGAGTCGGTCAGCAGGCGAATGCCGGCCAGCGGGGTCTTCAGCTCATGGGAGGCATCGGATACAAAACGGCGTCTGGCATCCTCTGTCTTCTGCAGGCGGTCGGACATCCGGTTAAACTCCGTTGCGATCTGAGCGATCTCATCGGTTCCGTTGACCTGTGCGCGGGTACTGTAAGAACCCTCACGCACATTCTGGATCGCCTGCAGCAGTGTGCGGATCCGCTGGGTCATGTTATGGCTGAGCAGCATACTCAGCAGCACCACCAGCACCGCCACCACAGCGGAGATTTTCATCAGGTTCCCCTGCAGGTTTTCCAGCAGTGTCGCCTGCTCCGTATCATATTCATAGGCATAGACCGCGCCCACCACGCGGCTGCGAAACACCACCGGCGAGGCTGCACGGCTGACAAATGCCTGCCCGTCATACCGACAGAAAAAGGCATCGTTTCCCCGCAGAGCCTGCACGATCTCCGTATAGAACACATACATTCCCCGGGCATTTTCGGTCTCACGACTGTCATAGAGCACCTGCCCGTCCAGATCGGTCACCAGAACACGGGACACATTCAGCTGATCCAATCTCTCCATGGCCTTGCCGACATTCTCTTCGGTCAGTTCCTCCAAACCGGTCAGCGCCGACTCCAGCACCTTCGTGCTGCTGGCCAGTGCACTCTCTTTGGAGTGAAAGACCAGGTCCTGCGATACCAGAAGCGGGTAGGTATTCAGCAGGATCAGCACCACCACAATAATGGCGGCGTAGCTCAGACCAAACTTAAATTGCAGGCTGGCTTTCCCCTTTAAAATAATAACCCACTCCCCACTTTGTTATGATGAACTCCGGCTGGGCCGGAATATGTTCCAGTTTCTCCCGCAGACGCCGCACATGTACATCCACCGTCCGATAATCCCCGGCATAGGCATAGCCCCACACCAGATCCATCAGCGTCTCGCGGCTGTATACGCGTCTGGGATTTTTCATCAGCAACTCCAGCAGATCATACTCCTTGGCAGTCAAATCGATGATCTGCCCCTCCCGGATGGCCACTCGCTGCTCCATATCCAGGGTCAGACCCCCCACCGTCAGGCGGGATGCGGCCGTTTCTTTCTGCTGTCCGCTGCCGGACCGACGCAGCAGTGCACGGATCCGCGCCTTCAGTTCCAAAATGTTGAAAGGCTTGGTCACATAGTCATCTGCACCGCAGGCAAAGCCCATAATCTTATCGGCATCTTCGCTGCGGGCCGTCAGCATGATAATAGGCACATCGGAAAACTCTCGAATCTTCATGCAGGCATCACTTCCGGACAGCACCGGCATCATCAAATCCAGAATGATCAGGTCAAACTCCTCTTTTTTTGCCAGTTCCAGCGCCTCTGCTCCATTATAGGCCGCAGTAACCTGATAGCCCTCCTGCTGCAGGTTAAAGGTGATGCCCTTCACCAACAGCTTTTCATCGTCTACCACCAAAATTTTCATGCCTGATCCTCCAAAATAATCTGCTCTCGCAGAATATCCAATGTCTTTTCTCCGATTCCGTCCACTGCCAGCAGATCCTCCATCTTCCGAAAAGGTCCGTGCTCCTGCCGGTACTCTACGATTCTCCCGGCCAGCACCGGCCCGATCCCATCCACTGCATCCAGTTCCACCTCTGTGGCGGTATTGACATTCAGCGGTTTTTCGCCGGGATCCGCATCCTGCTGCAGCTGCGTGGTGATCTCATATCCATGTCCCACACCTTCCGGAGGAAGCAGATACACCACCAACAGGGACAACAGGAAAACCGCCGTCATCAGCAGCAAAACTTTTTCTGTATATGTGATCTTTCCCAGCTTCCTCACTGTTGACTCCCTCTGCAAAATTGCATATAATATCTGTGTCTATTTACTTGCATGCAGTTATGTCAACCTCATGCATCCTATCTAGTCACATCATACCACATGATTCCGGAAAATGGTATATTTTCCGTTCCTTTCCTACTGATATGCCTATGATACCATAGATGGAGAAAAAGAAATATGAAAATTTGTCGTATTGTGTCTGTTTTTTTAGCCGTGGTCCTAATGACCTCCCTCTGCCTGACCCCCGCACAGGCTTTGGAACCCATTGATGTGGAAGCCAAAGCCGCCTTGCTGGTGGACGAGGGCAGCGGATTGGTGCTCTATCAGGAGAACATCCACGAGGAACTGTTTCCTGCCAGTATCACCAAGGTGATGACTGCTCTGCTGGTCATTGAAGCCATCAACCGGGGCGAGCTGTCCCTGACCCAGAATGTTACCACCTCCGCCACCGCACTGGTGGGGCTGGCTGAGGATGGCAGCACCGCCGGTATCGAAGAAGGAGAGATCCTGACGGTGGAGCAGCTGCTGTACTGCATGTTGGTTCAGTCCGCCAATGAGGCTTGCAACATTCTGGCCGAGGCGGTCACCGGCTCTGTCAGCACCTTTGTGGATCGCATGAATGCCCGTGCCGCGGAGCTGGGCTGCGAGAACAGCCACTATGTCAATACCACCGGTCTGCACGATCCGCAGCACTACAGCAGTGCCTGGGATGTGTATCTGGTGACCCGCGAGGCCATGAAACATGTCCTGTTTATGACCATCTGCGGCAGCAAGTCCTATACCGTGCCCCCCACCAATAAGACACCGCAGGAGCGGGTGCTGCACTCCACCAACTACCTCATCTCCAACTGGCGTGCACTGGGTTATCTCTATGACGGCGCCGAGGGAATCAAGACCGGTTCCACTTCCGATGCCGGTAACTGCCTGGTCTCCTCCGCTGTCCGGGGCAGCCGCCGCCTGATCAGTGTGATTCTCGGCGCCGCCGCACAGGGCGAAACGCCTCAGGGCACCAAGGTCATGAGCTTTTATGAGACCTCCCGTCTCTTTGACTACGGCTTTGACCAGTTCACTTATAAGACCGTAGCGGAAAAGGAGGATCTGATCCAGGAGGTTCCCGTCTCCCTGTCCAAGGATACCAACTGTGTCATGGCCCATCCTCAGAAGGACACGCAGGCTCTTCTTCCCAAGGATATGGATCCGGCACAGGTAGAGCGTACCGTCACTCTGGTCAGCGATACCATTCAGGCGCCTATCACCAAGGGGGATGTGGTAGGTGAGCTCTCCTTCCAGTATAACGGACAGGTCTGTGCCACAGTTCCTCTGCTGGCCCTGGATGATGTGAAGGCATCCAGTCTGTTGGTCGCCCAGCATGCCATCGTCCAGTTCTTCTCCCAGCGTCTGGTGCAGATTTTGACGATCGCCATCGTTCTGCTGATCGCAGCCATCTTCCTGTGGTGGCGTCTGGCCGGCCGCAACCGCCGCTATGGCAGTTCCCGCCGCCGGTACCGTAACCGCGCTTATCGTGGCCGCGGTCGCCGCAGATAATCCCACGCCATACTTCAGAGCAGACGCAATTTGCGTCTGCTCTGCTACTCTCTCAACCAAAGGAGTTATTCATGGAACCTACCATTCTCTACGAGGATCCTCATCTGTTGGTGTGCATCAAACCCAGCGGCTACCTGTCTGAGGACAGCGAAAGCCCCCGCTGTATGCCGCAGCTGCTGCGCAGTCACTATGCCGCCACACAGAAAAAGCCCTATATTGCCACCGTCCACCGTCTGGATCAGATCGTAGGCGGGGTAATGCTGTTCTCCCGGCGGCGGGAGGTCACCGGAAAGCTGACGGCCGCCGTGCAGGAGCACCGCATCACCAAAGAGTATCTGGCCGTGCTGCGCGGCCATCCCCAGGAGGATGAGGCCACTCTCACAGACCTCCTGTTCCGGGACGCCTCCCACAATAAGAGCTATGTGGTCAAGCGGATGCGCAAGGGTGTCCGGGAGGCCCGGCTCAGCTATCAGGTACTGGCAAAAACCGATGAGCTGACTCTGGTCCGCATCCAGCTGCACACCGGCCGAACCCATCAAATCCGGGTGCAGTTCTCCTCCCGCGGCCTGCCCCTTCTGGGAGACATTCGCTACGGCAGCAAAGATCCCAACTGTTCCGCTGCCCTGTGGTCCTATCATCTGGCATTTACCCATCCCGTCACCGGAAAGCCGGTGGACATTCAACAGATTCCGCCTGATGCATATCCCTGGAACCTGTTTGATCTGTCCGGATTACAATAAAAAAGGCCGGGACACTTGGGTGTCCCGGCCTTTTCCTATGCATGCGGTTAACCCTGCTGCAGGGCCTTCTTCAGCGCGGTGGCCAGCTGATCAGGGCAGGAGGTCTGCTTGAAGCCGCAGCGGATGCCCTCCATGCGCTCGATGGCATCCTGTGCCTCCATACCTTCCACCAAGCGGGAAATGCCCTGCAGATTGCCGTGGCAGCCACCCTCCACATATACCTTGCGGATCACGGTGCCATCCAGCTCAATGGTCATCTTCCGGGAACAAACGCCCTGGGGCAGATACTGATACGTCATATCGTAAAGTCTCCTTGTCTCTTGTTTCTTCGATATTATAGCAGAAATTCTGTCTGCAGACAAGGCCTATTGCAAAGCAAATCCCTCTGCACCGGGTGGTACAGAGGGATGATTCTATCTCTCAGGCGAAGCGACGTTTGCGCTCCAGCTGCAGACGATCTGCGATCATGGCAATAAACTCACTGTTGGTAGGCTTGCCCTTGGAGGAATTGACCGTGTATCCGAAATATTTCTGCAAAGTCTCCAGATCGCCCCGATCCCATGCCACCTCGATGGCATGGCGGATGGCCCGTTCCACACGGCTGGGTGTGGTGGCAAAGCGCTTGGCCACATCCGGATAGAGCACCTTGGTCACTGCGTTGATCACATCCATATCATTGACGGCGATCATAATGGCCTCCCGCAAATACTGGTAGCCTTTGATATGGGCGGGAACGCCGATTTCATGGATGATTGCCGTCACCATGGCCTCCAGTGCCGGGGCAAATTCCCCCTCCGGCATGCTCTCCGTACTGCAGGCCTGCCGGATATGTTCCATCAGAGACCCTTCATGACAGGGCTTCGGCAGGAAGAAGCTGACACCCAGCTCCACTGCCTCACTGACCACATGCTGGGCACAGAATGCAGAGGTCACAATGCTGCGGGGCGCAGCATCGCCCAATGTCTGCAGCTGACGCAGCAAGCCCAGTCCATCCAGTCCGGGCAGCACCACATCCAGGATCAGCAGCTGAGGTCTCAGCTGCTGCACCAGACACAGAGCCTCTTCTCCATCCCCGGTGCTGCCGACAACTTCAAATTCACCGCTGCACTCGATGGTCTGCTTCAGCAAAATACGAAACTCCTCATTGGCATCCGCCAGAACGATACGCACTTTATTCTCCATAGTTCCCGATCCTTTATCACACATTCCCTTAGTACTGTCCCGCTCCCCATATTCAGGAAGCATCCACGACAAAGCAACATCTGTCTCACAGCCTGTGCATAATTTAACATCTTCCCCCTGCGTTTTCAAGGTTTTCCTGTCGAAAACAATGGATTACTTTTCGACAAAATTCGACATCATTCGACACCTATACCACATGTTGATTTTCTCATCCTCCGCCTCTTACCGAAAACACAACATTTAGATTCCGCAGTCCACGGACCTCTCCCGGAAGATTTTTCTTCTGAACTTGTATTTTCCACGTCTGCCGCTTATAATAGAGACATCAATTACACGGAGGAAACGATCCATGAAATATGATTTTACTTCCATTCTGGACCGCAAAGGCAAAGATGCTCTGGCCATTGACTCGGTCGGCGCTCCCGGCTCTGTCTATCCTGCTCCCCGGGAAGGCTTTGATCCCATCCCCATGTGGATCGCTGACATGAATTTCCCCGTGGTCCCCACGGTACAAGAAGCCATGATCGAGCGTGCCAAGCACCCCACCTTCGGCTATTTCCGTCCTCCTCAGGTTTATTATGATTCCATCATCCGCTGGCAGGAGACCCACAACGGCGTCACCGGCCTGACCAAGGAACACATCGGCTACGAAAACGGCGTGCTGGGCGGTGTGATCACTGCACTGAATGTATTCTGCTCCAAGGGTGACAATGTGCTGCTGCACTCCCCCACTTACATTGGCTTCACCAATTCCCTCAACAAGAACGGCTACCGCGCCATCCATTCGCCTCTGGTGAAGGATGCGCAGGGCATTTGGCGTATGGACTTTGCCGACATGGAGGAAAAGATCGTTCAGAACAAGATCCATGCCGCCATCTTCTGCTCCCCCCACAATCCCTGCGGCCGTGTATGGGAGCGCTGGGAGATCGAGCAGGCCCTGGAACTGTATAAGAAGCACGATGTGATGGTGATCTCCGACGAAATCTGGAGCGACATCCTGCTCTCCGGCCACAAACATATTCCCACCCAGTCCATCAGCGAGGACGCCAAGAAGCGCACCGTGGCGCTGTATGCCCCCTCCAAGACCTTTAACCTGGCCGGCCTTGTGGGCAGCTACCACATCATTTACAACAAGCACATCAAGGAGCGCTGCGAGAAGGAAGCCGGCCTGAGCCAGTACAACGAGATGAATGTACTCTCCATGCATGCTCTGCTGGGCGCTTATCAGCCGGAGGGCTATGAGTGGGCCGAGGAGCTGAAGCAGGTGCTGACCGGCAATGTGGATTATGCCTGTGACTATATTGAAAAGCACTTTGAGGGTGTCAGTGTCTCCAAGCCGCAGGGTACCTATATGCTGTTTTTGGATTGCGCCCAGTGGTTGGAAAAGACCGGTAAGACGCTGGATGAACTGATCCGCGCCGGCTGGGATGTAGGCGTGGTATGGCAGGATGGCCGTGCATTCTTCGGCCCCACCCACATCCGCATGAATCTGGCTCTGCCCCTGAGCCGCGTACAGGAGGCCTTCCGCCGTCTGGACGAGTACGTGTTCAACGCATAAATGCCGCAGCCCCACCGTATATCGGCGGGGCTGCTTTTTTGTAAAAAAAGGCCGCGCATCCGGTTGGATGCGCGGCCTGATCATATGGACTTACTTATTCTGCAGGTACTCGTCGATGGACTTTGCGCCCAGCTTACCGGCACCCATGGCCAGAATAACGGTAGCAGCACCGGTAACGGCATCGCCGCCGGCATACACACCGTTGCGGGAGGTCAGACCGTCCTCATTGACAATGATGCCGCCCTTCTTGTTGACTTCCAGGCCCTTGGTGGTGGACTTGATCAGGGGGTTGGGGTTGGTACCCAGGGACATGATCACAGCATCCACTTCCAGCTCGAACTCGCTGCCGGCCTTCTCCACAGGACGACGACGGCCGGAGGCATCGGGCTCACCCAGCTCCATCTCGATGCAAGTCATGGACTTGACGGCGCCATCCTCGGTGCCGTTGATCTGGATGGGATTGTTGAGGGTCTTGAAGATGATGCCCTCTTCGATGGCATGCTCCACCTCTTCGTGACGGGCAGGCAACTCCTCCATGCCGCGGCGGTACACCACGTACACTTCAGCGCCCAGACGCTTGGAGCAGCGGGCGGCATCCATAGCCACGTTGCCGCCGCCGACTACGGCTACCTTCTTGCCCTTCAGGTTCATGATGGGGGTCTCGCTGTCCTCGCGATAGGCCTTCATCAGATTGATACGGGTCAGGAACTCGTTGGCGGAATACACACCCTTCAGGTTCTCACCGGGGATGTTCATGAACATGGGCAGACCGGCACCGGAGCCGATAAACACGGCCTCAAAGCCATACTCCTCCATCAACTCATCGATGGAGCAGACGCGGCCGATGACCATATTGGTCTCCACCTTCACGCCCATAGCCTTCAGGCCATCCACTTCCTTCTGGACGATAGCCTTGGGCAGACGGAACTCGGGGATACCATAGACCAGCACGCCGCCGGCCAGGTGCAGAGCTTCAAACACGGTGACCTCGTAGCCCTTCTTGGCCAGATCGCCGGCGCAGGTCAGACCGGCAGGACCGGAACCGACCACGGCCACCTTCTTGCCGTTGGACTCGGGCTTCTCAGCAGTCTCGGTGCTGTGGGCATTGTGCCAGTCAGCCACGAAGCGCTCCAGACGGCCGATACCGACAGCCTCACCCTTCTTGCCGCGGACGCAGTGCATCTCGCACTGGGTCTCCTGGGGGCAGACACGGCCGCAGACAGCAGGCAGAGAGCTGGTCTGGTGAATCACCTGATAGGCGCCCTCATAGTCCTTCTCCACGATCTTAGCAATAAACTCGGGGATCTTGACATTGACGGGGCAGCCGCTGACGCAGGGCTTGTTCTTGCAGTTGAGGCAGCGGGCGGCCTCATCCAAGGCCTGCTCCTCGGTATAACCCAGAGCGACCTCCAGGAAGTTCTGATTGCGAACGTTGGGATCCTGAGAGGGCATGGGATTCTTATCCTGACGCATATTCACTGCCATGTTACTGTACCTCCTTCTTGAAAAGGTTGCAGGTCTCTTCGTGCTTATGCTTTTCAAACTCCATATACATCTGGTTGCGCTTCACAGCAACATCCCAGTCCACCTTGTGGCCATCAAAGTCGGGACCATCCACGCAGGCGAACTTGGTCTCGCCGCCAACGCTGACACGGCAGCCGCCGCACATACCGGTACCATCCACCATGATGGGGCTCATGGAAACGGTGGTGGGTACGCCGTAGGGCTCGGTGGTCTTGGAGACAAACTTCATCATGACCATGGGGCCGATGGCAAAGATCTCATCATACTGATTGCCCTCGTCCAGCAGTTCCTTCAGCGCATCGGTGACCAGACCCTTGCGGCCATAGGAACCATCGTCGGTGCAAACCTTCATCACGGTGGAGACAGCCTTGAACTTGTCCTCCAGAATCACCACGTCCTTGCTCTTGAAGCCAACCACTGCGTGCACCTCGGCGCCGCAGTCATAGAACTTCTTCAGCACAGGATAGGCAATGGCGCAGCCCACGCCGCCGCCGACCACACACACCTTCTTCTTGCCCTCGGTCTCAGTGGGCTTGCCCAGAGGACCAACAAAGTCCTGCAGATAGTCGCCCTCTTCCTTGTGGCTCAGCTTCTCAGTGGTGGAACCGACAGTCTGTACGATAATGGTAACGGTCCCCTTCTCACGATCATAGTCATGGATCGTAATGGGAATACGCTCGCCCATCTCATCCACACGCAGGATGATGAACTGGCCCGGCTCGGCCTTCTTGGCGACCATGGGGGCCTCGATCTCATACAGGATCACGGTGGGCTTCAACGCTTCTTTTTTGACGATGCGATACATAACTCCATCTTCCTCCTTATTTATGTTCTTGCGCATGTTCTTTGCAGAATTGATTGCAGTTCTTTGCTTATTCTATCATTCTTCCGTCTATTCCGTCAACCTTAAGTTCCTGGAATCACCCCTCTCTCACACAACTTTATGAAACCTTAGCGGAAGCTTCCTATCCGCCTCCTGTCCTCCTGCGGGAAATCATACCCTTTCACTATTTTCCGGTTGCGCCGGAAGTCGACTTTGATATATACTATGTACAATATGTCATAAACGGAGGAGCGTTTTCATGATCCTGATCAAGAGAGAACAGCAAGGCAAACAAGAGCTGCTGACCATTCAGGTGGAGCAGGCGGAGTGGTCCGCCGCCCTGGAGCAGGCCTATCGGGAGAATTTTGCACTGCTGCCGGTGGAGGGCTGCGAGCCCGGCAAGGCCACCCGTCAGCAGCTGGAGGAGGTCTATGGTGCCGATGCCCTGTACCAGGAGGCTGTCAACCTCACCTATCCCATCGCTCTGGTAGAGGCGGTCCGCCGGGAGAATCTGACGGTTGCCGCCGCCCCCGCACTGGAGATTCAGTCCATCGGACCCGAGGGCTATGTGTTCCTCGCCCGCATTGATCCCTATCCCCAGGTGCAGCTGGGGCAGTATAAGTATCTGCCGGTCACCGTGGAGAAGGTGGAGCTGACGGATATCGATATGGAAGCCGCCATGGCCGCCTATTGCCAGCAGAATCCCCATGTGGAGCATCCGGACCGTTCCGCCATGGGCGATCAGGTGGTCATTGACTTCGAGGGCTTTGTAGACGGCGTTGCCTTTCCCGGCGGTAAGGGAGAGGGGTATCCTCTGGCCCTGGGTTCCGGCGAATTTATCCCCGGTTTCGAGGAGCAGGTGGCCGGCATCCGCCCCGGTGAGGAACGGGATATTACCGTTACCTTCCCCGAGGATTATACGCCCGCACTCTCCGGCAAAACCGCCGTTTTCCATGTCAAGGCCCATCAGGTCAGCCGTTACTCCCCACTGGAGCTGACGGAGGAATATGCGGTGCAGGCAGGCTTCGAGAACCTCTCTCAGCTGCGTCAGAAGATTCTGGCCGATGCACTTGCCCGCAAGGAGCAGGCTGCACAGACTGGCCTGGCCGATACACTCATCGGTCAGGTGACCCGGGAGATGCAGGTGGAGATTCCCGAGAGCATGCTGGAATCCCAGCTGAATGGACTGATGCAGGAGATGGAGAATCAGCTGGCCCAGCAAGGCTTCTCCATGGATAACTATCTGGAGGCCGCCGGTCTGACCCGCGACGATCTGCGTCAGCAGGCCCGTCAGAATGCCGAGCAATCCGTCCGCTTTGAACTGGCCATGACAGAGATCGCACGCCTGGAGGGCATCACCATCACAGATGAGGAAGTCTCCCGCAAGTATGAGGAGATGGCCCCCCTGTACCAGATGACCCCCGAGCAGATGCGCAAGGCGCTGCCTCCGGAGCGTTTGGCTCATGATCTGCGTCTGGCCAGAGCCAGAGCCATCGTCATCAACACCGCAAAGCGCATCACCGACTAAGCTTAAACAAAGAAATCCCATGCCGCAGTTTGTGCGGCATGGGATTTTTCGCGTTTATTTGCCCTGGCTGTTCTGCTGCCAACGCCAACTGTCGCGGCACATATCCGCCAGAGTTTTCTCCGTCTGCCAATCCAGCAGTTCCTTGGCCCGGGTGGCATCGGCATAGTAGCTGGCCAGATCGCCCTCGCGCCGATCTCCTACCCGGTGAGGCACCGGAATATCATTGGCCTCCTGGAAGGTATGGACCAGTTCCAGCACACTGCTGGGCCGTCCGCTGCCCAGATTGATGGCAATCCAACCGCTCTCACGGCGGGCATACTCCAGCGCAGCAGCATGGCCGCGGGCCAGATCCACCACATGGATAAAGTCCCGCATACAGGTGCCATCCGGGGTCGGATAATCCCCGCCGAACACCGTCAGTTCCTTGCGGATTCCGGCCGCCGTCTGGGTCACATAGGGCATCAGGTTGTTGGGGATGCCATTGGGAGCCTCTCCGATGAGACCGCTCTCGTGGGCGCCCACGGGATTGAAATATCGCAGACACACTGCAGACCAGCGGGGATCCGAAGCCGCCAGATCCTTCAGCATCTGCTCAATCATGTACTTGGTCCAGCCATAGGGATTGGTGCAGCCGCCGGTGGGCATCTGTTCCGTATAGGGGATGGGGTTCTTCTCCCCGTAAACTGTGGCAGAGGAACTGAAGATGATTTGACGCACATCATGTGCATCCATGACCTCCAGCAGGGTCAGCGTGCTGTCCAGATTGTTGCGGTAATACATCAGCGGTTTCTGCACGGACTCGCCCACCGCTTTATAACCTGCCAGGTGCACCACCGCCTCAACGGGTTCTGCGGCAAAGACCCGCTCCAATGCCGCCCGGTCTGCCACATCCGTCTGATAGAAGATGGGCTCCCGACCGGTAATGGCACCGATCCGCTGCACAACATCCTCACAGCTGTTGGACAGGTCGTCTGCAATGATCACGCGGCAGCCCTGCTGCAGCAGTTCCACTGCAACATGAGAGCCGATAAATCCGGCACCGCCGGTCAGAAGAATGGTTCGTTCCATCGTTTTACTCCTATTGTGCGCGGCGTACCGCTGTAAAGTAGTAGGTTCCCACTCCATCGGAGAACACACCGGTCAGGCCATCTGCCAACTGCCGATTCTGCGCCTCGCCCCACAGAGGCATCACATAGGCATCCTCCAGCAGCAGGCGTTCGGCATCCACCAGATAGGCGTCCCGTGCCTCCGCACTGTGAGATGCCTCCGCCACACGCAGCAGCATGTCGTAGGCACTGTTGTGATAATTGGCCCAGTTACCGGCAACACCACTGGCAAAACAGTTGAGGAGCGCGGTGGAGTCGTTGTAGCGGCCCACTGCCTCCACCAGCGCCATGGTGTACTCTCCGCTGTTCAAAATTTCCATTTTCTGCTGACCGGTCACCGGCTGCAGGGCCACAGTCAGGCCCAGTTTCTGCTGCCAGGTATCCCGCAGATAAGTTACCAACGCCTCCCGTCCGCTGCCGGCTTCATAGACCAGAGACAAATTACTGGGAATCGCACCTGCCTGCCGCAGCAGTTCTTTGGCCTGCTGGCAGCGGTGCTCATATTCCTCCTCATCGACGACGAGGAGATTCGTCTTCTCACTGCGGAAAGGTGTTCCGGCTGTGGACCGGACACCGTAGGGAATCAGTCCCTCTGCCGGCAGCACAGGCACTTCTGCCAATTTCGCCAATGCCGTGCGGTCGATCACCAGATCCATCGCCTGCCGCAGTTGCTGGCTGGCCAGCACCTGAGACATCTGGTTGAGAGCCAGAATGCTCATCCGGGGCAGCGGATCTACTGTTCCCTCCGCTGTTCCCAGTACAAAATCGGCCTGTCCCTCCTGATAGAGCTGTTCTGCCACAGAGGCATTCTCCGCAAACAGGAACTGCAGACCGACAGGTCCCAACCGTTTGGCATCATAGTAATCCTTCTGCACCACGGCAGTCAAGGCGTCACTCTTCCACTCACTTACCTGACTGTAGGGGCCGTTTGCCTTCAGGGTACTGCTGCTCATGGACCAGTTCTCCTCCGCTGCAGCATCCTGCCGCACCGGCATAGTGGCGGGTGCGGTACAGATGGCCGTGATAAAGTGGGCACAGGGGCCTGCCAGCGTCACCGACAAGGTGGCATCATCCACCGCCGTTACCTGCAGCGCCTCCAGATCGCCCTTCCGGGCCTTGTCATAGCCCACCACCATGTCCAGCAGCTGGGCATTGGGGGAATCCGTGGCCGGATCTACCAGGCGACGCCAGGCATAGACAAAATCCGCTGCCGTCACCTTCTGCCCATCAGACCATTGGGCATTGGAGCGTAGCTGGAAGGTATAGGTCTGTGTGCCATCCAGATTCTCCTGTGTGTCATAGCTCTTGGCCACACCGGCAACTGCCTGAAGTCCGCTTTCTGCTGTCCAAGACAGTTTCATCAAATTTTCATACAGATGCCCCACCAGGATGCTCTCTGTTTCACTGCTGACCATTGCCGGATCCAATGTAGCGGGCACGCCCTGCAGGCAGACCCGCAGCGTCATGGACTTGTTTCCTCCACAACCAGCAAGCAGTACCGCTGTCAGCACCACAGCCAGCAGGAGGGCCAGACTACGCTTCATATATTTCATAAAAATACTCCAATCTTACGGGCTTACACTTTTCTTTATTATACCGACCCCACGCCCTCTTGTAAAGGAAAACCGGCCTGCACCTCAGGCAGACCGGCTGAATCCTTTTTACTTTTTCTCCACAGGCAGCACATGGCCATTCTCATCTATCCGGGCCGGAATGATCTGGCTGCGGGTATTGCGGACAATCTCATCCAGCCGCATACGGCTGGGGAAATCTGAGAGCAGCGTATAAGCAACACCGTGACGCTTGGCGCGGCCCGTGCGGCCGATCCGGTGGATATAGTGCTCGTTCTCCTCCGGCACTTCAAAGTTGAACACGGCATCCACATCATCCACATCAATGCCACGGGCCGCCACATCGGTGGCCACAAAGACATGGAGCTTTCCCTCCCGGAACAGCGTCATCACTGCCTCGCGCTTCTTTTGGGGAATATCGCCATGGATACACTGGGCATCCAACCCCCGCAGTTGCAGAAACTTGGCCAGCCGTTCCGTAGAGCCCTTGGTGTTGCAGAAGCACATGACCCGGTCCAGATTCTCTCCCTTGATAATCGCCGCCACGGCATCCACCTTCCCCTCAGAAGGCACCTCGATCCGGTACTGGAGAATATCAGGCTTGTTCTCCTCCGTGGCCCGGACGGTGATCTCCTCAGGATCCCGCTGATAGACCCAGGAAATATCCATCACCTCGCGGGAAATGGTGGCAGAAAACATGCCCAGATTCTGACGGGCCGGGATCTTATCCAGAATGCGGGTCACATCGTGAATAAAGCCCATATCCAGCATGCGGTCCGCCTCATCCAGCACCACCGTCTTCACATCCTTCACCACCACAGTGCGGCGCTTCATGTGGTCGGAGAGGCGGCCGGGGGTTGCCACCACGATCTGAGGTTTGCGCTTGAGGGCATTGATCTGCTTTCCGATGGGCTGGCCGCCGTACAGGCACACCAGACGGACTCCCTCATGGTGCACCGCCACCTCCCGCATCTCATCGGTGATCTGCAGAGCCAGTTCCCGGGTGGGTGCCAGGATCACCGCCTGCACCGTATCACTGGAGGCATCGATCCGCTCGATGATGGGAATTCCGAATGCCATGGTCTTACCGGTTCCGGTCGGTGCCTTGGCGATCACATCTTTCCCCTCCAGCATGGGCGGAATGCACCCTGCCTGAACGGGAGTACTGATCTCATAATGCTTATTGTTGATGGCGCGCATGGTGGCCTCCGACAGCCCGAAGCTCTCAAAAGGCACGCCCTGTGTGATCTCCATATAGTAAACCTCGTGTTTCTTTCATAATTTCTCAACATACAGTATACCATATCTGTCAATAGCTGAAAAAGCGCCCTCTCCGCAACGGAGAGAGCGCTTTTGTGCACAACTTATTTCTTGTAGGGAACATGCCAGATGGTCTCGGCATAGTCTGCCACCGAGCGGTCCGAGGCAAAGATCCCGGAGCGCGCCACGTTCAGCAGGCTCATGCGGTTCCACTTCTCCCGGTCGCCGTAGGTCTGCGTCATCCGATGTTCGGCGGCGCAGTAGGAGGCAAAGTCGGCCAGCAGCAGATACTGGTCAGCAGGACAGTTCACGCCATACACCAGCCGCTGATACAGATCCTCATAGCTGATGCCGTCACCAAATCCGGTACGCAGCTGCTCCAGCACACGGCGCAGAGCGGGATCGCGGCTGCAGAGCAGCTGGGGATCGTAGTTGTTCCGGCTCAGCTGCGCAGCCTCCTCGGCATTCAGACCGAACAGGAACATATTCTCGTCGCCCAGCACCTCGTGCATCTCCACATTGGCGCCGTCCAGCGTACCTACGGTCAGGGCACCGTTCATCATGAACTTCATATTGCCGGTACCGCTGGCCTCCTTGCCGGCGGTGGAGATCTGCTGGCTCACCTCGCTGGCGGGCATCAGCATCTCCGCCATGGAGACACGGTAGTTCTCCAGAAATACCACCTGCAGTTTTCCCTTGCAGATGGGATCCCGGTTGATGGCATTGGCCAGAGAATTGATCAGCTGAATGATGCGTTTGGCTACCGCATAACCGGGCGCTGCCTTGGCACCAAACAGGAATACCTGAGGCTGCATCTCCATATTGGGATTATCCTTCAGCTGCTGATACAGATAGATGATGTGCAGCGCATTGAGCAGCTGGCGCTTATACTCATGCAGGCGCTTGACCTGTACATCGAAGATGCCGTCGGTATTCAGCACCGTACCCTGCTGCCGCTTGATCCACTTGGCAAAGGCCTGCTTGTTCCGGATCTTGATCTCCTCCATGCGGGCCAGTACCGCCTTGTCATCTGCATGCTTTTCCAGCTGCTTCAGCTGCGCGGGATGCAGCAGATAATCCGTCCCCACCAGATCGCAGATCAGGCTGTCCAGCCCGGGGTTGATCTGGCTGAGCCAGCGGCGATGGTCCACGCCGTTGGTCACATTCTTGAACTTGGCCGGCTCCATGCCGCAGGCATCCCGGAACACATCCTTGCGCAGGATGTCAGAATGGAGGGCAGAAACACCGTTGACGGCCATACCGCCTGCGATGCACAGGTTGGCCATGCGGACACCGCCATCCCAGATGATGGCCAGCTTCTCCGTCTTGGCAGGATCATGGTAGTAATCATCCACCCGGATCTGCCAGCGACGGGCGATCTCCGTAATGATCTGCCACACGCGGGGCAGCAGCGTCTCAAACAGGCTCTGGGGCCAGCACTCCAGCGCCTCAGCCAGCACCGTATGGTTGGTGTAGGCCACGGAATGGCTGGTGATGTGCCAGGCCTCCTCCCAACTGAGACCGGCATCGTCAATGAGAATACGCATCAGTTCGGGAATCACCAGAGTCGGATGGGTATCATTGATCTGAATGACATTCTTCTCGTGGAAATTGGAGAGGGTACCGTAGGTCTCCAGATGGCGGCGGGTAATGGACTGCACCGTTGCCGACACGAAGAAATACTGCTGCTTCAGTCGCAGGGATTTTCCCTCATAGTGGTTGTCCTCGGGATAGAGGATCTTGCTGATGACGTCGGCCATGGCCCGCTCCTCGCTGGCCTTCAGGTACTGACCCTGACGGAACAGCTGCATATCGATGGGCTTGGGACTCTTGGCCTCCCACAGGCGCAGGACATTCACATGATCCGTATCGTAGCCGGCCACCATCATATCACAGGGCACTGCCAACACGCGGGTATAGTCCTCGTGCACCACCATCAGGTGGCCGTTGTCCCAGCGGGTGCGGACGGTTCCGCCGAAGTGGACCTCCTCTGCCTCCTGCGGTTTGGGCATCAGCCAGGCATCGCCCAGATTGGTCCAGTCATCCGGCAGCTCTACCTGCTGGCCTTCCACGATCTTCTGGCGGAAAATGCCCAGCTCATAGCAGATGGAATAGCCCGTTGCAGGGATCTCCAGTGTGGTCATACCGTCCAGATAGCAGGCGGCCAGACGACCCAGACCACCGTTGCCGAGCCCCGCGTCCGGCTCCATATCAAACACATCCGCAGGCTGGAAGCCCAATTCCCTCACGGCCTCCTGCAGCGGATCCAGCAGACCCAGATTGTAGGCGTTCTTCATCAGGCTGCGGCCGATCAAAAATTCCAGAGACAGATAGTGGACCTGACGCTTCTCCTTGGCATCGGTGCGTTCTTTGGTCTGAACTTCCCGCTCCGCCATGATGTCACGCAACACCAGAGCGCAGGCCTTCATCATCTCGGCATCGGTGGCCTGCTGTTCCGTGCAGCCGTAATTGAGCCGCAGTTTTTGAACAATCGCTTCTTTCAGGGTCTCCTTGCTATATTGCATATGTTGGTTTCCTCCTTGGGGTTTTCAATATCTCAGACAAATTACTCTCCCAGGATGCGCTTGTAAATATCCCCGTAGGCGCGGGCACTGACATCCCAGCTGTAATCACCGGTCATACCGCGCATCCGCAGCGTGCGGAAGGCTTCAGGCCGCTGGAAGAACATTTCCACCGCCTGCCGGATCACAAACAGCATATCGAAAGCATTATAGTTGGCAAAGACAAAGCCGTTGCCATTCTCCTGGCCTACCTGGCAGGAGCGCACCGTATCATTCAGTCCACCGGTCTGACGCACGATCGGCACAGTACCGTAGCGCATAGCGATCATCTGGCTCAGACCGCAGGGCTCGGACTTGGAGGGCATCAGGAACAGGTCGCTGCCGGCATAGATCTGACGGGCCAGCGCATCGGAATAGGTGATCTGCGCACTGACGCGGCCGGGCCAGCGTGCGGCCAGCTGACGGAAGAACTCCTCATACTGGTAGTCGCCCTGTCCCAGCACCACCAGCTGGCAGCCGGTCTCCAGAATGGAATCTGCCACCTGACAGATCAGGTCCATTCCCTTGTGACCCACCAGACGGCTGACAATGGACAGAACGGGACGCCAGGACTCCTGTGCAAGGCCCACCCGCTCCTGCAGCGCAGCTTTGCAGGCGGCCTTTCCGCTCATATCCTCCGGGCCGTAGTTGACGCAGAGCGCCCCGTCCGTGACAGGGTTGAAGCTCTCCATATCCAAACCGTTCAGCACACCGCTGAGCTTGTTGTCACAGAGGGTAACGATCTGCTCCATGCCGCTGGCGTAGTAGCTGTTTTTCAGCTGCTGGGCATAGGTGGGGCTGACGGTAGTCAGCGCATCGCAGGTCAGCATGGCACCCTTCATCAGGTTGACGGCACCGTTGAAAGCCAGCGTTCCATCCTCAAACCAACCACGGTTCAGGCCCAGCAGATCCTCCGTGGCATAGCTGTCCAGCCAGCCCTGATACTCAATGTTGTGGATGGTGAATACGGTGCGCAGGCCACGCATTTCCTCCTGATAGTGGGCCATATCCCGCTGGTAAATGGGGATCAGCGCCGTCTGCCAGTCGTTGCAGTGGAGCACCTCCGGCATCCAGTCCAGACTGGGCAGCAGGTCCATCACAGCGCGGCAGAAAAAGGCAAAGCGTTCACCGTCATCCCCCTCTCCGTAGAGGGCAGCGCGGTGGAAATAGTGCTCGTTATCCACAAAGTACCAGGTGACGCCCCGATGCTCCAGCGAATACAGGCCGCAATACTCATGGCGCCAGGCCAGATCCACATAGATAAACTTCCGGAAGGTCATCTGCTCCCGCCATTTTTCACCAATGGCACTGTACAGCGGCAGAATCACAGCCACCTCATGGCCCTGCTCCTTGAGTGCCGGAGGCAGACTGCCGGACACATCCGCCAGACCGCCTGTCTTACAGAAGGGAGCCGCCTCACTGGTTACATACAGAATTTTCATACTGTCTCCTTTCAAGGTCTGCGGCGGAGGGATCCTCCGCCGCAGTACAGCTCAACCGATTTTACACCGTGCTGCCGCGAGCCAGCAGCATGGGATAGCTCTCACTGCCCACCAGCTGCACATTTTCGCTCACCGTCACATACTTGTCGGCGATCACATGGCGCAGCTGGGCACCCTTCTTCACCACAGTGCCCTTAAAGAGAATGCAGCCCTCCACAGAGGCACCCTTCTCCACCCGAACACCGCGGAACAGAATGCAGTTTTTCACATCGCCCTGAATATCGCAGCCATCACCGATCAGGGAGTTGACGCAGGTACCGGTTGGGTCGATATAAGTAGAGGGAGACTCGTTCTCCTTGGCCAGAATGGGTCTCTCGGCACAGAACAATTCTGCGCGGATCTCCGGATTCAGCAGTTCCATGCTGCGCTGATAGTAGCTCTCCACCGTATTGATGTGGGCGGAGTAGCCCTTCCACACAAAGCCATGCAGATCCAGACCGCCCTGCTGCAGCACATGGCGGCGGAAGCTATAGCGGTTATGGGCCATACAGTCGGTCACCAGATTCACCAGCAGTTCCTTGCTGAGAATGAACACATTCAGGCAGCGGTAACCGCTGGGGGTATAGACCTGATAGGTCGTATCGGTGATGCGGCCCTTCTCATCCATCTGGAAGTAGGTGTCATTCCCTTCACCCAGCACATCGGTGCACACCGCGGTCATCTGTGCGCCGCTTTCGATATGGGACTGCAGCACCTCCTGCAGAGGCAGATTGATGACCACATCACTGTCTGCCAGCACCACATAGTCCTGACGGATCCGGCGCACATAGTCCAGCACACAGGCCAGCGCCTCCATCTTGCCCTGGAATCGACCATCGCTGCCGCGGCGCTCGGCATAGGCAAAGGCGGGCAGCAGGGTCAGACCACCGTAGTTGCGGCTCAGATCCCAGCTCTTGCCGGTGCCCAGATGGTCCAGCATGCTCTGGCACTTACCGTGCATGATGACGCCCACATCACGAATGCCTGCATTGACCATGTTGGAGAGCATAAAGTCCACCACACGGTAGTTGGTTGCAAAGGGGATGGAACCGTGGACGCGGTGCTCCAACAGCTCCCGCAGGCCTGTCTGCTTCTCATAGGAGAAGATAATACCATGCATATTGTTCATCGTTATCCCTCCCCGTGCGTTCTGTCGATCATGGTTTTGGCGGCCACCACTTCGCCGGCGGCCACCCGGCTGTCGGGACCCAGTACCGTCACACCCCACTGGGCAGGATCGGCGACAGTCTCGGGGGAAGCACCCACCTGGGCCTCTGCCCCGATGCAGGCGCGCTCACCCACGATGGCATACTGTACCTTGGCACCCTTCTTCACCACGGCGCCGGGCATCAGCACCGAGTAGGAGACACTTGCACCCTCCTCCACCACGGTGTTATAGCTGAGCACACTGTTTTTTACCTCACCGCGGATATCGCAGCCCTTGGCCACAGCACTGTTGCCCACGTCGGCCTTCTCACCCACATAGGCGGGAGGGCAGGAGGGAGTGCGGCCATAGATGGGCCACTTCTTATCCAGCAGATTCAGGCCGGAACCGGGCAGCAGCATATCCATGTTGGCATCCCACAGGGAATCCAGCGTACCCACGTCCTTCCAGTAGCCTTCGAAACGGTAGGCGGCCATGGGCTCCCCGGCATTGAGCATGGCAGGGATCACATTCTTACCGAAGTCGTTTTCGGAGTTGGGATCCTGCTCATCAGCCAGCAGATACTCACGCAGCTTCTTCCAGGTGAAGATATAGATACCCATGGAAGCCAGATTGCTCTTGGGCTCCTTGGGTTTTTCCGCAAACTCGGTGATGCGGTCCTCCCCGTCCACAGCCATGATGCCGAAACGGCTGGCTTCGGACCAGGGCACCTCCATGACAGAGATGGTGCACACGGCACCAGCCTCCTTATGGCGGCGCAGCATATCGGCATAATCCATCTTGTAGATATGGTCGCCGGACAGCACAGCTACATACTCCGGATCATACATATCCACAAAGCCGATGTTCTGATAGATGGCATTGGCCGTGCCCTTATACCAGGATGCGCCGGTGGCACTCTGATAGGGGGGCAGGATATGCACGCCGCCATCCAAACGGTCCAGCTCCCAGGGCTGACCGTTGCCGATGTAGGAATTCAGTTCCAGTGGACGGTACTGGGTCAGTACGCCCACCGTATCGATGCCGGAGTTGGTGCAGTTGGAAAGGGGGAAATCGATGATACGGAATTTTCCGCCAAAGGGAACGGCGGGCTTTGCCATGTCACCGGTCAGCACATACAGACGACTGCCCTGTCCACCGGCCAGCAGCATGGCCACACACTCTTTTTTCACTTCGGTTCGCCTCCTCATGATTCAGCCGAATATCGGCTTTCTGTATCCGTTTTATCTTCCTTTTCTTTTTCATGCTTCAACAGGGCCGCTTCCATCTCTCTCCTTCAGCATAGCATCCATCACAGGCAGATCCCGTCGCTTCCTGCTGCAGCCCATAATACACCCATCGTACTTATTTTAACAATTGTACTGCATTTATGGCTTTTCGTCAAGGCGAAGCACCTCTCTGCGCGCAGTTTCTCTGCCTAAAATTGCAATTTTCTCAAAAAATACTCCGACAGGCTCGGTCAGTCTGTCGGAGTATCGAATCTATTCGCTTTTCTTCCTCTGTCGGGCCATCATCCGCAGCTTCTCTCCCAAGGTGAACAGCACACCCACCCAGATGATGATAAAGGCCACCAGACGGTTCAGGTCCAATGTCTCACCGGCATAGAAAATGCCCATAAAAAACTGCAGGGTGGGATTGATATACATCAGGATGCCCGCCAGATAATAGGGAATTCGCTGCACACCGATATTGAACAGCAGCAGCGGCACCGTGGTCACCACACCAGCCGCCGGCAAAAGCAGCATCTGCACGCCCGGCAGCAGTTCCTCCACATGAATCCCGCCGACCGTCATGGCGTAGGTCAAATAGATCAGGGCAAAAGGTGTCATGGTCAGCGTCTCCAAAAACAGAGACAGACCTGCCGACAGGTGTACCGCCTTTTTTACCGCGCCGTAAAATGCGAAAGAACCGCCGATCAGCAGGGCCAATCCCGGGAACTGTCCCGTAGTCACCAGCATATACACCAGTCCCGCCGCACCAAAGGCAAAAGTGATCTTTTCCGCCAGCGAGAGCTTCTCCTTAAACACGATCACACCCAAAAGCCCCACCAGAATGGGTTCGATAAAATAGCCCAGACTGGCATCCAGCACATGGCCGCTGTTGACCGCGTAAATATATACGCCCCAGTTGGTGGTCACCAGCATACCACAGACCAGACTCAGCAGCACCGTCCGCAGATCCTTCAGGGCGGCAAGCATTGCCTTTCTCTGGTCGGTCAGCAGCAGGACCACCGTCATCAGGACCATGGACCAGATCAGCCGCTGGGCCAAAAGGAACATGGAGTCCACATGGGACAGCAGATTCCAAAATACCACCAGGCAACCCCACAGCACATAACAACCTGTTACCACCAGGGCGCCGCCGCTTTTTCTCTCGTTGCTCATACGTTTTCTCTGTCTCCGTATTACTCTTCGGCAACTGCAGTACCCAGGCCAAAATCCTCCTCTGCGCTGGCACTGTCGTTGCGCAGCATTGTCTTCATCACCCGGATATCACTCTCGATGTCCATGGCATCATCTCGGTACAGCTCATCCAGCTGCCGCTCAAAGCC
Source organism: Oscillospiraceae bacterium (assembly GCA_015067765.1). Lineage (GTDB taxonomy): Bacteria > Bacillota > Clostridia > Oscillospirales > Oscillospiraceae > Vescimonas. Next base: position 111,363 of record SVLV01000001.1, on the reverse strand, counting down.
CTCTACAATACCGTCCATGGTGGTCTCAATCCGTTTCTTGGTCTGATCCACATTGCTGCCCCGGATTCCCGCATCCTCAAACTCGGCGTAGGCGTCCAGCAGCTTTTGGGTGGTAGGCAGATAATAGTTCAGGAACTTGGAGGCCTTGGCCCGCTTGGTCTCATCCGTCTCAATCACCTGAAAAATTCGCTGAGCCACCTGCTCCAGCCGGTCAATTTTCTCACTGAGTATCGGATCGGCAATGCGGTCATTGGCCCGGCGCAGATCCCGCAGCACGCGGCTGTATGTGGACTCCTGCTGCACCGGCGCCGGCTTCTGCTCCTCTGTTTCCTTCTGCCAGTCTGCCGAGGCCCGCTGAGACAAAAACAGCATGCCGCGGCTCAGGTCCACAAAGGCATATCTGCCCCAGTAGCCCTTTTCGATCATGATCTCCAGATCCTTCTCTACCTTCGTTACAGGAAGCTCTGCTGCCTCCGCCAGGCGGGCAAGAGATACGGCCTTCTGCTCACCGGCCACGGCCAAATATTTGGCAAAGCGGCGGCTGCGGCGGGTCATGCCGCGTCCGGCCTGCAGCAGCGCGATACCGCCGGCAAAAAGGCCCACAGGATGGAACAGCTCTCCCACCATATCCCACAGGTAGCCATACTCGATGTAAAAGCCCAGATCTGACAGGATGCTGACGGCAGCCAGCGCACCGATCACTGCCAGCACCGTGCCGATGATCTTCATGGCGCGGGCACCGTTTTCCCCGTACTGGGGCGCACTGGTCATCTGCTGGCGGACCGGTGTCTTCCGGCCCGTCGACTCTGCAGGGGATGCCGTGCCGGCGGCACGGCTCACCGTCTTGCGCCGGCGCTGCTTCTTGGTGCCGTTATTGAGCTTGTTGATCAGCAGGATCAAACCCACGGGCCAGGCAATGCCAAACATCACCGCAATAATGATCCAGGAACCGATATCCGCTCCCTTCTGCGGCTGCGTGCTGTTCTTTTCCTCGTACTGGTTGCTCATCAGGACTTCACGCCTCCCTGCTTGCCTACTTTCCGCTTGTTGCCGTTCTCATCCACCACCCACATGTGGTCCAGTTCCTGGCGAAGATTGCCCACTACAGAGTCAATATACTCCCTGCGCAGCGCATCCCGCTCCCGCAGTTCCTCCTCCGTCAGCCCCTCCGCCTTTGCCTTGCGGGCCAGTTCATTGATTCGGTCGATTTTCTTCTGATTCATTCCTGTATCCTCACACAAATCGTTTCAATATCACACCGGTGCGCCCCTTCTTACTGAGTCCGCCCACCGTTTCTACCACACATTTTCCCAAACCGCGTACCGTCAGCACATCTCCCTGAGACACCTGCCGGTCCGGTTTGCAGCACTCCACCCAGTTCACCTGTACCCGACCGGCGGTGATGGCCTCAGCCGCCTTGCTGCGGCTGGTGGAAAATCCTGCTGCCACCACACTGTCCAGCCGCAGCGAGGACACCGTGTCCCGGATCATGCGGCAGGTCTGTTGGGGCACGGTCAGCTCACCAAGAGGGATTTCCTCCACAGAGAGGGCCGTACGTCCGGCGGCCGTCCACTGCTCCAGCAGGAACGATGCCACCGTCTCCCCCACCAGAACATCGGCGCTGCGCTCTGCCACCAGAATATCGCCGATTTTTCCACGGGTCAAACCCATTCCCATAAGGCTGCCCAGAAAATCCCGGTGATTGGGATTCTGCCCCTCATAGAAACGGCAGCGCAGTGCGCGGATCGCCGACTCCTCCGGACACTCCTGCCAGTCCGGCAGGAAGTGGAGCTGACGGCGCTCTGCCTCCTCATAACCACCCCACAGCTGCCAGCCATCCACGGCGCCCAGCGCCTGCAGCAGCCTTGTGGCCGCCCCCTGCTCCCGGGGAGAGAGGAAGTCGGTGCACACCGGCAGATTTCGCCGGCGGCACTGGTCATATTTATCCCAGACATGGCCCAGCAGCAGCCGCTCCTCCTCGTCTGCAGCCAGTCGGGTCAACAGTTCCCGCTTATCCATGTCGGTTCTCCGGATTCTGCGTATGGTACAGTGCCGCATACTCCCCGCCAAGGGCCAGCAGCTGCTGATGGCTGCCCTCCTCGGCGATCACGCCGTCCCGGATCACCAAAATGCGGTTGGCCGCCCGGATGGTGGACAGCCGGTGGGCGATGATCAGCGTGGTACGGCCGCGGCTCAACTCGTCAAAGGCTCCCTGAATGCGGGCCTCGGTGATACTGTCCAGCGCGGAGGTGGCCTCATCCAGAATCAGGATGGGGGGATCCTTCAGGAAAATGCGGGCAATGGCCACCCGCTGCTTTTGACCGCCGGAGAGCAATGTGCCCCGCTCTCCCACATAGGTGTCAAAGCCATGGGGCATGGCCTGAATATCCTCATAGATCTCCGCACGGCGGGCAGCCTCCTCCACCTCCTCATCGGTGGCATCCGGCTTACCGTAACGGATGTTCTCCCGAATGGTATCGGCAAAGAGGAACACATCCTGCTGCACGATGCCGATGGCCCGGCGCAGACTCTGCTGCGTCAGCTGCCGCACATCCTGCCCGTCAATGGAGATGGTTCCCTCCGTCACATCATAGAAGCGCGGAATCAGCTGGCAGAGGGTGCTCTTTCCTCCGCCGGAGGGGCCCACGATGGCTACCGTCTCACCGGCCGCCACCTGCAGATCCACATGGTGCAGCACCTCGGGACTTCCCTCATAAGTGAAGGACACATCCTCCACCCGGATCTCTCCCGTTACCTTCTCCAGCGGATGGGCATCGGCCCGGTCCTCAATGGTGGGGCGGGTACGCATCAGTTCCACAAAGCGGTTGAGCCCTGCAAAGCCGCTGGAAAACAGTTCTGCAAAAGTGGCCAGCTTGCGGATGGGCGAGATAAAGGTTCCGATATACAGAGAGAAGGTAATCAGGTCGACATAATCCATCTGACTGTTCATGATCAGCCAGCCGCCCACGGCGATTACGGCCACCTGCATGATCCCCAGAAAGAGCTCCATGGAGCCGTTGAACACGCCCATCTCCTTGTGGAAACGGCGCTTGGCCACCTTGAAGCGATCGTTGGCCCGGTCGAAGCGGGCCTGCTGCTGGACCTCGTTGCCGAAGGCCTTGGTGGTACGCATACCGGACAGACCGGACTCGATCTCTGTGTTGATGGCACCGGTCTCCTGCTTGCTGGCCCGGGACGCCGCCGTCATCTTCTTGCGGCGCCACATGGTCACCATCAGGAAGATGGGCACCAGGATCGCCAGCACCAGCGCCAGACGCCACTGGATGCGGAACATCACCACCATGGCACCCAAAATGGTCACACAGGAGATGAACAGATCCTCCGGGCCATGGTGGGCCAGTTCCGTCAGTTCAAACAGATCTGTCGTCAGCCGGCTCATCAGCTGACCGGTACGGTTCTTATCGTAGAAGTCATAGCCCAACTTCTGCATATGGGCAAACAGATCCCGACGGATATCTGCCTCCACCCGGATGCCGAAGGTATGGCCCCAATAGGCCAGGAAATAATACAGCAGTGACCGCAGCAAAAAGGCTGCTACCACACAGGCCATCACCGAAAAAAAGATCTCATACTGCTTCTGGGGCAGCCACCGCTCCATGGCAATGCGGGACACCAGAGGAAAGGCCAGATCAATCACGGACAGCACCAGTGCGCAGGTCATATCCAGGCAAAACAGCCGCAGATGCGGCCGGAAATAGGACAGAAAAATCAAGATCGGCGACCGGTTTTCCGGCATTTTCTTCTCCATGGCAGCCACGCTCCTTTCCGGAATGGAAAAACTAAATTATTGTAGCACATTCCGGTTGGAATAACAAGTCCGCTCCTCCTGCTCCGGACGAAAAAACAGCACCCTCTTCCACAGGAAAGAGGGTGCTGCTGTCATCCATTAGTTGACGCGAACGATGCAGGTCAGGGTATGTCCGTCTACCTTGGCAGTCAAAATCGTTTTGCCGCTGGAGACACTCTTCAGATTACCGTTGGCATCCACCGTAGCAATGGAAGAGTCTTCCACAGACCACTCCACAGGGGAGTCGGTGCCATCCACGCTCATCTCGTAGATCTCGCCGATCCTCGTCATAGTGGTATCGTATACCCCATTCTTATAGTCGACCGCGCCATACTGGGTCACCAGCTTCAGATCCTCCAGTTTAACCGCCACCGTCACGGTGCAGGCTACAGAGGAACTGCCGGACATGGCAGAAACCGTAGCACTGCCGGACTTGACGCCGGTCACCGTGCCGTCAGCCGAGACAGTGACTACCGTATCATCGCTGCTGCTCCAGGTGACTTCCTCCGCGCCGGTGACCGTCAGCTTCTCCGTGCCGCCCACAGACAGGGTCAGCTCCGTCTTGTTCAGCACCAGCGTATCCGTGCCGGGATCGGTGACGCCGGGATCCACCGGGTCACTGACAGGGGGTTTGGGATCCTTGAGGCCATCCAGCCAGGAGCTTACGGCGCCGCCAAAGAACATATAGCCCAGCAGGCCCACCAGCAGCAGCACCACGACCACCATCACAGGACCCAGAATGCTGGGTGTCTTCTGATGGCCCTCCATGCGGCGGCCGCTCTTTTTGGGCTTCTTGCCACCCTTGTAAAATTCCTCATCCTCTGCACAGAAGGGGCAGGTCTTATAGCTATCGGAGAACATCTCTCCGCACTTGGGACATTTCAGCAAACTCATATATCATAACCTCCAATGGAAAAGCGCTTCATACGGAACTATCATACTGCATCGGGCCTACTTACGTCAACTGCAATTCTTGGAAATTCCCGTTTTTGTTTTCCTGTTTTTGACAAAAAAGCAGCTGCCGCAGGGTATGCGGCAGCTGTCTGTTTTACTTGTTTTTCTCGTAGAGAATGGCCAATCCCCGCAGCATCAGATCCGGTTCCAGCCGGATAGCTCTGCGGCACAAGGGCAGGACGCTGCCTGCCAGACCGCCGGTGGCGATCACCTCTGCCGGCTCGCCCAGCTCCTGCTCCATCCGGTCCACCAGACCCTCCACCATGGCTGCGGCGCCCAGCACCGTGCCGCACTGGAGGCATTCCACCGTGTCCCGGCCGATATTATGTTTCGGCACATCCAGAGGCACCGCAGGAAGCAGCGCCGTCCCGCCGGCCAAAGAGGACATCATCATCTTGGGACCCGGCGCAATGGCGCCGCCCAAAAACATGCCCGTACGATCCACCGTCATTACGGTGGTCGCCGTGCCCATATCGATCAGGATCAGGGGCAGCTTGCAGCAATCCACCGCCGCAGCGGCAGCCGTGATCAGGTCCGCCGCCACCTCCGCCGTTTGAGCGGGAGGCAGCCGAAAACCCAATTCCAGTTCGCCATGGATCTCCAGACAGGTCAGTCCCAGCACCTGGCGGACTGCCTCTGTCACCTGCTTGGTCACATCCGGTACCACCGAGGAGATCACCGCGCCGGTGAAATCACCCCACTGTCCTACGGTTTCCGCCAGTTCCCGGGCATACCCATCTATGCCCTTTCCACTGTCGGTCACCAGACGGGTGGTCTTCTGCACCGCTGTGCCCTCCATGGCACCCAGCACCACATTGGTATTGCCTACATCTATGGCCAGGATCATCGCAAATCCTCTCCTCTTACTTCTTCTTGCCCAGGCTGATCAGCCGGACGATCACCGGGCTGAGCACCACATTGACGGCCATCTCAGCCAGGAAGTTGGCACCCACCAGGCCAAAGATCATGTAACTGCCCACATCAGCAAAACCCAATTCTGCACCCCATGCCCGAATGGTATCCAGGAAGAAGAACTGGCAGCCCAGCAGGAAAATGCCGGTGTTTACAATGGGACAGACAACAGCCGCCGCGGTCACCGCCAGCGTTCTGCGCTTCTGCAGCAGGTGGTACACACAGCCGCTGACCAGTCCTGCCAGGGCGCCCTTTGCCATAACGGTCCACACTGTGCCCAGCGGAGACACTGCCATAAATGCACTGGCATCACCGGAAATCAGCACAGCCGCACCGAAGGCAATACCCAGCCACAGGCCGGCACCCCAGCCATAGACAGCGGCACCCACCACGATGGGGATCAGTACCAGAGAGATGGAGAACATGCCAAAGCGGATAAAGCTCCCCAGCAACTGCAGCACAATGACAATTGCGGTAAAGATGCCAATCCCTACCATGTTTCTCACGCGATCATGATTCCTCATATTTACTTATCTCCTTTGTGCCGCTCCGGCCATCCGGATGCAGCCAAAATATTGTCCGTCTCCCCATCAGTTTTTGTTGCTGCAGAGTACGGCGTTTGTATTTTACTGCGAAATCCCGCTGATTGCAACCCCGTTTTTTAACGATTTCAAAGCGAACAAGCCCCTCTCTACCCGGGCAGAGAGGGGCTTATTTTCAGAATTTCAGCAGAATTCCCACAATGGCACTGGCCAGAATAAACAAGATGGGATGAAGCTTCTTGGTGGGCTTGCACCAGCGGGTCAGCACCAGCAGTACCGCCGCAAGGATCACGGCTTTCCAGTCCACCGCAGCAAGGCTGACAGGATTGCCGCCGAAGAAAGCGATCAGCACCACCGATACACCGGCAGAGGCCACCATGGCAGTAGAGGCGGGCCGCAGACCGTAAAAGGCACTGTTGACGAAACGATTCTCCCGGAAAGCCTTCAAAAAGGCCGCCACGATCAAAATCACAATCACGCTGGGGGTCAGCAGTCCCAGAGTCGCCACCACAGCGCCGGGGATTCCACCGGTCACAAAACCCACATAGGTGGCCATATTGACACCGATGGGGCCGGGGGTAGATTCACTGACGGCGATCATATCCGCCAGCTGCGCCGCCGTAAACCAACCGGTGCGCAGTGCCATATCCTCCAGGAAGGGCAGGGTCGCCAGACCGCCGCCTACGGCAAACAGGCCTGTCTTAAAAAACTCCAAAAACAGCTGCAGATAAATCATGCCTGGGCCTCCTTTCTGCTCCGGAGCAGAATGCCGGCAACTCCTGCCACCAGCACATAGATCACCGGAGAGAGGTCCGTCAGCACCGACGCAACAAACACCGCCAGGAAGATCAGCACGGCGCCCACATCCTTCACGGCACCCTTCCAAAGCTTCAGCACCGCATTGAAGATCAACACGCATACGCAGACACGGATGCCCCCGAAGGCATGCTGCACCCAGGTAATGTGGGAGTAAAAATCAATGACGCCGGCCAACAGGGAGATGATGATCAGAGACGGAAACACCACGCCCAGAGAGGCCAGAATCGCTCCCGCCGTCCCTTTTTCTTTCTGTCCGATAAAGGTGGCGGTGTTGACCGCGATGATGCCGGGAGTGCACTGTCCGATGGCGAAATAATCGGTCAGTTCCTCATCGGTGGCCCAGCCCTTCTTCTCCACCACCTCACGCTGCAAAATGGGCAGCATAGCATATCCGCCGCCAAAGGTCATCGCGCCCACCTTGGCGAAGGTAAAAAACAGATCCCACAATTCTTTCAAGTCCACTCACTCCTTACAGATAGCCTTCCATTCCCCGCACCGAGATCTCTCCGGAGCGGATACTCTCCTGCCGTCCATCCTCGTATTGGACCTGCAGACCAAATTGCTCATCAATTCCCAGCACCGTCACCTGCCGGCGCTGTCCTTCCGGACCCAGCAGCCAGATCGGACGACCCACATGGATACACCGGCGACGATACTCCTCCAGCCATAGCTGCGGCTGCACCAAAACCTCACTGCGCAGCTGATCCAGCTGATCGATCAGCTCAGCCGCCAGAGCCGGGCGGCTGACCGGTTCCGTCTGATGCCGATCCAGCGCCGTGGCCAGACTCCGCAGTTCCTCCGGAAACTCCTCCGGCTTCTGATGCACATTGATGCCGATCCCCAGTACCACATACTCCACAGAACCGTCGGCCGCCAGTTGGGTCTCCGTCAGGATTCCCGCCAGCTTGCCTCCCGCCAAAGTCAGGTCGTTGGGCCATTTGATCCCCGGCTGAAAGCAGGAGACCCGTCCCACCGCGCGGCAGGCTGCTACAGCACCCAGCGCTGTCAGCGGCAGCAATTCTGCGGCCGGACAGTCCGGCCGCCAAAGGATTGACAGGTACAGGCCCTTCCCCTTTGCTGACTGGAAGCTGCGGCCGCGGCGGCCGCGGCCCGCCGTCTGTCCCTCTGCCAACACCACGGTCCCATCGGGGGCACCCTGTGCTGCCATACGGCGGCAGACATCGTTGGTGGAGGCCACTGTGCCCAGCACATGGATCTTCTGCCGATCGGTCAGCTTATACACTTTTTTCAGGCGGTCACTCCACCAAAAAGCCAGCTGCTGCAGCCTGGGCATTTCCCTCTTCACCGGCAGAGCCCCCTTCCTCTTTTTCCGGTACACTCTACCACACTCCCGGCCTTTTTTCAAGACGGCGGGTACAAGTCTGCCGCATATTGCGCCAACGGATAAAAAGACAGGGCCGGATACCAGCCCTGTCTTTCCTTTTTCGTTACATTCTCCCGTACATGCCGGTCATCATGCGGATGCGCTCTGCCAGTGCATCATCTGCCTCACTGGGCAGCATGCGCCATGTCCAGTTGCCCCCCAGCACACCGGGAGTATTGGTTCGGTGACCGGCGCCCAACCCCAGATAGTCCTGCATCTGGGCCACAAACAGGCGCGCTACAGAGCTCATACCGCCGCGGATCACGCCCCAATGGAAGCCCTCGGCATCATGGAGTCCCAGATACCGTGCGGCAAATGCGATCTCCGCCGGATCGGCCTCCTCCCGCCACAGGGCAAGAGGACTGTTGTCATGGGTTCCGGTATAGCAGACACAATGCTCCCGATACTTGTGAGGCAGGTAACTGCTGCTCTCCCCGGGGTCAAAGGCGAACTCCAGCACCTTCATGCCGGGCCATCCGGAGTCCTCCAGCAGCTGCTGCACACTGGGGGTCGGTGTCCCCAAATCCTCGGCAATGAATTCCAGCTGCGGGAACCATCCGTTGAGCATCCCCACCAGGCGCATGCCGGGGCCTTTCACCCAATGGCCACCCTTGGCCGTCTTTTCGCCGTAGGGGATTTCCCAATAGGTATCAAACCCGCGGAAGTGGTCGATGCGGATCACATCGTATAGTTTTCCCACTCCGTCGATGCGGCGGATCCACCAGCCGAACCCATCCTGCTCCATCCGGTCCCAACGGTAGAGAGGATTGCCCCACAACTGTCCGTCCTCACTGAAATAGTCCGGCGGCACACCGGAAACCACCGTCGGCACATAGTCTTCATCCAGTTGGAAAAAGTCCGGTTCTGCCCAGACATCCGCCGAATCCAGCGCCACATAGATGGGCAGATCCCCGATGATCTGAATCCCCTTCTTATGGACATAGTCCCGCAGATCCGTCCACTGCCGGAAAAACAGGAACTGCAGATAGATAAACAGTTCCACATCCTCCTGCAGCAGCTTGCGGTACTTCTCCAGCACCGCCTCACTTTTGCGCATCCGGATATCGGCATCCTCCCACTCCGTCCATGCCTTCATTCCAAAATGGCGCTTGCAGGCCATAAACAGCGCATAATCCGGCAGCCAGTGGCTGTTCTCCCCGAGGAACTTCTCCACCTCCGTCCGATCTCTGTCCCAACCGCGCTTTTTGGCGCGGGCCAGCAGGGTGAATCTCCCCTCGTAGATCTTTCCGTAATCCACATACCGGGGGTCTGTCCCCCATGCCACGGAGGACACTTCCTGCTTTGTCAGCAGCCCCTCTTCCATCAACATTTCCAGATCGATGAAATAGGGGTTTCCCGCAAAGGAGGAGAAACTCTGATAGGGGGAATCGCCGTAACTGGTGGGGCCCAGCGGCAGCATCTGCCAGCAGCGCTGGCCGGCTGCGTGGAGAAAATCGGCGAATTCATAAGCCGCTTTGCCCAGGGTGCCGATGCCGTAGGGGGACGGCAGGGCGGAGATCGGCATCAAAATGCCGCTGCTTCGTTTCATTCTCTCACCAACTTTTCACAAGATAAGCACACAGGAATTACAGCTCCTGCAGAAGGGCTTCCATGCCGCCCTCTCCCAGCACAGGGATGCCCGCCTGACGCAACAGCTGCGCTGTGACTCCCCATCCCTCTGTCAGCGTGCCGGTAAAGGTTCCGTCATAGATCTGTCCACTGCCGCAGGAGGGACTTTTTTCTTTCAGCAGCGCCAATGTGCAGCCCTGCTGCCGGGCAATCTGCAGGGCCTGTTCCGCTCCGAGACGATATGCTTCCGTCACATCTCCGCCCTCCCGGTTCACCACCCGATCTCCCTGCCGCTCTGCAGGCGGACGGGGTGTAGGCAAACCGCCCATCACTTCGGGACAAATGGGAATCAGGGTATGGCGGCGAGCCAGCTCTTCCATCAGCGGATGGGGCTTGCTCTTCCCGTCGTAACGGCACGGCCTTCCCAAAAGGCACGCGCTGACCAAAATCTTCATCGGATCAGTTCCTTTCCGTTGAGAGCCGCATAGGCCAGATGCTCTCCCTCATAGCGCAGCTTCAGAGAGAAGAAGGGGCCACCTTCCCGCATTAGCCGCAGGAAAATCCGATCCCCCTCCCACTGAGGCAGGGCATCCAGTTTTTGATGGCTGATCCATTCCAGTACACCCTCGTCGCACTCTTTCACCTCGCCCCTATAGCCGGTGGCATGAAACAAGTGCATATACTCCGTCTCCCAGCGGTCAGAAACAAAGGTCACAAGACCGCAATAGCGATAATCGGTAAGGGTCAGGCCGGTCTCCTCCCGGGCTTCCCGCAGAACACACTCCTCCGGGCTCTCACCATCCTCAAATTTTCCGCCGATGCCGATCCATTTGTCACGGTTGGCATCCTGCTCCTTTTTGACCCGGTGCAGCATCAGATACTCTCCGGCAGGATTTTCAATATAACAGAGGGTGGAATAGATCATAAGGGACTCCTTCTCCGGCGGCGAAAAATCAATACCGCCTCTTTACCTAAGGTACTTTTATAGTATATAATGAATTTGTCAGAAACGCAAGAAAGCGACAAAGAACAGGAGGCTTTTACCAATGGCAAGAACCATCCACACCATCGCTATCGCAGGCTCCGGCACCATGGGCTCCTCCATGGCGGAGACTTTCGCAAAATTCGGCTACGAGGTCATCCTCTACGACATCGTGGAGGCCGCCCTCAACAAGGCCCGTGACCTGATTGCTCTCCATGAGCAGACCGCCTGCCAGGACGGTCTGTCCACTCCCGAACAGTCCCAGGCTCTGATGAGCCGCATCCGCTACACCACCGATGTGGAGACCTTCGGTCAGGCCGACTTCGTGGTGGAGGCCATCGTGGAAAAGCTGGAGATCAAGCACAGCTTCTGGCAGCAGGTCTCCCGTCTGGTAGAGGACGATGTGGTGCTGACCAGCAACACTTCCGGCCTGTCCATCACCGAAATCGCTCAGGTGATCCATCTGCCGGAGCGTTTCGGCGGCATGCACTGGATCAATCCTCCCCACATCATCCCCCTCATCGAGGTGATTCGCGGCGAGCAGACCAGCCAGGAGACGGCCAACATCATCTATGACCTGTGCCTGCAGGTGGAGAAGAAGCCCGTCCATGTGAAGGATGCTCCCGGCTTCTGCCTCAACCGCATTCAGCTGGCCATCCTGCGGGAGTGCCTGCACATTGCCGAGGCAGGCATCGCCAGCCCCGAGGATATCGATAAGGTAATGAAGTATGCTCTGGGCGTCCGTTACGCCTGCCTGGGCCCCATGGAGGTCTGCGACCACGGCGGTCTGGACATCTTCTACAATATCGCCTCCTACCTCTTCGCCGACCTCAGCGATGCCAAGGAACCCTTTGGTCTGCTGAAGGAAGCCGTGGAGAACGGTCATTACGGCGTAAAGAATGGCCGGGGCTTCTATGACTACTCTGACGGCAAGGATGCCGAGGCCATCCAGTACCGTGACCGGATGTACAACAAGGTCTCCCAGTGCCTGTTCGGCCAGGAGGACTGAGTATGGTGACACCCGGCAGATACCGCCACTTCAAGGGCAATGAGTACCGCGTCATCGGTACAGCCCGGCACTCCGAAACGCTGGAGGAGATGGTGGTCTATCAGGCCCTCTATGGAGAAGGCGGCCTGTGGGTCCGTCCCGCCGCCATGTGGAATGAGCAGGTGGAGCGCCCCGAATACAGCGGCCCGCGCTTTATCTGGTTGGGGGAATGATCCATGGACTATCAGGTGATCCGCTCCCGCCGCCGCACCATCGCTCTGCAGATCCAGCGCAACGGGCAGATTCTGGTGCGGGCCCCGCTGCAAGCCACGGACCGGGATGTGGAACATTTTATCCAAACCCACCGGGATTGGATCGCATCCCATCTCCAGCGTCGGCTGGAATGGCTGCAGGAGCATCCCGAACCCTCGGAGGAGCAGATCGCTCTGTGGCGCAGGCAGGCAAAGGAACAGATCCCTTCCCGGGTAGCCTACTGGTCACAGATCATGGGCCTGTCTCCCACCGGGGTAAAGATCACCGCTGCCCGTCACCGGTTTGGCAGCTGCAACGGGCGAAACAGCCTCTGCTTCTCGCTGTTCCTCATGCAGTATCCCCCCGAGGTCATCGACTATGTGGTGGTCCACGAGCTGGCACATATCCGGCACTTCAACCATGGACCGGAATTCTACCGGACGGTGGAGCAGTACCTGCCGGACTGGCAGCAGCGCAAGGCACAGCTGAAATACTGTTATTGACAAAAACAAGGACCTGCCGGAGCAGGTCCTTGTTTTTTCAGAATGTATAGGCGTCGTATTCCTCGCCCTCCAGCGTCTTCCAGCTGATGCCCCGGTCCTCCAGCAGCAGATAGCCGCGGCGGCCGGCCGCATCCTTGGGCAAGGACGGCGAACCGGGATTCATGCAGCGGATTCCCGATCGCTCCTCATTCATGGGCACATGGGTGTGGCCCGACAGCAGCACGCTGCCCTGCGGCAGCGCAGGCAGCCGGTCCGGCCCCCACACATCGCCATGGGTAACAAATACGGTGCGGCCCGCCACCTCCAGCAGCAGATACTCCGCCAAAATCGGAAATTCCAGCACCATTTGATCCACTGCGGCATCGCAGTTGCCTCGCACAGCGGTGATCGTTTCCTTGCAGGGATTCAACATAGCGCAGCAGGCCTTGGGATCATAGCCCTCCGGCAGCGGGTTGCGGGGACCGTGGTACAGGATGTCGCCCAGCAAAATCAGACGGTCTGCCTGTTCCCGCCGGAATGCTTCCAGAATTTTTTCACAGGCAACGGCACTGCCATGCAGGTCCGACGCCACCAGATACTTCATAGCACACCCTCCCTTTTCCGGATGCCGTTTGCTTACACACCCAGTTTTTCCAGTGCTGCCAGCTTCAGGCAGCTGCACAATACCTCAATCGCCTGCTCCAACTCAGCCACCGGAGGCAGCGTGGGGGCAATGCGGATGTTGGAGTCGTTGGGGTCAATGCCATAGGGGAAGGTGGCACCGGCGCCGGTCATAGTAACGCCGGCCTCCTTGCACAGAGCAAGCGTCCGTTTTGCGGTGCCGGGCATCGCATCCAGAGACACAAAGTAACCTCCGGTGGGGCGACGGTAGGAGGCGATCTCCAGCGGAGCGATCTCACGATCCAGCGCATCCAGCACGGCATGGAACTTGGGGGCCAGGACGGTGGCATGGCGGGCCATCAGCGCCAAAGCGCCCTCCTTATTCTTCAGATACTTCACATGTCTCAGCTGATTGACCTTGTCAAAGCCGATGGTCTGCACGGTAATGAGGCTGAGGAAGTGGGCCATATTGGCCTCACTGCATGCCATGATGCCCACGCCGGAACCGGGCAGGGTCACCTTGCTGGTGGAGGCGAATTCATAGACCATATCGGCATGGCCTGCCTCTTCGCACAGGGACAGAATATCGGCAAAGGGCACGAATCCACCCTCAAACTCGTGGATACAATAAGCATTGTCCCACATCAGCATAAAGTCGGGTGCCGCGGGAGACAGATTTGCCATGCGGTGAATGACCGCATCGCTGTAGATGATGCCCTCGGGGTTGGAGTACTTGGGCACATTCCACATACCCTTCACGGCGGGATCCTTCACCAGTTCCTCCACCATGTCCATGTCGGGGCCTTCCTCCGTCATGGGAACGGTAATCAGTTCCATACCGAAGCTCTGGCTGATGAGGAAATGCCGGTCATAACCGGGCGCGGGACACAGCCACTTCACCTTCTCCAGCTTGCTCCAGGGCTTCTCGCTGTGGAGCATACCGTGGGTATAGGCCTTGGCGATGGCGTCATACATCAGCTGCAGGCTGGCATTGCCACCCACAAACACCTGAGAAACGCGGCAGCCCAGAATATCAGCAAACAGAGCTCTGGCAGAGGGCAGACCGGCCAGTTCACCGTAGTTTCTGGTCTCGGTCCCATCGATATCCACGAAGTCCTCAGGTTTCAGCATGAGGGTAAACATATCAGTGACCATATCCAGCTGCTCCGTGCCGGGCTTGCCGCGAGCCATATTCAGTTGCAGACCAAGGGCCTTCAAGCCATCGTACTGGGCCTTCACGGCAGCATATTCCGCCTGCCGCTCAGCCAGCGTCATCTCAAGGTATTTTTTCATTGGTGTTCTCCTTCTGTATTTCGGGAAAGTCCGCCACGACGGCAGACCGGTTTTCACATTATTTTTCGATCATCGAATAGACATCCTCCCGCCGGGCGGACAGGATCGGCAGCTGGGCGCGGATGGAATCCACCCGGTCCAGATCCAGCTCTGTCATGACGGTCTGTTCCGTCTCATCACAGTGGGTAACCACCGTACCCCAGGGATCACAGACAATGGAATGGCCCCATGCCACATAGGAGGCATTCACATCCCGCGCCGGGGAGGTTCCTACGGTAAACAGCTGATTATCCACGGCCCGCTGCCGGAACAGCAGTTCCCAGTGGGCAGGACCGGTGGTCATATTAAACGCAGCCGGCACAAAGATCACCCGGGCACCCCGCAGGGTCATCAGGCGGCTCAGTTCCTCAAAAC
Source organism: Oscillospiraceae bacterium (assembly GCA_015067765.1). Classification (GTDB taxonomy): domain Bacteria; phylum Bacillota; class Clostridia; order Oscillospirales; family Oscillospiraceae; genus Vescimonas. The sequence continues at coordinate 96,343 of SVLV01000001.1, read as the reverse complement.
GGAAGTCAAAGCAGATGCAAAGACCCATGGTGCCCCAGGGAGTATCAAAGGTGGTCACATCGCAGCCGGGGGAAAAAGTGTCCGATTCCATAAAGCGCTGACCGCCGGCCACATTGATATCAAACAGATGCATCTTGCGGTGGCGCGCAATACACTTCCCCTCTGGATCATAGACAAAGCAGGTATTGTAAACCTGATCTCCTTCCAGTTCCGGCAGAGATCCGCCCACCACATAGATCTTCTCCTCCCGGGCCACCTGTGCCAGCGCCTGCTGAACAGGCCCGCCCAACGGCTCTCCATAGGGGCGGAATGCACTGTTTTCATAGGGGCAGCAGAACATCTCCGGCAATACCGCAATCTGGGCACCCTGCCGGGCAGCCTCACGGATCTGACCGCAGGCACGGGTCACATTATCCTCCCGCTCGGTGGTGACAGACATCTGGATCTGTGCAATCTTCAATTTCATAGGGCGGCCTCCCATTCCTTCTCCCGGAATCCTGTCAGAACGAATTGCTCACCGATCAGCAGCGGACGCTTCACCAGCATACCGTCGGTAGCCAGCAATCTCAGCTGCTCCTCCTCGGTCATAGTGGGCAGTTTCTCCTTCAGCGCCAGCGCCTTATACTGCAAACCGCTGGTGTTGAAAAACTTCTTCAGCGGCAGGCCGGAGGCCTCATACCACTGCTTCAGTTCCTCGTAGGAGGGATTGTTCTCCTTGATGTCCCGCATGGTATAGGACACGCCCTGTTCCTCCAGCCAGGCCTTGGCCCGCTGGCAGGTGGTGCAGCGGGGATAACACAGAAACAGCATATGCCTTTCTCCTTAAAACTCTCTCAAAATCAGTTGGGTGATGCCGGGAGCGGAGGGATCCATCCGCAGCACCTGAGGATGGTCTGCATACTCCTGCCGGATCATATCCCGCAAGGCGGTACCGCCGTGGTGCCCATGGATCAGCCGCAGGCGGTAGGTGCCGGACTTCGCCCGGCGCAGAGCAGCATCGATGGCAACTTTCGCCTGATAGGTATTCTTCCCATGGAGATCCAGTTCCACGATCCCTGCCTGCATGATGTTCCCATCCCCCATTTTTTCTCGATATTATATTCTAAAGGAAATCATTTGAAGTTTCAACTGCATTGTGCTATCATTGAGAAAATTTTACACCCAGTAAACGAGGTGAATTCCTATGAAGATACTTGTCCTGTCTGATTCCCACGGCGCTGTGGACCGCTGCGCCCGATGCGTGGAGGAGGTGCAGCCGGATCACATCCTCCATCTGGGGGACTGCATCCGGGATGCCCGGCAGCTGCAGCAGCAGTTTCCCCACATCCCCATGGACATGGTCCCCGGCAACTGCGACTGGGGGACCGAGGAGCCGGAGGAGCGACTTTTGGAACTGCGGGGCGTCCGCATCCTGATGATGCACGGTCACACCCGCCATGTGAAGTTTGGCCATCTGGCCGTCTGCTATGCTGCCCGGGAGATGGGGGCACAGATCCTGTTGTTTGGTCATACGCACCAGCCGCTGGTGGATTTTGACGGAGAGCTTTGGGTCATGAATCCCGGTTCTGTACGGGATCAGGGCACCTGCGGCATCATCACCATTGAGCCGGAAAAGGTCATCTGCTCCACCTATCGGCTGTAGGAGGCAATTCTATGTTTTTCATTGGCTGCCATCTCTCTCCCTCTGCCGGCTATCGGGCAATGGGAGAGACGGCCCTGTCCATTGGGGCCAGCACCTTTCAGTTTTTTACCCGCAACCCGCGGGGCAGCAGAGCCAAGGCTATTGATCCTTCCGATATGCAGGCGCTCCGTGATCTGCTGGATGCCCATGGGTTCGGTCCCCTTGTGGCCCACGCCCCCTATACCATCAATCCCTGTTCCAAGGATGCGCGCACCCGGGAATTTGCCCGGCTGACTCTGGCGGATGATCTGCAGCGCATGGAGTATCTGCCGGGGCAGCTGTATAACTTCCATCCCGGCAGCCACACCGGTCAGGGCATGGAGGCAGGAATCTCCCTCATCGCTGAGACCCTCAACGAGATTCTGACTCCGGACCACACCACCACTGTTCTGTTGGAGACCATGGCAGGCAAGGGCACAGAGGTGGGCGGCCGTTTTGAGGAGCTGCGGGAAATTCTGGACCGCGTCACTCTCACGGAAAAAATGGGGGTCTGTCTGGACACCTGCCACGTCTCCGATGCCGGTTACGACATCGCCGGAGATCTGGACGGGGTGCTGACCGAATTTGACCGCATCATCGGCCTGGACCGCCTGCGGGCCATTCACATCAACGACAGTCTCAATCCTTTGGGTGCCCACAAGGACCGCCACGCTAAAATCGGTGCCGGATATCTGGGCACAGCTGCCTTCGACCGGATCATCAACCATCCCGCGCTGCGGCATCTGCCGTTTCTGCTGGAGACCCCCAATGAACTGGACGGCTATGCGGCGGAGATCGCTCTGCTGCGCAGTCTGAGAAAGGAGTGATTTCTTGGCCCTGCAACTTTCTGCCCTGATCCTCTTTCTGGCAGGCACCGCAGGCCTGCTGATCCACTCCACGCTGCTCACCACCGGCCGCATCCGGGCCGGATTCTTCTGCTTTTACACCAATCTCAGCAATCTGGTGGTGGTTCTGTATGAACTGGCTCTGGCTCTGGCACTCTTTTGGCCCGAGAGCACCTTCTGCCGGTTTTTGACGGATGTGCGGGTCTCCTTTTCCATGGCCATGGGAATCTGGGTGACCCACTTGATCTATCACTTTATGCTGCTTCCGGATGCCAGGCGGAAGGGCAAGAAATTCGACGACTTCAGTTCCCGGGTTGGAAATCTCTTTGCTCACTATATCATCCCGCTGCTGGTGGTTGGCCAGTGGCTGCTGCTGGCCGACAAAACCCAGTTGCACTGGACCTGCGCCCTGTGGTGGCAGATCCTCCCCGCTCTCTACGCCGTCTTCGCCCTGCTGCGGGCGCAGACCGGAAGGCCCATCGGCCACACCAAGCTGATCTATCCCTACTTCTTCATGGACATCGACCGGCTGGGGATCCCCCGTTTTCTGCTGATCCTGCTGGCACTGCTGGCGGTCTTCTTCCTGCTGGGTCTCCTTCTGGTAGGGGCGGGAACTCTTCTGCAATAAGAATTTCAAAATAAAGATGCCCTCCGGTTGGAGGGCATCTCTTTTTCTATCCATTACTTGAGGCGGGTATCTTCCTCTCTGCGGCGATGCCAAAGGGTGAAACGCAAACGGCGGGTATGTTCCTCGCACCACCGCCTGCTGCGGTAGCGACCCACAAAGCAAATGGTACGAACCACCCAGTCGACGATCATGGCACTCCACACACCCAATGCGCCCAAGTGGAACCATTCCGCCAGAACAACACTCAAAAGCACACGGAACACCCCCATGGACAGGAGGGAGGCCACCATGGTAAAGGCCACATCGTTGGCCGCCCGCAGAACATTGGGGATGGTAAAGGCCAGCGGCCAGATCAGCATGGATGCCACATAGTAGATCCACATCAGCAGATTCGCCAGCGCCAGAGTGGGACCGGACAGGTCAAAGAATCCCAGCAGAAGAGGCAGCGCCACCAACATGGAGATATTGGTGATGGACATCAGGGTGAAATTGATCCGCAGCATCTTGCGGGCATAGTAGCGCACCTGCTCAAAATCACCGGCACCCACGCATTGTCCTGTAACTGTGGTGGTGGCAAGATTCACTGCCGTGCCGGGGATCATACTGACTCCGGCCAGACTGTTGGCTACTGCGTTGGCGGCAATTTCCACTGTGCCGAAATCGGCAATGATCCGTACCACCAGCAGGCGGCCCAAATGGAACATGGCGCTTTCAATACTGTTGGGTACGGCGATCCGCAGGATGCGGTGCATGGTGGGCCAATGGACCCGGAATCCCTCCCGCACATCCACATACAGCGTGTGGTTCTTGCGGCGCAGCAGCACCAGTACGATCACCATGGCCACCGCACGGGAAATCAAGGTCGCAATGGCCACTCCGGCCACGCCCATCTTCGCACCGTACAGCAGCAGCGCATTGCCGCCCACATTCAGCACATTCATCACCAGAGAGCTGTACATGGAAATCTTGGAATTCCCCTCCGTACGGAACAGGGCCGCACCGGAGTTATACAGGGCCACAAAGGGATAGGACAGCATGGACCAGAAGAAATAGGTGTTGGCCGCCTCCATCACCGCCGGCTCCACACTGCCGAACAGAGTAGCCAGAAGCCACCGGCGGGTCAGCAGCAGGACCAGCAGGATTGCCATAGACAGGCTCAGGCTCAGCAACAGAAGCTGCCGTCCGGAATCACGGGCCTCCCGCTCACTCCGTCCGCCAAGATACTGGGCAGCCACCACGGCACCGCCGGTATTGAGGGCGGAAAATAGGTAAATCAGCAGACTGTTGATGCCATCCACCAGTGACACACCGGATACCGCCGTCTCACCGGCGGAGGAGATCATCATGGTGTCAATGATGCCCACTGCCTGCGCCAGTGCTGACTCGATCACCAGCGGGATGATCAGCCGGCACAGGGCCCGGTTGTCAAACATCCTCTGTGTTGTGACGGGACTTTCCATCTCTCTTTCGCCTTTCACACACGCTGGTTCTGCCGCAGAGGTTTCCCTGCGGCAGAACCCGGTTTATTTCGCTCTCTTTTTGGCAAAGGCCGCCTTCTTCTTGGGGGACATTTTCCCCTTCTGACCGGAATTGCCATGTCGGCGACTGTCACCGCTGCGCTCTGCAGAGGCAGATCTCCTGCGGTCATTGCCGTGCCTGTCATCGGACCGTTTCCGGTCGTTCCGGTTCTCTCCGCCCCGTTTGGTCGGAGCCTTTTCCTGCTCCGGCTGTTTGCCGAAGTATTTTTCCCCCTTCTGGGGGCGGATCAGGCAGTGCTTGCTGTAGCCGATCAGATCGGTGCGCCCCGCCTTCTCCAGCGCCTCAATGACCAAACGCCGCTTATCCGGCCGCGCCCACTGCAGCAGAGCCCGCTGCAGTGCCTTGTCATAGGGATCCCGGGCCACATACACTTCCGACAGATCCCGGGGATCGATCCCCGTGTAGTACATACAGGTAGAACGGGTACCGGGCGTGGGATAGAAATCCTGCACCTGCTCCGGCTGACGGCCGACACGATGAAGCATCTCCGCCAGTGCCACCGCATCCTCCAGCGTGCAGCCGGGATGGGAGGACATGAGGTAGGGTACCAGATATTGCTCCTTGCCCTGGCTGTCGTTATAGCGCTGGTACTGCCGCCAGAACTTTTCAAACACATCAAAATGGGGCTTGCCCATATAGTCCAGCACCGAGGACACACAGTGCTCCGGGGCCACCTTCAGCTGACCGGAAATGTGGTGCTGCACCATCTCCTTGAAGAAGGTGCGGTCCTTGTCCTGCAGCAGGTAGTCATAGCGGATACCACTTCGGACAAACACCTTTTTCACACCGGGCAGGGCGCGGACCTGCCGCAGCAGTTCCAGATACTCGGCATGGCTGGCCTCCAGATTGGGGCAGGGCTCCGGGGCCAAACAGGAGCGGTGCTTACACATACCGCTCTTTTTCTGCTTGGCGCAGGAAGTGCTGCGGAAATTAGCCGAGGGGCCGCCCACATCGTGGATATATCCCTTAAACTGGGGATCCTCCACCAGAATTTTGGCCTCCTCCACCACCGACTGGATGAGCGGCTGGTAACCATGCGTCCCTGATGAAAGGCCAGGGCGCAGAAGTTGCAGCCGCCGAAGCAGCCACGGTTATGGGTGATGGAAAAGCGCACCTCCTCAATGGCGGGCACACCCTGTTCATACATGGGATGTACCTCCCGCACATAGGGCAAGGCATACAGCTTGTCCAGCGCATCCCGGTTCAGGGGACGGGCGGGAGGATTGACCACCAGCATACGGCCCTGGCAGCTCTGCAGCAGGGCGCTGCCCCGGATGGGATCGTGCTCATCATACTGCAGCTTGGTGGCTACGGCATAAGCCATCTTGTCGGCGCAAATCTCCTCATAGGAGGGGCAGACCGTCTTGTGGAAGCGGCAGCCGCTGTCATCTGCGGCAATATAGGCCGTGCCGGGCACATCGGTGATCTGATCCACCGGGGTCTTGGCTGCCAGCCGTTTTGCAATCTCCTTTGTGGCGCTCTCGCCCATGCCGTATACCAACAGATCGGCCGGCGCATCAAACAGAATCGCGCGGCGCACCGCATCATCCCAGTAGTCGTAATGGGCAAAGCGGCGCAAAGACGCCTCCAGGCCACCGATGACAATGGGGGTATCCGGGAAGGCCTCCCGAGCCCTGTTGGCGTAGACGATGGTGGGCCGGTCGGGCCGATGACCCATCTCGCCGCCGGGGCTGTACAGGTCACGGGTGCGGCGGCGCTTGGCCACCGTATAATGGGCCACCATGGAGTCCAGATTGCCACCTCCAATGAGCACACCGTAGCGGGGTTTGCCCATGGCGCGGAATGCCTCCGCATCCTTCCACTCCGGCTGGGCCAAAATGGCCACGCGGTAGCCTTCCCCTTCCAGCATCCGGGCGATCAGGGTGGTACCGAAGCTGGGGTGGTCAATGTAGGCATCTGCCGTCACCACCAGAAAATCGTAATAGTACCAGTCCCGCTGGAGCATCTCCTCCCGGCTGACCGGCAAATAAGTCACACCTCGCATAATTCTCTCCTTATGCCAGCACTTCATTGGCGGGTGGGCACTGGCTGGTATCCTTCTCCATGAGGTCACCCTCTGTGCTCACAAAGCCCACTTTTTCAAAGAATCCCTTCAGCTGTGGATCGGCACACTGCAGGCGCAGCCGATAGATCCCCCGCTCCCGGTAGTAGGTGATGGCCTGCCCCATGGGGGGCATGCCCAGCCACCGGCCCCGCCAGGCGGGATCGATCCAATACCAGCCGATCCAGCCCACACCGGGTTCCTTCTCCGGCAGCAGCTGCAGGGCTCCGATAGGTTCTTCTCCGAACCAGACAGACAGGCTCTCGCCCCCCTCCGGCACAAAAAACCGCTGCCGCAGTTCCTCTGTCAGCGGCTGATAGTATTCGCCGCTTTCGATCTTTCTCTTATCTCTCCACCAGCTCTGCTTGGCAAAGGTGGAGATGCCCCGTTCCGTCAGGTGGCTGTTGTCGTTGCACCACACCACCCGCAGCTGACCATCCTCATATTCCAGCAGGGATACGGCGGTATTGTCCCCGTGAGGAGTCTGCCCCACTTCAGACAAGGGCAGCCCCTGCAGCGTGCCCAGCACCATGCGGATGGCTGCTCCGTGGGAGAATACCGCTACGGATTTCCCCTCATTTTCCTGCGCCACACGGTACAGGGCCGGAATATAGCGGTCCAGCACCTGCTGAGCTGTCTCACAACCGGGCACCTGCCAGCGGTCCAGCTCCATATTGAAATAGCGCATCTGCTCCGGCCACTGGGTATTCAGCTCGTGCCAGGTACGGCCCTCCCAAACGCCCATATTCACCTCGCGGAAGGCGGGCTCCAGATGCAGCTTCAGCCCCTTGGGGAGATACACGGCCTGCGCCGTCATCCGGGTGCGGATCAGGTCGCTGCTGTAAACCGCATCAATGTGGATATGGCGAAAGCGCTCCTCCAGCGCCGCAATCTGCTGGCGGCCCCGGTAATCGGTGACCAACCCATTGCAGTGGCCGTGGGCGATCCGGTACAGATTCCCTTCCGCCTCGGCATGGCGGATCAGATAAATCTTCGTTACAGACATACAGAAACTCCTTACAGTACAGTGATCCAGCGCTTCCATGCGCGAACGGTCTCCTCCAGCGCAGCAGAAACATCCTCCGCATACTGAAGCTGCTCCTCCACAACCAGCGCACCGTGGCCGTAATCGTCAAAAGCCGGCAGGGCATTTTCGGCATCGCAGCCCATCAGCAGCAGGAAAGCTTTCTCCTGACGGCTGCGCAATTCCTTTACATCCAGGGAGTAGTCGCTCTCCAGCGCCAAAGCCGCCCCGTGGCGAGCCAGCCGGTCACCGGCCGCCAGATACAGGCGCCTGTCGCCGGCCATCATATTCTGCAGATCACCGGCGCTGGGATTGGCGGTGCGCACCAGGGCGAACACGGACTTCTCCTCTTCCGCCCGGCAGCAATCGGTCCCCACATAGGGAAGTACCGTCACACCGTCCGCTTCCACGGCACCTCTCAACCACAGGTCGGGCAGATCACCGCGGGCATCCACAACGGTATACAGTCCCGCCTCCCGGGCAAGATGTACCAGATGGATCAGCACATCGAAGCCCACCGCACCATAACGCAGGTAGCAGGAGGCCCGCAGCACCACAGCCGGCAGCTTTTCCGCCGCCTGTCCAATCAGTTGCCCGCCCCACAGCCGCAGGCTCTCCGCCTCCGCCTGGGCGCCGGGGCCGTACAATTCCGTAAAGCGCCGCAGGATGGGTGCAGGGATCCGCTCTGCCGCCGGACTCAGCCCCAGCGCCAGAGGAGTTTTCTTTGCCCGTATCCGGGCCTGCAGGGTGGTGATGGACATATCTGCCTCCTTTTTGTGCTCTTCTTATTTCGTTTCCATTATAATCGCACCGCATCTTTTTGGCAATCTGTTCCTGTGTTTTTTTGCGTTCGGGCGGGCATACTGTATCTACTGCAAAACGAAGGAGGAAACCTGTATGTGCATGAACGGATTCTGCAAGGGTCTTTTGCTGGGAATCGGGCTGGGTGTGGCCGCCGAGTGGCTGCTGATGCCTCATCCCCGCACCCGTCACACCTCCGTGGGCAAGGCCATGGAGAAAATGGGCAATGCCGTGGACTCCGCACTGGAGAACATTTCGGACCGTATGCATTGAGCAAAAAGCGGAGGGAGCACAGGCGTGTCTCCCTCCGCTGCTTTCTTTGGAAAAAAGCAGAAAAACCGCCGTATTTTCTCAATTTTATTCTTGACAACCGCCGGAACTTTGCTATAATAGTCAATGCTGTTATTCAGCCACAACCAAATATGCAGTGGTATCGAAGAGGTCATAACGAGCACGACTGGAAATCGTGTTGTCGTCAAAAGCGGCACGAGGGTTCGAATCCCTCCCACTGCGCCACAAAAATCCCGCAATCCTGATCAGGATTGCGGGATTCTTTTTCCCGGAGGCTACACATTTTCCTCTGTCCGGGAGGCATTCCGTCTCTGCGTATCATCCGCTGCCAAACCCCCATTAAAAATCCTAATAATTTCCATTATGCCTTGTGTTTTTGGGTTGCAGGCAGTATAATAGCACATACACAAAAATGCACGCCAGACGAACTCTGCAGAAACGGCCCAACCGGGACCGCAGAGGGATGGCTCTCTGGAGACACCCGCACCCGCTGCGGGGGCCGAAGGGGCAAGCGCGGGTTCTTTCCGCGCCAAACTCTCAGGCAAAAGGACAGAGCTGAAACCCCATAGGGGAAGCTTTCTCTTTTTGACGGGAGTCGGCCTGCGCCGCATTCCCGTCTTTTCTTTTCCGGAGCAAATGCAATATGCAGCAAGGAGGAAAAATTATGTTGCAAATTATCACCGATCTGAACAATGCGGTCAACGGCTTTGCCTGGGGCCCCATTATGCTGGCCCTGCTGGTAGGTTCCGGCGTCTTTCTGACCTTCCGGACCGGTTGGCTGCAGGTGCGCAAGTTTGGCACGATTATGAAAAACACGGTGGGATCTCTGTTCCGCAAATCCGATAAGGATCACGGCAACAATCTCTCCCCCTTCCAGGCAGTGACCACCGCCATGGCCGGCACCGTGGGTACCGGTAATATCGCCGGCGTTACCGGCGCCATCTTTATCGGCGGCCCCGGCGCCGTGTTTTGGATGTGGGTCTCCGCCTTTTTCGGTATGTGCACCAAGTACGCAGAGATTGCTCTCGCCATGAAGTACCGCGTAAAGGGCGCAGACGGGCAATACCGCGGCGGCCCTATGTACTATATTGAAAACGGTCTGGGGAAGAACTGGAAATGTCTGGCTGTGATCTTTGCAGTCTTCGGCGGGCTGGCCTCCTTCGGTATCGGCAACATCTCCCAGTCCAATGAGATCGCCGGTGCCATCACCAGTTTGACCGGACTGGATCCTCTGGTCACCGGCATCCTTTTGGCTGTAGTTGTCGCCATCGTAGTACTGGGCGGTGTCAAGCGCATCGGTCAGGTCACCTCCCTCCTGGTTCCCTTTATGGCCATCTTCTATGTACTGGCCGGTCTTGTGGTTATCGGCATGCGCATCGGTGATGTCCCTGCTGTTCTGTCCAATATCGTCACCAGTGCTTTCAGCTTTGAATCCGTGGGCGGCGGTATCGCCGGCTATGCCATTATGGTCGCTATGCGTCAGGGCTTTGCCCGCGGTGTGTTCTCCAACGAAGCCGGTCTGGGCTCCGCCCCCATTGCCCACGCCGCCTCCTCCACCGAAGAGCCTGCCGAGCAGGCCATCTGGGGTGTATTCGAGGTGTTTGTGGATACCATTGTTATCTGCACCATCACCGCTCTGACCGTTCTGCTGTCCGGTCTGGAACTGGGCGAGGCCGCGCTGGATGTCTACTCCTCCAAAGGTGCCGCTGCCGCTGCCGCTTTCAACACGATTCTGCCCGGCACTTGGGGCGGTACTATCATTGAGATCAGCCTGCTGTTCTTTGCCCTGTCTACCATCATTAGCTGGAGTTATTATGGTGAACGCTGCTGGGGTTATCTGACCAAGGACAATAAGGTCGTCAATCTGGCCTACAAGGTGATTTTCGTTCTGGTTTGCATCGTGGGCGCCACCGGCTCCGGCAAGCTGATGTGGGATATCGCTGACACCCTTAACGGCCTGATGGCCATCCCCAACCTGATCGCACTGCTGGCTCTGTCCGGTGTGGTGGCAGCTATTACCAAAAACTACTTCGGCAAAAAGAACTAAGGCCCCTTCTCCTGCTTCTCACAATCAGTTTATTGTTAAATTTTCCTGCCAGGTATGGAATTCTCTTGAAAAAGAGAATATACTAATAAAAGCAAAAATGTCCCCCCTACAAATTTTACAAAGAAACGAGGTAAATCATCATGAGTGCTAAGTTTATGATCTGCCGCCGCTGCGGCAACCAGGTGGAAATTTTGAAAGAGTCCGGTGTCCCCATGATGTGCTGCGGCCAGAAGATGGATGTTCTGGAGCCCAACACCGTAGAGGCCAGCACAGAAAAGCACCTGCCTGTAGTCACCCGTACGGAGGGTGCTCTGGTGGTGGAGGTCGGCTCCGCTGCCCATCCCATGGTTCCCGAGCACTACATTGAGTGGGTCTATATGGAGACCACTACCGGCGGTGTACGCAAGGATCTGAAGCCCGGCCAGGATCCCAAGGTCACCTTCTGCCTGTGCGGCGAGGAGCCCGTTGCCGTCTATGCCTACTGCAATCTCCACGGCCTGTGGATGACCAAGCTGTAAGCTCTGCCAAAAAGAAAAAGCCCTCCCATTCCGGTTTCGGAATGGGAGGGCTTCTTTTTTATTGAAAATCCATTTTTATGCCTGCAGACCTTCCACATAGGTAACCTGTCCGGTCTCCAGACAGAATGCGGCCAGCTTCCCGCCGAATACACAACCGCAGTCCAGAGCAATGTGGCCCTTTTCCATATAGACCTGCGCTTTTCCATGGATCGAAAGGGTTGGGGTATGTCCCGTCACCAGATGGATATGGGGATCGGAGAAATAACGCCTGCTGTAATCGGCATGCCCTCCCAGAAAATCTGCCAGTTCATATGCCTCCAACGGTTTCTGTTCGGCAAAATTCTGCAGTCCGGCATGCACCAGAATATAACATTCGGAGCCTTGCTGCAGAACCTCATAGGCTGAGGCTTCCGCAAGGTAGTCCAGAATATCCTCCCGATCCCAGTCGGACAACTGCCGGAATTGCCGGGCGGTAATTTCGCCTCCATCAGCCTGCCATCCTGCATACTGCTCCAACAAGTCTGTTGACAGAACAGTATCCCAGTTTTCCGCGGTTACTTCCCGGGCCAGCTGACGCATCAAATAATAGAAGGCAAAATCATGGTTTCCCAAAATCGGCACCACATTGGGCCGAGCCATCATATCCTGCAGCAGACGGATCGGCTCCGGTCCCCGGTCCACCACATCTCCCAACACATAGAGTGTGTCCCGCTCGGTAAGCCGGATCTTTTCCAGCAAGGCACACCACGCATCATAGCAGCCGTGGGGATCTGCTGTAATATACCTCATCACACAAACCTCCTTTTATCAGGGTTTTCGTTACTGCTATAAGGACAAAAAAGACGCCATTACGGCGTCTTTCTGGTGCCTCGTCGGGGATTCGAACCCCGGACACCCTGCTTAAAAGGCAAAATACCCATCATGCCTCAAAGCCTTGCGCCACAACAGTTTGCGGGTTTTTTCGACCTCAAAAATGTCAACTTTTGTCAACCAACTTTTATGTTAACTCGATAAATTTATCTGAATTTTTTCATTTATTTGCGTTATTCCGTTACGTTTACATAATCTGTCGCAGGGAATTCTTGGGAATAAAAGTATTAGTTTGGGGGTGGCTGACGTGTGCTACAGTACGCCTAAGTAGGCTGAAAAAATTTTTTTCAAAAAATTGCAAATAACTATTGACGTATCCATTTTTACGTGATACTATATGTACAACACAAGACGTAAACGACAATACGTACTACAAAAGGAGGACTTAATTATGTCGAAAGCTTGGGACAAGGCAAACATGAAGAGCATGGCAGTGAACATGAAGCGCGAGGATGCGGAGGCGTTCCGCGCGCTGGCTGAGGCAAACGGCACCACGGTAGGTGCTATGCTGCGGATGTTCGTACAGGACACGCTGCATAATGCAGAGCGCGAGGATTCTCGTACCGGAGGCCCGGGCGTGCTGCACGTGGTAAGCTACCGGAACACGGATCGTCTGAAGCACGAGACCGCGTTCTACAACCCCAACCATAAGAGCCCCGACGGTGTGCTCAACGAGATTCTGGACGGATACTTTGCGTTCGTCGAGAAGGTAAGAAAGAGAAGCTAAAATTTTTTGGTAGGCTATTATTTATAATAGCCTACCAACTCTTTTGTCAAGAAGTTTTTTCGAAAAAAGGGCTTGACACCTCGCGCGTAAGTATAATATTTATTAGGCGAGGCCGACTCGTCAAACCACAAAGGAGGACGCTAAATATGAAAGGTGCTATTATCGGTGATATCGTAGGTTCCCGCTTTGAGTGGGACAACAATAAGACGAAGAACTTCACTCTGTTCAACCGCAAATGCTTCTTCACAGATGACTCGGTTCTTTCTGTGGCAGTAGCCAACGCGTTCGTGCTAACGGGTAAAGGATATCTCCCCCTCCTGCACAACCTGACGCAAGAACTGATGCGCATGGGTCGTAAATACCCGCGCCGGGGATACGGCGGCCGGTTCAACGAATGGCTCTTGGGGTACAACCCCGGTCCTTATTACAGTCTCGGCAACGGTGCACCGATGCGCTCCTCCGCTGCCGGTTTCCTCGGTGACTCTGCAGAGCGGGCACGTGAGCTGGGTGCCATTACGGCCAAGCCTACCCACAACCACCCGGACGGCATGATCGCCGCCGGCATGGTCGCAGAGTTGGTGTGGATGGGTAGACACGGCTGCAGCATGGACGATATGCGTCGCGTCGCAGAGTCTCATTACGACATCCCCGTACTGGATGAAATCCGGCCTAAGTATGAGTTTGATGTGACCAGCGGAGGCACGATGCCCGTTGCGCTGGCCGCGTTCTTCGAAAGCACGGATTTTGAGGATGCAATCCGCAACGCGATTTCCGTAGGCGGTGATAGTGACACCATTGCGGCCATCACCGGCGCCATCGCCGAGGGTTACTACGGTGTCCCCGAAGAGATTTGGGCTATCGCTGAAGAGTTTTTGGACATTGATATGCGGATCCTCGTGGAGAACTTCTATCGCTACGCCGATAGCGGAGAGCATTTCGGGGCGGACGTAGATGTCGGCCCGGCGCTGGCCAAAGAAGAACGCGACTATCTGAGACTTAGCAAATAAACAGGAAACGAAAAAAGAGGCACGGGCCATCACGGTCCGTGCCTCTTCTTGTTATGCGTAGGGGTTGGTTTTCCAGCTCTTATTGATGACGGTCCACATCGTCACCTTCTGCGCCCGGGTCAGGGGCGTCTTATTCAGGTAGGTCCTGAAGGTCGCTTTCGTTGGACAGGTCAATTTCCTCGCCGAAATAGGCTTGTGCAATCTGCGACTGATACCACCGAAATTCCTTACTCGCGAATTTCAGGTTGTCAGTAACCACGCCGACAAAGGCTTCCCGTGCCGGGGTATTCGCCCACAAATGAAAAGCCTCATGTCCGGCCGTATTTCTCGGGGACACTGAGGTTTTCGTGTTGATGAGAATATGGTTGTTTCCGACCGTGACAGATTCAGGGACTTCCCGTTCGCCGGAAACCCCCTGCTCATTCCAGAGGATGCTGCCGCGGAAAATATCGGAGTCGATACCGAGATCCTTTAGTCCCAGTTGAACCTGTCGGGCATTTTCGTCGGCAGATTCCCGCGGAACATAGGAATATCCGTAGGCAGCGGAGTGTCCTTCAAAGCTTCGATAGCCTTGGCCAGACGTTCTTCGTAGGAAAGATTCTCTACTTTCTTCTCTTGCTCGTCCATTTTTCAAATCCTCCATCAGGGAAGCCTGTCGCTTCCGGCTGTACTTCGCGGTCTCCAGCAAACCCACAAGGGGGGGTAACATCACTGCCGCTTCTTCTGTTGGCGCTCAGGTCCTCCAACATGAGGCGGTGAGCCACTTCCAGCACCTGCTGCACGGATTCCCGGACGCCCGGCTCATCGGCAAACAGGTTCATCTTACCCAGCGCATCGCAGAGCAGTTCCTCGATAATCATAATATCGGGAAGGTCAGGGTACTCAGCGACATACATTTTACGCACCACATCAAGGGTGTCGCGCCCAGCAAACGCGCTCCGCAGGTTTGCGAAAACGGCACCTCTGTTCAGGTAGCCCCGCTGGAACAGGTGATGCCCCAGCTCGTGAGCGGCAATCTTGGCGGAAGAAAAGCCCGCATCGTCTGCCTGCACAGCCATTTTGTTCCTACTGCTCTCGCTGATGCCGCGTACAGAAATGACCGCGCCGCCGTCCCGAACGTACATATCGCCCAGCACATAGGTGACTTCCACGCGATCTCTGGTATCCGCCACACTGTTGAACGTATCCACAATAAGCTGCGCCAGTTTGGTATCGGCGTCGTAGTCGGCGTCTACAAGGGTAAGATTCCGGCGATACGTGCCGGTGCTGAAGCCCAGCGACTTGGTAGACGCAGTACGTCGGGAGTGCTGCGCATCAGGCGCGCTTACTTCTCCTCGTACTCCGCCCCGAAGGTCTCCCAAAACTTCCGGGACTCTTCCTCTCTCTCCTCGCTCAACGGAGGCACCTGCCCGTTGTGCGTCTCCATATACGCCTTCAGCTCGGCCTGCCCCTTCCGGAACGCCGCTGCCTCCGACAGAGGAACGCTCACCAGATGTCCCCTCGCGCTCACCAGAGTCACGTACGTCTCCTCGGCCGGGTTCTCCCGCTTCTTCGGTGCGCCCTTCTTCTTTGCTTTCTTCCCGAACATAGTCGGTTCCTCCTTCTTCCGTTGCGGTAGTCAAATAACCGCCGCGCGCCGTCAGCTCACGTGCATAATCAAACACTGCCTGAATCTCTGCAGGCGTGGCATCGGGATTGCTCTGGCGGTAGATCTCCGCAAATTCACTGTAACGATACACCTTGTCCTCGCCGTCGATGTTCACCGTAACGGTAAGGGGGTGCTCCAAAAAGTCCTGATATGCTTCTCGCAGCTCGGTCTCCGTGGCTCCCTCGCCCATAATCGCGGCATACCGGGAGGCGAACGTCTCGAAGTCGATGTCGCTGCTGGTGGGGGCTGCTACTGCTGCGCCTGCCGTATCACCAGTATACACCCGATTGGCCAATCCTTCAACCGCCTTTTTGATGGCGGCGCGTTTTGCGGTGTTGGTCGGGATGACGGTGAGGTCAAGGCCCAGCGCTTCCTGCGCCGCCGTGTCCTGCAAGATGGTGTTGTAGAGCTTGCCGATGCCCTTACCGGCGACCACCTTCTCCGCGGCCTCCTGCACCACAGCGTTGTCACTGTAGATAACAGGAGACGTCTCCTTCTCCTGCGCAGGTGCGGCGGTCTCAGCGGAAGTCTCGGCCTTGGCGGCGGTTTTGCTCTTCTTGCCGTACTTCTTCTGCAGCTCCACGGCGGCCTTAGCCATGCCGGTCAGGACACGCCGGGTGTCCTTGTCCAGCTTGTTCAGGGAATCGTCCAGCTGCGTGATGTCCTCACGAGTCAGGTCCTCCCCGCTGGCCAGCTTCTCCTGCAGAGCCTGCGCGGTACGGAAGGCGTCGGTGCCCTCCTCGGCAAGGGACGCAGTGGTCAGTTTCTCACGCAGTGCGTTATTGGCCACCCGGTTCATAACGATACCGACAGAGCCCATCACGCCGCCGGAGATAGCGCCGCCGAGGTATGAGCGATATGTGGACGCCCCGATATTTCACGCGCTACGTGGCGCTGCCGTCTGCTGTTAAAGGGGTCACTGTCCCGAACGACGACGGCAGCTTCAGCATTTACATCAATTCTGCGCTTCCTGACGCGCAGCAGAGGGCGACCCTTGACCACGAGGTACGTCATATCGTGCGCGACCATTTTTATAATGACCGCGCAACCGTGGCGGAGGTGGAGACCGACGCCGAAACCGTGGCGCCCATCGCGGGATAATCGCCACGCGATACCATTAAAAAGAAAACGCGCACACGCGAGAGAGGCGTGTGCGCAAATAAAAAAAGAGCCGCCCCGGTACGGCAATACCGAGGCGGCGGCAGGATATACCCTATTTAATCACACCACATGACCAAGAAGGAGCAGCTCCTGTTCCTTCATTTTACCCTGCGACAAGTGTAACATCAAGGAGGATTTTTATATGGCCAAGAGAAAAATTTTTGCAACCCACGTAACCACGCCCTTTGGGGAGCGGGTATACGTAAGCGGAAAGACAAAGGAGGAGTTTGAGAAGAAGCTGGCCTCCTCGTCCAAGTATGTGTTGTCCATGCAGAACGGGAAGTCCCTCACCAAGAGGTCCTTCCGTAAGATGTGGGATATCGTTGAGGCACGAACCGTGGGGAAGGGTAAGTGCCTCGGGGATAAAGTCATCGGGAGTAGCGACCCCAATGCCCGGGTGTGTTTGGATTTCTCCTGCACACCCCATCTGCTGCGGCACACCTACATCACCATGCTCTTTGAGGACGGCATGGATGTCAAGCAGGTGCAGTACCTCGCTGGGCACGCGACTCCGGACATGACTCTCCGGGTGTATACCCACTACCGGCGCAAGAGTAGGGAGGCAGAGACCGCGCAGATCGTGGATCGGGCGATTCAGCATCTGGGCTAATGTAGGCTGACATAGGTTCAGCCGGGGGCCCAAATTGTCAGGTTGACATAATTCTGTTGTTCCGGTTTCAAAAGTTGGCTGTTCAATTTGAGCGGTTTTCGCTGAAAAATGTGTCAACTTTTGTCAACCAAAGGCAGCCAAAAGCATCCTAAAAGAGCACTTGCTAAATTCCAGTTTTTTACAGGATTTCCGGGTATAGAAAAACCCGCAATCCATTGCAGCACAACGGATTGCGGGTTGGTGCCTCGTCGGGGATTCGAACCCCGGACACCCTGCTTAAAAGGCAGGTGCTCTACCTACTGAGCTAACGAAGCATATGAAAAAGAAAAGGAGGAAAACTTCCTCCCTGAACAGACATGGCAGGGATGGCTGGACTCGAACCAGCGGATGAGGGAGTCAAAGTCCCTTGCCTTACCACTTGGCGACACCCCTGTGTGGGGAAAAAGAAACAGGGATTGGGATTTCTCCCAATCCCTGTTCATTCTGTGGGGTGGGTAATGGGACTCGAACCCACGACACCCGGAACCACAATCCGGTGCTCTAACCAACTGAGCTACACCCACCACATATAAACATCCACAAGGGAAAGAGACGATGCTCCAAAAAAGTGGCACGCCAGAAGGGATTCGAACCCCTGGCCTACTGCTTAGAAGGCAGTTGCTCTATCCAACTGAGCTACTGGCGCATGTAAAATGGTTGGAGCGGGTGACGGGAATCGAACCCGCATCCCCAGCTTGGAAGGCTGGTGCCCTAGCCATTGTGCTACACCCGCATGCGCCCTCCGAGGAAATCGTCAGCTTTGTTATGATAGCACAGAGGATCCTCCCTGTCAAGAACTTTCTATCCATTTTATGAAAAGTTTTGCGGATCAGAACAACACAAAAGTGATCCCCCGATTTTCTCTCTCCCGATCCCGGTCCTCCCGCAAAACAGGACAACGGGCCATAGCCTGCCGTGCCTCCTCCTCAAAAATGGAAAACCTCTCTCCCGGCAGCCAGCTGTGGATCTTCCCCTGCTGCCGCAGCTGCTCCAGCTGCTTGCGGCAGGCGGTGCGGATCCGTCCACCCTGACCGGAGGAACCGTAGCCGTGGATCAGCTTGATCACCGGCCGTTTCAAGTGCCGGGATGCTTCCAGTTCTGCCTCCAGCCGCCGAAGTGCCACATCCACGGTGGGACGATCCAGCTCCAGATTAAATTCCCGGATCATTTGCTTCATATGCTCTCCCTCATCTGTGCAAGAAAATAGGTGAAAATCGGCGCAGCATCCGCCCGGTCCTCTTGGTGCAGGCCAAAACTTTGCCGCTCCGGATGCCATTGAGTGCCCCAAACCGGCAGCCGTCGATGGACAAGTCCCTCGATCACACCGTCCTGCGCCCATTGTGCGGCCTCCAGTTCCCAACCCAGCCGCTCCACCGCTTGATGATGATTGCTGTTGACCACCGCTGTCTTCCCCATCAGCTGAGCCAGCAGATTGCTGCTTCTGACCGGGTGCAGCAGATCTCCCTGCAGGATCTGATGGCCGGGGATACAGCGGTAAAGAGTCCCGCCGAAGAATACATTCAGTGCCTGCATCCCCCGGCAGATCCCCAAAATGGGGCGACCGGTTTCCAGAAAAGATTGTATCAGCGACCGCTCCCCATCGTCAAGCGTTCCGTGGATATCCCCACCTCCCGGCAGCAGCAACCCCCGGCAGTTACCCGCTTCTGCCGGGTCTGTGGTCACCGAAGTTCCTGCCGCCTGCAGCGCGGCCACATAGTTGCGGTGCGTTTCCCAATCCCCCTGCAGCAGGACTCTGTAGGTCATGTCTATCGCCTCCTCCCCTGTCAATGGATGCTTTCCGCAGGAAAAATATGACGGCAAGATGGTTGCGTACCGCAGAAAAATATGATATAGTAAACAGGCGCTTTTGGCGCAATGACAATCCATGCAGCGGTATCGAAGTGGTCATAACGGGGCTGACTCGAAATCAGTTTGGGAGCAATCCCACGTGGGTTCGAATCCCACCCGCTGCGCCATCAAAGAAACCTCTTTTGTCCACCAAGACAAGAGAGGTTTCTTTCTTGCATATCCAACGGCATATGACTCCTGCAGGGGCTTGCCTTGATTTGTTATCCGGAATATGATATATTCCATTCAATCAGTTTTCACTTAACGGAGGCGGAACGATCATGAAAAGTAAGTGGAATTTGTTTGTATCTGTTTTTCAGCTCATCGTCGGCGCTGCCGCCATGGTATCATTTGCAGTCCTTGGATTCGGTGGAGAACCTGTAGCAAAGTGGATTGTGACACTGATTCTAGCCATCGCATTTGTTGTTCTGGGCATCATCGGCATTAAGGATTATACAGCAAATAAGTAAATTCCCTTTTATCAGCCAGATATTCTGTGCTGCGTTTCATCGCTCTTCACACAGGACAGAGGCCTTGATTTTGATGCAGTGTGCATCGGAATCAAGGCCCTTTTTTATCCGCACCCTGTAAGAATTCCTTTTGTTTCCTGTCTTATAGGAGGAAAGATCTTTCACCTTACATCTGCCGAAGGAGGAATCACCATGACAGATGATCAGATCATCGCACTCTATTGGGAAAAGAACGCCGCGGCCATCGCAGAGAGCAGCCAAAAATACGGCACCTATTGCTTTTCTGTTGCCCATAACATTCTGCATAATCACGAGGATGCAGAGGAGTGCGTCAATGATACCTGGCTCCATACATGGCGTGCGATCCCGCCCCAACGCCCCGCCCATCTCCGGTCGTTTCTGGCGAAGGTCACGCGGAATCTGGCCATCAATCGCTTTTTGGCGCAGACATCCGTGAAACGGGGCGGCGGTCAGCTTCCTCTGATTCTGGAGGAATTGGCAGACTGTGTTGCCGGCGGCTCCGATGTGGAAAACATCTGCACCGCAAAGGAGCTGAGCCGCAGCATCAACGACTTTGTCCGGGCACTGCCGAAGCGGGACGGAAACATTTTTGTGCGCCGCTACTTTTTCACCGAGTCGGTCACGGAGATCGCCAAACGGTATGCCCTGACGGAAAATCATGTGGCGGTCATTCTGACCCGAACCCGAAAAAAACTCAAGCAACACCTGATCAAGGAGGGATACTTTCATGAATAGCCTCGACTTATATCTTGCATGCAGCGATATGGATGATCACATTCTGGCGCGCAGCGAA
This sequence comes from Oscillospiraceae bacterium, assembly GCA_015067765.1. Classification (GTDB taxonomy): domain Bacteria; phylum Bacillota; class Clostridia; order Oscillospirales; family Oscillospiraceae; genus Vescimonas. The sequence continues at coordinate 75,734 of SVLV01000001.1, read as the reverse complement.
CAGCCGGTATCCGGCCAGCGAAGGCTCCTCTGGCTGAAATGGGGCACGGCGGCCGCCTGTCTCTGCCTGATTCTTACGGCGGCTGCGACTCTGTCCCCCCATCGCTGTAACGGCACAGCCGGCGCCAACGGGGCTGAGCTGCACATCAACTGGGAAAATGTTGCCGTCAATCAGTCCACCCGGGAGACAGCGGACTCTGCCATGCGCAATTTTGACACCTCCATTTATGCCGAAGAGATCTGGGGAACAGAGGAGCTGCTCTCCTACTACGGCTGGGACTTCATCCCCGGCTATATTCCGGAGGGACTGGTTGCCGACGATCAGGACCTGTCCGCCCGCATCCTGCGGGAACGGGAAACCGGTCTGTTGGTGGTGGATTATACCGGACGGGGATACTGGTCTGCGTTCTACGAGGACGGCAGCCCCAAATCCGATGATGATCTCTACATCCCCACAGGCTTCACCATTTCCGCCTCCAAACTGGGGCTCTTCCGCTGCGGCCTCCTGCCGGTGGACGATACCAAAACCACCGATTTCGGTGGAATTGCCGTTACCCTGAACCATTGCTCCATGCCCTACGGTCCCTTTGATCCCACGCAGCAAGCCCCCAACGGTCTGTACAATCTTCCCGCCGGTTATTATGATATCTACACCGCCTCTTTTGAGTTCAACGGCGCAGAATATGAGATCATGACCCAGCGGTTGGAGCTGGAGGAGCTCATCCGCATCACGGCATCCATCCTGAATGCCCAGCCCGACCAGCCCTTCATCGTGGGCAGCAATCCGCCTGCTTTGCTGCCGTAATCCATCCCTCAGGCAGTCAGGCCGCAGTAGTTTCCGAGCAGATGAATACGATTTTTGTTAAAGAATCTTCTCTTTCCTGTAATTTTTTCCTTATCTCATATAGCCACCGGAATTTTTTTGTGGTAAAATGCATTCAATGACATGACCACTTGAGGAGGTTATTTCTATGAAACACAAGATCGTTACCATCAGCCGCCAGTTCGGAAGCGGCGGCCGCACCATCGGTAAGGCAGTGGCTGAGAAGCTGGGCATCCCCTGCTATGATCAGGAGTTGATTGCCATGCTGGCCGAAGAGAGCGGTTTCTCCAAGGAATATGTCAAGGAAAGCGGCGAGCATGCCTCCCGCAGCAGCTGGCTGTCCTCCCTGCTGAGTGACCGCGTCTATGACACGCCCATCACGGAAGATATTCTGTGGGAGGCACAGCGTAAGATCATTCTGGAATTGGCCGAAAAGGGTCCCTGTGTCATCGTTGGCCGCTGCGCCGACTTCATTCTGCAGGATCGTGATGACCGCCTGAGCGCCTACATCCATGCGGACAAGGAACTGCGTGCCAAGCGCATCGTGGAGGTCTACGGTGAGCGGGAGGATTCTCCCGAAAAGCGCGTAGCTGACAAGGATAAGGCCCGTGCAGCCTTCTACAAGCAGTACACCAGGCGCGATTGGGGAGATGCGGAGAACTATCACATCACCCTTGACAGCGGCAAGCTGGGTCTGGAAACCTGCATCAATCTGCTGGTGGAGCTGTACTGATTTGGTTGCAGCTGCGTACTGATTTGATTCTATCCATTAAAATGAGGCGGCTGAGAGCCGCCTCATTTTATTTTGTGACGAGGCTCTTCTCCCTTTCCCGATGCACTTTATTGTCGGTTATTCCCCCGCCTTTTTGCTGATTTCGGTTAAAACGACTAATTTCTAAAACAGTGGATTTTCTCTGCCCGCTTTCAATTGACACAATGCAATTCCTTGTGGTATCCTTATCGTGAATTTTAATATGGGTCCGCACCCACGACCGTCCCGGCCGTCCTCTGTGGTATCCTATTTCAAATTAGGAGGACTAACATGAATATCACCATTCAGAAGAACCCCAATCCTGGCACGCTCCCCCCCGCCAATCAGCTGGGCTTCGGCAACTATTTTACCGACCACATGTTCCTGATGGATTACTCCCGGGAAAAAGGTTGGCATGATCCCCGCATTGTTCCCTATGGTCCCCTGACCCTCTCCCCCGCCAGTGCCGTTCTGCACTATGGCTCCGAGGTATTTGAGGGTATGAAGGCGTATCGCTCCCCCGAGAACAAGATCCTGCTGTTCCGTCCCTGGGAGAATATGGCCCGTCTGAACAAGTCCTGCGCCCGCGTCGGTCTGCCCGAGCTGAATCCGGAGGATGCTCTGGATGCCATCCGTCAGCTGGTGGAGCTGGATCGTGATTGGGTTCCCTCCGCTGAGGGCACTTCTCTGTATATCCGCCCCTTCGTCTTTGCTGCCGATGCCAAGCTGGGTCTGCACACCATTGAGGAGGCAATCTTTGCTGTGATCCTGTCCCCCGTGGGCAGCTACTTCAAGGATGGCCTGCAGCCTGTCAGCATCATGGTGGAGACCGAGGATGTCCGTGCTGTCCGCGGCGGTACCGGTGAGGCCAAGTGCGGCGGTAACTATGCTGCTTCTCTGCGTGCAGGCGACCGCGCTGCTTCTCTGGGCTTCTCTCAGGTTCTGTGGCTGGACGGTATTGAGCAGAAGTATGTGGAGGAAGGCGGCGCTATGAACATCATGTTCAAGATCGATGGCAAGGTCGTCACCCCCATGCTGAACGGTTCCATCCTCCGCGGTATCACCCGCCGCAGCTGCATTGAGCTGATGCAGCACTGGGGCATGGAGGTGGAGGAGCGCCGCATCGCTCTGGACGAAGTGATCGAGGCCGCCAAGGCCGGCACGCTGGAGGAGGCCTGGTGCGTGGGTACTGCCGCCGTCGTCTCTCCCATTGGCGAGTTGTATCACAAGGGTACTTCCTATGTGATCAACAACAACCAGATCGGCGAACTGGAGCGGAAGCTCTATGATGAACTGACCGGCATCCAGTGGGGCAAGCGTCCCGACACCTTCGGTTGGGTGGATGTTGTCTGCTAATTAATTGCGTATGATCCCGTTATGCTCCCGGCACAGCTGTGCCGGGAGCATTTTCCTCCCATCATTTCAAACCAAAAAATGTGCTGCTCCGAGGGAGCAGCACATTTTTTAATTCACATTGATTACTCGGCAGCAGTCTCGGACTTCTTGGCCAGAGCCTTGACCAGCCAATCCTTGCCGTCCACAAAGCGGGAAACAATGTAGGACACCACATAGTCGCCGGCTGCATTGATCATAGTGGCGGGAGGATCCACCAGATTGCCGATCATCACCAGGATGGGGAAGGCGATCTCCATCTGCGTGGGGAAGAAAATGGAGCAGATGATATACTCGCCGATATAGCCGCCGCCGGGAACACCGGACATACCCACAGAGGAGAACACAGCAACCAGCAGGATGGGAATCAGCTGACCCCAGCTCAGATCCTGGCCGAACACACCAAAGACGAAGGCGATCTTCAGCACACAGCTGAAGCAGGAGCCATCCATGTGCATGGTGGCGCCCAGGGGAACCACGATCTCACTGACATCCTTGCTGATGCCGGTGGACTCCGCCTCTTCCATGTTGGTGGGGATGGTGGCCACGGAGGAACAGGTACCCAGAGAGACCACAGCGGGTCTGGTGATGTGACGGAACATGGTCTTGATGGCTCCCTTGCCGCCGCCGAACCAGGCAAACAGCGGAAATGCGGTGAACACATAGATGAAGCACAGGGGATAGTACACCAACAGGGCGCGGCCATAGCCTTCCATCACCTGCTCACCATAGGTGGCAACCAGGTCTGCGAAAATAGCGAAGAATGCAACGGGGGCATAGTAGGTAATGATCTGCACAAACTTCAGCATAACCTCGGAGAGGCCGGAGAGCCACTGGGCAATGGGGCCATCGGGGCCCTGCGCCGCGTTGGTGGCAAAGCCGAACAGCAGGGAGAATACGATCAGGGGCAGCATGGCCTTACGGGTCAGCAAGCCCACAAAGTCGCTGGCGGTAAAGAAGTTGACGATCAGCTCAGAGATAGAGGCGTAATCGCCCATCTCCTCAGTCTCAAAGGAGGTCCAGGCTTCCAGTACGGGAGGGAAGATCTTCATCAGCACAAACATGATGAAGGCTGCGATCAAACCGGTTACCACAAAGGTAGCAATGGTGCTGCCCAGGATCTTGCCGGCGCGCTTGCGGCTCTTCATGCAGGCCACAGAACTGGAAATGGAGGCAAATACCAGAGGCACTACCACACAGAACATCATGTTGATAAACACGGTGCCCAGCGGCTTGATGGTCTTACCAAATTCGGGGGCAACCCAGCCGACCACGCAGCCGACGACCATCGCCAGCAGCATAATCACCAAAAAGCGATAATTCTTCAGAACAGATTTCTTTTCCATGCGTAATGTTCCTCCTAAACAGATTTGCTGGTATGATTGTATCAGCAATATTTTCCTCTGTAAACTGCGATTTGTGTGTTCTTTTTGCAAATCGTGCTATTTTGCTGAGGGTGAGTGTCCAAACCGCTTCTTGTAGGCCCGGGAAAAGGTGGAATAATCCTGATACCCGGACTCATAACAGGCATCCGTAAGACTACGACCCTGGGACAACAGCTGCTGGGCCAGCAGCAGCCGCTTCTCCGACACATAATTATGTATGGTATAGCCGGTTTCTTCCTTGAATCGGCGCATCATGTGATACTTGCTGATATAGAAGCGGTTTGCCAGGTCATCGATGGATAGATTCTCCGTCAGATGCAGATTCAGATACTGCAGCAGCGCCACCACTTTTCCGTCTCCCGCAGCCGCCGGAATGGAGCGCTGCCCCTCTGTGGCCCGGTTCAGCTCCACCATCAGCTGCAGGAAAATGGCCCGGCTCAACAGATCCGCACCGAAACCGCCCTCCCGCTGCGCCTGCTCCAGCTGCAGCAGCAGCTCCTTCAGCCGATCTCCGGAGCCGGTACGGTACACATACCGAAAATCCTCCTGAGCCTGTCGGAAACACCGATCCAGCTGACAATCCTCCCTCCGGAAACTGTCGAGAAATTCCGGAGAGATGTAAAGGATCATTCGCTCATAGAAGGCGCCCTCTGTCAATTCCGGGCGGTGGATACTGCCCCGGCCCACCAGTACAAGGTCTCCCGGCTGCAGACGGTAGCGCTCGCCCTCAATGGCATAGTCCGCCTGCCCTGCCAGAAGTATGATCAGTTTATGAAATGTGTGGTAATGGTATGCAATTTCCTCCCGCTGGCTGTCCGCCAGATGGAACAATCGGAAATCTTCCCGCAAGTATCCTCGCCGCTCATATGGGATCGGTTCCATTTCGACTCACCTCCTCCTGCAGGATTTGCACTAATTATACCTCATTTTTTGCAAATCCTGCAACAGTGTTTTTTTTCTTGTTACCAACAGCCATTCATTTTGCCAGCTTTTTGCACTATTAAATCCGACACTTTCACCTATCTTTTGTTCAATTTTTACGAAATTTTTAAGTTTCGGTAACTGTTCCGAAAATTTTGTTATTAATTTGTAATTTTTGTGTAGCTTTTTTGAAAGAAGTGTGGTAAGATAAGTCCCGGTGAAATCATTACTTTATATAAATGGTAGGTAACAAACAATGTCGAGAAAGATCGCATGCTTATTTTTAGGGCTGGCTCTGCTGGTCTCCGGTGTGATGACCGGCTATGCCTATGAGCCCGAAGCCACCGATCCTTATGTAGTCGCTTCCGTTCAGCTGGCCGATACCGGTGTTGCTCAGATGTCTGATGCCGTCATCACCGATGGTCACGGCCTGGCTATGGTCATGGATCTGGCCGCAACAGAGCGCAGCAGCGAAAACCTGTCCCTGTCCCAGCTGGTGACCAGGGCCGCCCTGATTCGTCAGGAGCAGGCTCAGGCAACTGCAGCCGCTGAGGCACAGGCCATTGCCAATGCTTCTCTGCTGGCCGCCTATGACGGTGTGATGATCCAGTGCAGTGACTCCCTGAATATCCGCGCTGAGGCCAGCATGGAGGGCAAGGTCATCCGCTCCCTGCGCAACGGCAAGGTGGGTCATCTGGTGGGCATCAGCCCCGACGGCAAGTGGTATCAGATCAACTATGGCAAGACCACCGGCTATATCAGTGTCGACTATGCTCAGCCTGTTCACTATGCCGATTATGAGGGCACCCCTGCTACCAGCACCCTGCGTGAGGAGATCGTGGAGTTCGCCAAGACCTATCTGGGCACCCCCTATGTGTTCGGCGGCACCAGTTACAGAGGTATTGACTGCTCCGGCTTTACCATGCGGGTATACGGCCACTTTGGTATCTCCCTGAACCATGCAGTTACCAGCCAGTACCGCCGCAGCCAGATCATCTCCCAGTCCGAGCTGGAACCCGGCGACCTGGTGTTCTTCGGCGAGGGCGGCGATCCCCTGACTCACATCGGCATCTATGTGGGCAACGGCGGCGTGATCCACGCCAGCAGCACCAACGGTGTGATCATCAGTTCCCTGTCCAGCAGCTACTACCGCAGTCATTACACCTACTCCGGCCGCATTCTAATCAACGACTAATCTTAAGCCACTACCGGGAGGATCTGATTTTGATCCTCCCGGTTTTATTCTGTCCGCCAGCAATTCAATCATAAAAGGAGCGTCCCGCTTGCGGGACGCTCCTTCTTCATTCATCAGCTCTTACCGCGGATCTCACTGCGGCACTTGGGGCAGGTGATCACGATGGTTCCCTTGCCACGGGGCACACGGCATACCGTCTTGCAGTTGGGACAGGTGAAATACTTGTGCTCCTTGTCCTGCAATTGGCGCTTGCGGGCACCAAACCGACGGCTGATCGGCCACCAGATCTTCTGCAGAAACCAGGCGTTCTCCGCCCGACGCTTCTGCAGGTTCTTGGAAAACATGCGGAACATGGCCACAAAAACCACCGCCGAAGACAGCAGACTCATGATTCCATAGACCAGATCCGATCCGGTAAAGGAGGCGACTACATTGGCGATCAGGCCCGTCCAGATAAGGGCCATCCCCAAATGATCTGCGCCGTTGCGGCCATACATAAAGCGGGCAATGGCATTGCCGATCCGCTGCAGAAAACTCATACAAAAGCCTCGTTTCCCAAAATATGATAGCTAATCATACCGCAAATTTTGCAAAAGGTAAAGAGGCTGATAGGAGAATTCACAAATTGGTCACGATTGAATCGTGTTGCAATCACAGGTCCGGGTGTGTATAATGAAACTGGTATATTTTGCAAACACATTGGAGGCGGTGGGTCTCCCGCACCGCCCCCTATCTGAAAGCGGCAGCCGGAGTTTTGTCCCGGGGACGGGGCAGCGCTGCACAGGTGTGAACGGACTCCGGCACGGTTCCGCTGCACTATCCTATGCCCGCTATTTCCCAACGGTGAGGCACACCGCCTATTTCAACGGAAGGATGATGGATACCATGATCAAAATTGCTCCCTCTATTCTGTCGGCTGACTTTGCCGATCTGCGCCGCGAGATCCAGCGCATTGACACCGCCGATTATGTCCACGTGGATGTGATGGACGGTATGTTCGTCCCCAATATTACCATCGGCGCTCCGGTGGTCAAATCCCTGCGCCCCACCACCAGTCTGCCGCTGGATGTACATCTGATGATCCAGCAGCCGATCCGCTATGTGGAGCAGTTCTGCGATGCCGGTGCGGATATCGTCACCTGCCATGTGGAGTCTGACAGTGAGGAGAATATTCACGAGGCGCTGCGCCTGATCCACGCCAAGGGCAAGAAGGCCGGCGTGGTCATCAAGCCCAAGACGCCCGCCAGCGCCGTTCTTCCCTTCATTCATGAGGTGGAGCTGATTCTGGTGATGACGGTGGAACCCGGCTTCGGCGGTCAGAAGTTTATGGCCGACATGATGCCCAAGGTGCAGCAGGTGCGCAGCTATATCGACGCCATGAATCCCACCTGTGAGCTGGAGGTGGATGGCGGCGTGGATCCCGAGACCTGCAAGATCTGCATTGCCTCCGGCGCCAATGTGCTGGTGGCCGGTTCCTCCGTATACGGCGCGCCGGATATTGCCCAGCGCATTGCCGCTTTGAGAGGCTAATCTTTCCGAAAGGACTGTACCATTATGGAATTCTTCCCCGCTCCTCTGGAAAAACTTGTGGAGCAGTTTGCCCGGCTGCCAGGTGTCGGCTCCAAATCCGCACAGCGGCTGGCTTTCCATGTGCTGAATCTGCCCATGGAGCAGGCCCAGGCGTTCGCCGATGCCATTGTGGAGGCCAAGCAGAAGGTGACTCTCTGTCCTGTGTGCTGCAACCTCACCGGCGGCGGCCTGTGTCCCGTGTGCGCCTCCCCCAAGCGGGACGCTTCCACCATCTGCGTAGTGGCAGATCCCCGGGATGTGCTGGCCATCGAGCGCAGCCGGGAATATAGCGGCCACTACCATGTGCTCCACGGTGTCCTGTCCCCTATGAACCATGTAGGCCCCGACGATCTGCAGATCAAGTCCCTGATGGACCGGGTGGCCAAGGGCAATATTCAGGAGGTCATCATGGCCACCAACCCCGATACCGAGGGGGAGACCACCGCGCTGTACCTGTCCCGCCTGCTCAAGCCCTTTGGGGTGAAGGTGACCCGCCTTGCCTATGGCATTCCCGTGGGCGGACATCTGGAGTTTGCCGATGATGCCACCCTGATGCGGGCTCTGGAAGGACGGCGCGAACTATGAGACGGCTGACCTGTCTTTTGCTCAGCGCTCTGCTTCTGTTCTGCTGCACCGGCTGCCAGCGGGAGGAATCTGCCTCTCTGGAGCTGTTTGCTATGGACACCTATATGACACTCAGCGCCCGCGGTGAGGGGGCTCAGGATGCCCTCACTGCCGTCAGCCGGGAAATCAACCGGCTGGAGCAGCTATTGTCACGTACTTTGCCGGACAGTGATGTATCCCGTTTGAATCTGCAGGGGGCTGCGCAGCTGAATACCGATACCGCAGTGCTGCTGCAGCAGGCAGTAGCCCTCTCCCGGCAGACGGAAGGCGCTTTTGATGTGACGATCGCCCCCTTAGTGAACGCCTGGGCCATCACCTCCGATACTCCCCGCGTCCCCTCCCCTCAGGAGATCGCGCAGCTGCTGCCGTTGGTAGGCAGTGATCACATCACCGTCACCGGCAGCACCGCTCAGTTGGATGAACGCTGCGCCATTGACCTGGGTGGCATCGGCAAGGGCTATGCCAGCGACCGGGCAGCCCAGCTTCTGAAGGAGCACGGCATCGAACACGCCGCCATCTCTCTGGGCGGCAATGTCTATGTGGCCGGCACCCGCTCTGACGGTACCCCCTGGCAGGTGGGCCTGCAGGATCCCGCCAATACCGGCTCCATCGCCCTGCGGCTGGCCCTGTCGGACCGTTTCGCCGTCACCAGCGGCGGATACCAACGGTACTTCACCGCAGAGGATGGCACCGTATACCAGCACATTCTGGACCCTAAAACCGGCTATCCCGCCCAAAGCGACCTGCTCTCTGTCACCATTGTAAGCCGCAGCGGCACCGCTGCAGATGCCTATTCCACGGCTCTGTATGTGATGGGGCAGCAGGAGGCGATCCTCTTTTGGAAAGGTCTGATGGCGGACGGAGATCCGGAGAACGATTTCGATATGATCCTGATCAACAATCAAAGACAAGCCCTGTACACCCCGGGTCTGGCAGAGCAGGTGACCCTGGAGAAGGAGAGTTCTTATGTCCTGCAAGCCCTCACAGCCTAAACTGCGGCCCACCCTGGCGGATGGGCTGGTTTTGCTGTGCGTTGTGGTGCTGACCGTTGCCGTCTCCTTCTTTGTCTACCGCCCCAGCGAGAACACCGGCGCACTTACTGCCGTCATCTCGCAGGACGGCACCATCCTGCGGCAGGTGCAGCTGTCTGCCTTGACAGAGCCCTCCACCCTGGAGGTGACGGGCTCTCATACCACCAAAATCCTCTTGGAGCGGGACGGTGTGTCCGTCACCGCCACAGATTGTCCCAGCCAGGATTGCCTGCATACCGGAAAGATCACCCGGGCCGGCCAGAGCATCGTGTGCCTGCCCCAACATCTGGTGATCCATCTGGAGGGCAGCGGCGGGGCCGATTTGGTATTGGGTTAGGAGGTGTCGGGATGCAACACAAGAAAACCCGTGATCTGGCCCTGTGCGCTCTGCTGACGGCACTGGCGCTGGGTCTGAGCACCATGGAAAACCTGTTTCCTGTCACCCTGCTGATCCCTCTGCCCGGTGTAAAGTTGGGTTTGGCCAACATTGTGACGGTCTTTGCCCTGTACCGGTTGGGTCCGGCTCGGGCCTTCGCCATTGTCATTGTCCGCTGCTTTTTGGGCGCCATGTTTGCCGGAAACCTGTCTGCCCTCCTGTTCTCCCTGTTGGGCGGTCTTGCTGCCATGTCCGTCATGAGCGGTCTGCGGCATATCCGACAGCTGAGCATTTTCGGTGTCTCCATCGCAGGTGCTGCCGCCCACAACATCGGTCAGATCTGCGCGGCCCTGATCGCCATGGGCTCCGTCCATGTGCTGGGCTATCTGCCGGTGCTGCTGGCCGTCTCCCTGCTGACGGGAAGCCTCACCGGCTTCATCTCCGGCCTGCTGTTCCGGGCCATGAACCACATCAAATTATCCCACTGAGGAGTTGAGGAATTATGGATCGCAAAGACGAGATCATCCTGCAGCAAATGGAACTGATTCGCTCCATGACCCAGCGAAATCTGCGCAGCATGAGCAATGACTTCTGGGGCACTCCCCTTGCGCCCAAAGATCAGACCCCCGCCGATGACCGCAAGCTGCCGGAGAACCGCGACACATCCAAGCCCGAAGAGAACAAGCCCGTTTCCGGCCAGCAGGAAACTGCCAAGGAACAGCCTCAGGAGGAGGCAGAAGCCCTCCCCAAGGAGAATATTGCGGACCTGCAGGCGGAACTGGACAGTTACATCGGTCTGGAGACGGTAAAGGAGGAGGTGCGCAGCCTCATCAATATGGTCTCCGTTTACAAACTGCGTAAAGAGCACAATCTGCCCACCACGGATATGTCCCTGCATATGGTATTCACCGGCAACCCCGGCACCGGAAAGACCATGATGGCCCGCATGATGGCCCGCATCTACCGCTCTCTGGATATTCTGTCCAAGGGCCAGCTGGTGGAGGTGGACCGCAGCGGTCTGGTGGCCGGTTATGTGGGACAGACGGCCCTGAAGACGCAGAAGGTCATTCAGAAGGCCATGGGCGGCGTTCTGTTTATCGATGAGGCCTATGCCCTCAACGGCAAGTCCGAAAACGATTTCGGACAGGAGGCCATCGACACGATCCTGAAAGCCATGGAGGACAACCGGGATGATCTGGTGGTAATCGTGGCTGGTTACACGGACCTGATGGACAGATTCATCCACTCAAACCCCGGTTTGGAGTCCCGCTTCAACCGATTCCTGCATTTTGCCGACTACAATGCCGATGAGATGCTGAAGATCTTCCATATGCAGTGCAAGAAGGGCTGCTATCAGCTGGCAGAGGGAGTGGAACCTCTGGTGCGGGACTACATCACCGAAGAAAACGGTGATCCCGAAACCTTCGGCAACGCCCGCGGCGTGCGCAACATCTTCGAGCACATTCTGGTGGCCCAGAACAATCGCCTGGCTGCTATGCAGACCGTCACCCGCGAGGACCTGATGACCATCACCCCGGATGACATTCTCCATGCAAGGGGGAAGATCGACGAATGAAAGAGCTGAAACTGGCCCTTTTGGGCTTTGGAAACGCCGGCCGGGCCTTCGCCCGCCTCCTGCTGGAAAAGCAGGAGGAGATCGAGGCGCGCTGGAATACCCGCATCGTTGTCACCGCCATTGCCACTGGTTCCCGCGGCAATCTTACGGGACAGATCCAGCTGCAGGATGCACTGAATCAGTTGGAGCAGAACGGCAAGTTTACCGATCCTACCCCCTGCTCCACCATGGACATTGTCATCAATGGTGACTACGATGTGCTGGTGGAGATGACTCCCCTGAACATCCACACCGGCCAGCCGGCCATTGACCATATCCGCGGTGCACTTCTGCGGCGCAAACATGTGATCACCGCCAACAAGGGCCCCATTGCATGGGCCTACGACCAGCTGCAGGACCTGGCCCGGCAGCAGGGGTGCGGTTTCTACTACGAGACCACGGTGATGGACGGCACCCCCGTTTTCAACCTGACGGAGCATACACTGAAGCTGGCAAAGGTCACCGAAGTCTCCGGCATCCTGAACACCACCACCAACTATATTCTGGAGGAACTGGCTGCCGGGAAGGCCTACGATGACATCATCGCCGCCGGACGCAAGCTGGGCTTCATCGAGGCCGATGCCGCTATGGACATTGAGGGCTACGATGCAGCCGCCAAGATCACCGCACTTCTGAATGTGCTGATGCAGGCCCACATCACCCCCGATCAGGTGGACCGCACCGGCATCGAGCACATCACCGAGGCAGATATTCAGGACGCCGCCGCACGGGGCAAGGTCATCAAGCTGCTTTGCCGCGGTTGGCGGGAGGATGGAAGGGTGCACGCCTCCGTCCGTCCTGTGGAGGTGGACCGCGGCGATCTGCTGGCCGCGGTGGACAGCACCTCCTCCCTGGTCTCTATCACCACGGATCTGATGGGCAAGCTCTCCATTCTGGAGCACGATCCCCTCATTGAACAGACTGCCTACGGTGTCTTCGGCGATCTGCTGCGGGTGCTGGAGGAACAGTAAAGTAAGAAAAAACAGGTGAGAAATCCGTTGGATTTCTCACCTGTTTTTGATAATAGGTTATTCCATCTCGTCCAGCGTCAGTTGGAAACTGTCCAGACAGTTCTCCCGGAACCACTTCAGCTCCGGAACCTCCATCTCGTCCAGGGCCTTCTCCGTCTGACGGGCCGCGGCACGGAACTCCATGTTACCGGCCTTTAGCTCCTCCAGGCACTTGATGTGGGCAGACAGCTTATCCGCCGCCTTCACCAGTTCCTCCACTTCCGGATCGGGACAGCGCAGAATATCGGCATACACCGGCTGCAGCTTCTCCGGCAGCATGGCCGTCAGCTTCTCACAGGCCACCGCCTCCACCTGCTTATACGCATCCCGGATCTGAGGATTGTAATATTTGATGGGGGTGGGCAGATCACCGGTGAGGATCTCACTGGCATCATGATACAGGGCCGCTACGGCTACCGTACCGGGATCCACCTTTCCACCGAAATAGGTGTTGCGGATCACCGCCAGCCCGTGGGCCAGCACGGCCACCTGATGGCTGTGCTCCTGAATATTTTCCGTATAACTGTTGCGCATCAGCGCCCAGCGGGAGATAAAGCGCATCCGGGCAATATAAGCAAAAAAGTGACTCATATCAGTTCAACTCTCCTGTCAGTATTCCGTCTTTCACACCGGTGACGGTTACCTGCCGCACCTGATTGTGCAGATCTTCCTCCGCACCCACGCCTACTTCCATGTAGTTGGGGGCATGGCCTATCCAAAGGCTCTCCCGGGTCTGTTCAAAGAGCACGGGGAAGGTCTCCCCCACGCACTCCTGCAGGTATGCCTCATGCATCTGGCCGGCCAACTCCGCCGCACGGGCTGCCCGCTGCTCCTTGACAGGACCGGGCACCTGCGGCATATCCGCCGCTTTGGTGCCGGGGCGGATGGAATAGGGGAAAATATGCATTTGGGCAAAGCCGCACAGGCCGATGAAGGACAGTGTCCGCTGAAATTCCTCCTCCGTCTCACCGGGGAAGCCGGTGATCAGATCCGTGGTAATGGCAGGATTTTCAAAATACTGCCACAACAGCTGGACAGATTCCAGATACCGGGCGGTATCATACTTGCGATTCATGCGCTGCAGGGTCTCATCGCAGCCGGACTGCAAAGACAGGTGGAAATGCGGACAGAGATTCTCCAGTCGGGCGGCGCGCCGGCAGAAATCCTCCGTGATGGTGCGGGGCTCCAGACTCCCCAGCCGCAAACGCAGCTGACCCGCCTCCCGGCTGATGGCCTCCAGCAGGTCGATCAGTTCCGGCTTACCCGGCAGGTCCCGCCCCCAGGAGGAGATCTCTATACCGGTCACCACGATCTCCCGGTATCCCTCCTGCCGCAGCTGACGGGTCTGTTCCAGAGCCACCTCCAGCGGCAGGGAGCGCACCGGTCCGCGGGCGTAGGGGATGATGCAGTAGCTGCAGAAATTGGTGCAGCCATCCTCCACCTTCAGCATGGCGCGGGTACGGCCGGCCTGTCCTCCGGCAGGCAGCACCTCGAAGGTGCGCCGCCGCAGTGCATCATCCAGCAGCACCAGCCGCTGCCGCTCTGCTGCAGCCCGCTCCAGGGCATCCAGGAACGCCATTCGGTCCCCCGTTCCACCCAGCAGGTCCGGCTCTTCCAGACCGGTCGCCTCCGTGGGATGGGTCTGCACATAGCAGCCGCAGGCGGCCACCACCGCTGCAGGATTGCTCTTTTTTGCCCGGCGGATCATCTGCCGGGATTTTTTGTCGCTGACAGCCGTCACCGAACAGGTGTTGATGATATAGGCATCTGCCTGCTCCTCAAACTCCACCAGCGTATGCCCCCGGCCCAGCAGTTCCTGCTCCATGGCCTGGGTCTCATATTGATTCACTTTACACCCCAGGGTGTAGATGGCAACTCGCATGGGTTTCTCCTTGCACTTTATCGCAGTGTCGCTTATAATATATCTGTTATATTAGTTGTATTATACGGTATCGTGCCCCCCGTGGCAAGAACTTGTTTCGCTGAAAAAAGTGTCCCGATCAGGAGGTATTTCCTATGATTTATCTGGATAACGCCGCCACCACCCCGATCCCCCGTCCGGTAGCAGATGCTATGTACGAGGTGCTGACCCAGCAGTTCGGCAATCCCTCTGCCCAATATCCCTATGGCCGACAGGCACATGCTATGGTGGAGGACTGCCGCAAGACCCTGGGCCAGGCGCTGGATATGGATCCGGAGTGTCTGTTTTTCACCTCCTGTGGCACAGAGAGTGACAACTGGGCCATCTCTGCTGCCCTGTGGCAGGGCCGGCATCGCGGGCGCCATATCATCACCACCTCCGTGGAGCACAGTGCCATTCTGCAGCCCCTGAAGCTGCTGGAGCAGCAGGGTTATGAGGTGACCTATCTCAAGCCCGACCGCACCGGCCATATAACGGCCCAGCAAGTGATGGATGCCCTGCGGGAGGATACGGTTCTGATCAGCATGATGCTGGTCAACAATGAGACCGGCTGCATCTTCCCTGTGGAGGAAACTGCCCGCCTTCTGAAGGCCTCCGGCTCCCGGGCGCTGCTTCATTCCGATGCCGTGCAGGGCTTTTTGAAGGTGCCCTGTGATCCCGCCGGTTGGGGTGTGGATCTGATGAGCTTTTCCGCCCATAAAATTGGTGGTCCCAAGGGCATTGGCGCGCTGTATGTGGCGCCCCACCTGCTGAAAAATCTCCGTCCGCTGCTGGCCGGCGGTGGACAGGAGAAGGGTCTGCGCTCCGGCACAGAGGCTACCGCACAAATCGCCGGCTTTGCAAAGGCAGCTGCGCTGCGGGCAGAAAACTGGGCTGAAAAAATGGCCCGCATGGGGCAGATCAAGGACTATTGCCGGGAGAAGCTGCTGCGCATTCCCTCCATGGTGGAGATCGGGCGCGGACAGGCTCCCCATATTCTGGCCATGTCCCTGCCGGGCTATCCCAGCAGCAACATCGTAACCGAACTGGGCCAGCAGGGCATCTGCATCTCCGCCGGGTCCGCCTGCCATCAGGGAAAAGCCAGCCACGTGGTTTCCGCCCTCGGTCTGGACAAGAAGACTGCCGCTGGAGTGATCCGCATCAGCTTCGGTCCGGAAACCACAGAGCAGGATATCGATGCCCTGTATGAGGCACTGCTCCACCACAAGACCAACCGTTTTCCCATGCTGTGAGGTAACCTGTTATGTTCAAAGATCTTCGCCGCGGACCGGAATTCTACCGCTATCTGCTGCGCCTTGTGATCCCTGTGGCGATGCAGAATCTCATCGCCTACTCTCTGGGTCTCATCGACACCTTCATGGTCAGCCAGTTGGGCAATGAGGAGATGGCCGCTGTCACGGCCGCCAATGTCCCCAGTTTCGTCATTCAGGCCATTATCTACGGCCTGCAGAGCGGTGTCGGCATTCTCATCAGCCAATACTGGGGCAAGCAGGACAAGCACAACATCAGCCGTGCACTGGGCGTGGCCGTCTATGTGGGCACCGGGGTTTCCGCTATTTTTGCCGCCGTGTTTTTCTTCTGGCCCATTCAGGTGATGGACCTGCTCTCCAACAGTCACGAACTGTCGCTTCTGGGCGCCCCATACCTGCGCTTTGTGGGCATTGCGTACCTGTTTAATATGATCGCCTCCATCTATGTCAGTGCCCACCGCAGTGTGGAGAACCCCTCCTTCGGCATGAAGCTGTTTGGTGTATCCACGGTGGTGAACACCTGCCTGAACTATCTGCTGATCTATGGCAAGTTCGGCTTCCCGGAGTGGGGCGTTATGGGCGCTGCTGTTGCCACGATGATCGCCCGTATGCTGGAATTTGTGGTCTGCGTGATCTGTGCACTGCGCAGCAAGAAGCTGCCGCTGGATGTGAAAGCATTTCTCCATCCCGGTTTGGAAATGTGCAAGCGTTTCCTGAAATACTCTACGCCTGTCATCGCAGATGAGACCATTTGGGGACTGGGTGCCAGTCTGTTTACCGTTATTTTGGGTTATACCGCCAGCTCCGTGCAGATGCTGGCCGCCAACTCCGTGATGGGCAATATCCGCAATCTCTTCATGGTGGTCTTCTTCGGTCTGGGCGCCGCCACCTCGGTAATGGTGGGAAAAGCCGTCGGCGAAGGAAGAACCCACAAGGAGATCATGAGCCTGAGCCACGCCCTGCTGCAATTTACCATGTTGGTGGCCCTGGCCCTTACCGCCATCTCCATGATCCTGCTGCCCACCGTGTTCCAGCCCATCCTGTTCCCTCTGTTCAAACTCTTTGATGAGTCGGCCGCCATCGCCACCGCCATGGCTGTCACCACATTCCTGTCCATCCCCACCCACGCTTATGCCATCACCTCCATTACCGGTGTGCTGCGTGGCGGCGGCGATGTGCACCGCTCCACCCTTCTGGATCTGCTCCCCCTGTGGGCTTTGGCCATTCCCCTGACGGCCCTGGTGGCACTGGTCCTGCAATGGAATTACTGGTGGATCACCATCGCTATCCAGACGGAAAATCTCCTGAAGATGCCTCTCGCCATGCTGCGGATCCGCTCGGAGAAATGGATCCACGATGTGACGGTCTCCATCGGAAAGAAGGATCCGTCATGAGCTTTCTGTGCTGCCCCATCTGCGACGCCATGCTGAAAAAAGATGGCCGCCGCTGGCTGTGTCCTGCCGGTCACAGCTACGATATTGCCAAGGAGGGTCACACCCATCTGCTGCCCGCCAACCGCAAGCACTCTGCCGCCCCCGGAGATGACAAGGGCATGGCGGCCGCCCGGGCTGCTTTCCTGTCCAAGGGCTATTACGCCCCGTTGAAGGATGCTCTGTGCGAGCTCTGCTGCCGGTTCACCGGGAAACAGCCCGCCGTGCTGGATAGTGGCTGTGGGGAGGGCTACTACACCTCTGCCGTCTATCAGGCCCTGACGGATGCCGGCAAGCAGGTGGACATGGCCGGCATTGATATCTCCAAGGATATCCTCCGTCTGGCGGCCCGACGGGAAAAAAGGGTAGATTTTGCCGTGGCCTCCTCCTACCGTCTGCCGGCAGCCGACCGGTCCGTGGATCTGCTTCTGAACTGTTTCTCTCCTTTGGCCATTGAGGAATTTTACCGGGTCTTGAAGCCGGGCGGTGTATTTCTCTATGTGGTGCCCTCTGCAGAGCATCTGTGGGGGCTGAAGCAGGTGCTCTATGAGCAGCCCTATCCCAACGAGGTCAGGCAGACCCCCTACGAGGGTTTTCAGTATGAGCTGATTCACCCGGTACGCGATACCATTACCCTCACCTGTCCGGAGGATATTCAGTCCCTCTTCCAAATGACTCCCTATTACTGGAAAACCCCCAAGGCCGGGCGGGAACGTCTGGCACAGCTGACCACTCTTACTACGGACATCGCATTCGATATCCACGTGTTCCGGAGGGACGTATGATCTGTACCGTTCTTTTTGCCTCTCCCCGCGGGGAGGCCAGCAATACAAGAGCCCTGCTGACACCGGTGATCGGGACACTGCAACAGGCAGGCCATGTGGTGCGGGAGTTCTCCCTCTATGACATGGACATCCGTCCCTGCCGGGCCTGCCGCGGCTGTCAGGCGGATCACAGCCGCCCCTCCTGCGTTGTGGAGGATGATATGGTCCCTATCTTCGAGAGCATTCTGCAGAGTGATCTGATCCTGCTGGCAGCTCCCGTCTATGTATGGTCCTGCCCTGCCCCCATGAAGGCGGCGCTGGACCGACTGGTCTATGCCATGAACAAGTTCTACGGTCCGCAGCGGGGTCCGGCTCTCTGGGCCGGAAAAAAAGTGGCCGCCATCACCAGCTGCGGTTACCGGCCGGAGCGGGGTACCGACCTTTGGGAGGAGGCGCTGCGCCGCTTCTGCAAGCACTCCCAATTGACCTGGCTGGGTATGCTGTCTGCCCGTCACCTGAGCTATGATCTCCCCTTTATGGACGAGGAAAAGCAGCACCGGGCTGAGGAGTTCGCCCGGACACTGCTCCAATCATAACAACAAACCCCTTCCGCAGGAACATGCGGAAGGGGTTTTTCCTTGACTTATTTCTTCTTGCCGCCGTGGGTGGCTTTCATGCGCTTTTCATGGTTGAGAATGGTCTTGCGCATACGCAGGCTCTCCGGAGTGACCTCCAGCAGCTCATCGTCTGCCAGGAATTCCAGGCACTGCTCCAGACTCAGTTTGCGGGGCGGTACCAGACGCAGGGCCTCATCAGAACCGGAGGCACGCATATTAGTCTGCTGCTTGCGCTTACAGACATTGACCGTCACATCCTCCTGCTTGGGGGAGACACCCACCAGCATACCGGCATAGACCTTTACACCGGGCCCAATGAAGAGGCTGCCGCGCTCCTGTGCATTGAACAGACCATAGCTGACAGATTCACCGGTCTCAAAGGAAATCAGCGAACCCGTGTTGCGGCGGTTCAGCTCACCCTTGAAGGGGGCGTAACTGTCAAACACGCTGGCCATAATGCCCTCGCCGCGGGTATCGGTCAAAAACTCGTTGCGATAGCCAAACAGGCCGCGGGAGGGGATCAAAAACTCCACCTTCATGCGGTTGCCCACCGGAGTCATCTCCAGCAGGTCGCCCTTGCGGCTGCCCAGCTTCTCAATGACCGCACCCACACTCTCGCTGGGCACGTCCACCACCAGGCGTTCCATAGGCTCACAGAGCTTGCCGTCGATGGTCTGATACAGCACGCGGGGAGGAGACACCTGGAACTCATAGCCCTCACGGCGCATGGTCTCAATGAGGATGGACAGGCTCATCTCGCCGCGGCCTGCCACATTGAAGGCATCCATAGAACCCTCGATCTCACTGACCCGCAGAGAGACATCCTTCAGGGTCTCACGGAAGAGACGGTCACGCAGCTGGCGGGAGGTCACGAACTTACCCTCACGACCGGCAAAGGGACTGTCGTTGATGGAGAAGGTCATCTCCATGGTGGGGGCAGAGATCTGCACGAAGGGCAGGGGCTCCACGCAGCCGGTCTCACAGATGGTATCACCGATGGTGATATCGCCAATACCGCTCATGGCAATGATATTGCCGGCCGTGGCCAGCGTGATGGGCTTCTTGCCCAGGCCCTCAAACTCATACATGGAGACGGCCTTGGCCTTCTTGGGTGCAGCATCCGGAGCATGATAGTTGCACACGGCGATCTCCTGATTCTGCTTCAGCTGACCGCGTTCCACACGGCCGATGGCGATGCGGCCCACAAACTCATTGTAGTCAATGGCGGACACCAGCATCTGGAAGGGCTCCTCCACATTGGCCTCGGGAGCGGGGATATAATCCAGAATGGTCTCAAACAGGGGCTGCAGGTTCTCACCCACCACATCGGGGGAGTAGGAGGCGATGCCCTGACGGGCAGAGCAGAACAGCATGGGGCTATCCAGCTGCTCGGGGGTGGCATCCAGATCCAGCAGCAGTTCCAACACCTCATCCACCACCTCGTGGATACGCTGATCCGGACGGTCGATCTTATTGACCACCACGATCACACGGTGACCCAGTTCCAGCGCGCGGCTGAGAACGAAGCGGGTCTGGGGCATGGGGCCCTCAGCTGCATCCACCAGCAGGATAACACCGTTGACCATCTTCAGGATGCGCTCCACTTCGCCGCCAAAGTCGGCGTGGCCGGGGGTATCCACCACATTAATCTTGGTGTCGCCGTACTGGATGGCGGTGTTCTTGGCCAGAATGGTGATGCCGCGCTCCCGCTCCAGATCGTTGGAGTCCATCACGCGGTCCACCGTCTCCTGATTCTCGCGGTAGGCGCCGCCCTGCTTCAGCAGCTCGTCCACCAAAGTGGTCTTGCCGTGGTCAACGTGGGCAATGATGGCGATATTTCTCAGGTTATTGTTCTGCAAAGGAAAAACCCCTTTCTTGGGTAAAAGATTTCAAAAAAGCACTTTCATCAACCTTAATATTATATGCACTCTTTTCTCCCTTTGCAAGGGGTTTCGGCAGATTTCCCATCCCTTTTCCGTTGACAAAGCGCCCTCTCGTGAGGTAAGATAATAGCGCACATTTGCCCCAGTAGCTCAGCTGTATAGAGCAACCGCCTCCTAAGCGGTAGGTCGGAGGTTAGAATCCTCTCTGGGGTGCCACGGAGAAGAACCGGAGATCCTCTCTGTTGAGGAGCTTCGGTTCTTTCCTGTTTCCTTATATTACAGAAAGCAGGTGCATTCATGATGGAAACGGAAGCTCTGATCGCCGCCAAAAAACAGCAGCGTAAACTGTGTTTTGCCTCCCGCTCCGCGCTCACCGCAGCGCAGCGCAGCGCATACAGCGCGCAGATCTGTGAAAAGTTGATTTCCCTTGCCCAGGTGCAGCAGGCACAAACCATCTTCTCCTATATGGCCTTCGGCAGCGAGGTGGATCTGGCCCTGTTTCACGATTGGGCAAAGGCCCAGGGGAAACGGCTGGCCTTCCCCATCTGTCTGGAGAATGGCCGCATGGTGGCCTCTGTTCCGGCAGAGGTGGACGGTTGGGAGTCCGGCAAATACGGCATTATGACTCCCGTCGCCGCCCGCGCCACCATGCTGACTCCTCAGGAGGTCGATTTGATCCTCGTCCCCTGTGTGGGCTTCGATGACGACTGCCGCCGCCTTGGCCACGGCGGCGGATATTATGACCGTTACCTGCAGAAGGCCCTCCATGCCACCCATATTATGATCGCCTTTGAGGCCCAGCGGCTGGATGAGGTAGTCTGCGAGGCCCATGATCTTCCGGTAGCCACAGTCCTTACGGAGAGCACCATGCAGCACTGCAGCTGCGCGCAATAAGTCACTTTCAAAAAAGAAGCAACCCTGAAGGTAGGGTTGCTTCTTTTTTCTTTCCGTACAGTTTATCTTCCTCTGTACTCCAGCTTGATGATCTCCGCCATTTCCTCCGGAGTCTCCCGGCAGCCGCCGTCCAGCCACATTTTAATGATGGCATTGAGCCCACTGCGGAAAAATTCAATGTGATAGGCAATATGTTTGTTGTCAAAATCCTGTCTGGCCCGCTCCGTGTCATAGATCAGCACCCTCTGCTCACTGTTGTAGCAGAGCTTAAAGTAGGTCTTATAAAACAGCTGATTTTCCTTGATGTGCTCGAACATGGTCAGGGCACCGGTGTGCATACTGTGGTCATACCCCAAAAAGAGATTGGAAAAATCTTTCTCCAGTTTCTCTTTCAGCTTTTCCGCCAAATCGTAGAGATCCAGATAATTGGCATAAAAGGTACTGCGATTCAATTCTGCGTTTTTGCACAGATCGGCCACTGTAATCTCCTGCAGTTCTTTTTCCTGCAGCAAGGTGATAAATGTTTTTTCGATCCGCTCCACCGACTCTCTGCGCCGCTTATTATTCTTGGTATTCATCTTCTCTCCTCATTATTCCAACACTCGTTGTCTAATTGATGATTGTTTTTCTCTTCCCTCTCGCAGCATACTACACTTGCAATAACAACACAAGTGTCGGATTAATAAGGAGGTATTTTATGAAGAAGAGTAGTTTCATTGCGCTGCTGCTGGGTACTGTCAGCGGCGTTTTGTTTGCTTTGGGTATGTGCATGGCACTGCTCCCGGAGTGGGATGCATTTACGGAGGGAATTGTTTTCGGTTCTGTGGGAATTCTTCTGGGAATTGTGACCTTGTCGGTCTGGGTTAAGATGGAACACAAGCAGCTGCCCAAAATGAACGGAAAAAACTTTTTGAAGGTGCTGTATGGTATTTTCGCCGTGCTGGTACTGGGGGGCGGCATGTGCCTGTGCCTCGTCTGGAATCAGATCATCTGGGGCACGCTGGTCGGCCTGTTGGGAATCGTTCTGCTGATCCTGCTGATTCCCATGGTCAAGGGCATCCAATGAGCATCCGCAAGGTTTGGGCCACCGGAATCCCCAGCCTTGCCACCCATATCACTTATGCCATCGGCAATTGTGCCGCGGGTTTTCTCTCCTATTCCTGGTGGTTTGTGACTATGGGCGCCTACTATGCTGTGTTGGCCATTGCCCGCTTTTCGGTGCTGCAGGTCCGGCGCAGAGCCTGCGGCGACCTGCAGCTGGAGTTGTTTGCCAGCCGGATCGCAGGAATTCTGCTGGTGATCCTCTCCTTCTGCCTGACGGGCATTATCACACTCTCCGCCGTGGAGCAGCGGGGACAAAAGTTTCATGAGATCCTTATGATCACCATTGCTCTGTGCACCTTTATCCGAATCGTTCTAGCCTTCATTCACCTGATCGGCGACCGGCGCAGCGACTCCGCGGTAACCAAAACATTGCGCAGCATCACACTGGCAGATGCATTTGTATCCGTATATGCTCTGCAGCGGTCCATGCTGGTTTCCTTTCCCGGCATGAGAGAAGCGGATATTCAACTGTTCAACATCTTAACCGGCACAGCCGTCTGGCTGATCGTGCTGCTGCTGGGCATTTATTTGATTGGAGGAAAACACGTAACTATGGCAAAGTCTAAAATTGCAAAGGCAAATGAAAAAATCGCATCTACCGTGGCAAGCGGCTATCAGCAGGTGGAGCAGGGTGTTGTAAACGCCTACAAGCAGGTGGAGCATGGGGCGGTAAGCACCTACCAGAAAATCGAGGACAAATTTGTGGAAACCTATCTCACCCGGGAGGGGGAAACGGTGGAAGACGCCAAGGCCCGCCTGAAAAAGGATTCCGGCGAAGAATAAGCAAACACCCGCGATCACGTGGATCGCGGGTGTCTTTGGCGCAGAAGGAGGGATTTCTTTTCTGCGGAAAAGCCACGGCGGTTGCAACATGCCACCGGCATGTTGCCAAGAGCCGCCTTTCAAATCCCTCCTCACATATTCCACACAGAAACAAAAGCAGCACCCATAAGGGTACTGCTTTTGTTGGCGCAGAAGGAGGGATTTGAACCCTCGCGCGCGGTTTAGGCGCCTACTCCCTTAGCAGGGGAGCCCCTTCGGCCACTTGGGTACTTCTGCAGATAATATAAAATTTGGCGGAGAGAGTGGGATTCGAACCCACGGATGCTCGCACATCGCCGGTTTTCAAGACCGGTGCTTTCAACCACTCAGCCATCTCTCCGTACCGGCAAAGCATCCCTTTTCCCAGGCGCATGAATTATGATACCATGAGAAGAGGCCTTTGTCAACAAAAAGAAAATGCGAAAATTTGAAAAAAAGTGAAAATAGGGCTTGCAAAAAGAAAAGAAGTATGGTATCTTATTAAAGCTGACTTGTGCAGCAAATCAAATATCCGGGTGTGGCGAAGTTTGGTATCGCGCTTGAATGGGGTTCAAGAGGCCTCGAGTTCGAATCTCGACACTCGGACCAAGGCAGGACGTTCTGAGGAATGTCCTGCTTTTTTCTTCATCGTTCAGGAGGTGACATCCATGCAGCTGTATAGCCTTCATATGAAACAGATCTCTCCCGCCCAATGGGCACTTTGGCAGCAGTGGCTGCCCTTATCGGAGCGGCCGGATTCCATGGATGAACTCCGCCTCCGCCAGCGGGTCTGTGCCTGGGGTCTGGCCCGCCAGAAACTGGCTGAGGAACTGTCCATTCCACCGGAGCAGGTCTCCCTGTCCCGCAGCCCCTCCGGTGCTCCCCTCTGTCCGCAGCGTTTTCTGTCTCTAAGCCACAGTGGGGATCTGGTGGTCTGCGCCACCGCGGATTCCCCCATCGGCATTGATGTGCAGCAGATCCTGGAGCCGAGCCCCCGGCTGCTGAAGATCCTCTCCCCCACCGAGCAGGCAGATCTCGCTTCCCTGCCGCCGGAGCACCGCCCCCGTGCCTTCACCCAGCTTTGGGCCTTGCGGGAGGCATGGATCAAATGCAGCGGTCACTCTCTCGGTGCCGTCCGGCAGGTCTCCTTCCGTTTGGAGGAAGGGAACGTCCTTTGCTTCCAACCGGGCTTTTCCTGCAGTCTCCCCCCGGTAGATTCCAATTATGTGCTGGCGGTTTGTCAGGCAGAATAAAGATGGTACTTCCTTTTTCGGACGTACCATCTTTTCTTTTTCCCGGGAATTTCTCAGGAAGTATCTTCCCAATTTCCCGAAAGTATATTATATTTAAAAACAGGATATCACGAAACAGGAGGAGTCCCCTCATGATTTATTTGCTGGAGGATGATGACAGCATCCGCAAGCTGGTACTGTATACGCTGGAAAGTCAGGGCTATCAGGCCGAAGGGTTTTCTGCCCCGTCGGCCTTCTGGCAGGCTATGCGCACGCAGCTGCCCCAGCTGATTCTGCTGGATGTGATGCTGCCGGAGGAAGACGGTCTGACCGTTCTAAAGAAACTGCGCGGCAGCGGCCATACCATGCCCGTCATCCTGCTGACCGCCAAGAACACGGAATATGACCGGGTCCTCGGTCTGGATCAGGGCGCAGACGACTTCATCTCCAAACCTTTTGGCATGATGGAACTGCTGGCCCGCATCCGGGCTGTACTGCGCCGTACCACACCGGAAAAGAAAACGCCGGAATACTGTGTTGGCCCGCTGCGTGTCATCCCCGCCCAGCGGCAGGCACAGGTGAATGGACAGGATATTCTGCTGACCCACAAGGAGTTTGACCTGCTGCTCTGTCTTGCCGAGCAGCAGGGCCGGGTACTGACCCGCGATCAGCTGATGGACCGGGTCTGGGGCATCGAAGCAGACCGGGAAAACCGCACGCTGGATGTCCATATCCGGACGCTGCGAGTAAAGCTTGGTGAGGCCGGCAGCCTTATTGAGACCGTGCGCGGCATCGGATATAAGATGGGGGCACATGCATGAGAGGAAAGATTTTCCGCAACAGTTTCCTGCTGAGTCTGCTGACTCTGCTGGTCAGTGGGACACTGTTTTGCACGATGCTGTACCACGAATATGAGCGAAGATCCTTTGACAGTCTGTCTGTGGAGGCACAGCAGCTGATGCAATCTATGGCCTATGCCGACCTGTCTCAGCTGCGCTCTCCCGATCGGGTCACCCACATCGGCAATGACGGAACCATTCTTTACGACAGTACCGGCACAACGGAGTGGGCAACCAGCTTGGAGACCGCTCATCCTGAGATTGCACAGGCCCGGGCCAACGGCAGCGGGCACTTTGCCCGGCATGCCGAGAATCCGGGGCAGCGGGAACTGCATTTTGCCCTGCAGCTGCCGGACGGAAGTCTCCTGCATTTGACCCGCAGCCAGCCCAGTCTGGGTAGAATGCTTTTGGATATGCTCTGGCCTTTCACCCTGACGCTGGCCGTTCTGCTGGCTTTGGCTGCCTGGCTCTCCCTTCGGCTGGCAAGACAGATCACCGGAAAAATCAACAGCATCTCGCTGTCCGAGCCCCATGATATCTATCCGGAGCTGCAGCCTCTCGTCCAGCGCCTTCAGCAGCAAAATGAGATCATCCGCCGTCAAATGGATCAGCTGCGGCAGCGAATCCGGGAATTTGATGCCATCACAGAAAATATGGGAGAAGGATTGCTCCTGTTGGACAGCAAGGGCAATATCCTCTCCGTGAACACCGGCATCCGCCAACTGCTCAACTGTGAAAACGCTACCCATCTGCGTAGCTTTGATCAAATCCCAGGTCTGATTGAGGCCGCCGAACAGGCTTTGGCGGGCCGCCGCGGCGAGCACCTGCAGACCCTGCCGGATCGGACTCTGCAGTTCATTGCCAATCCCGTCCTGGCCAGCGGACAGGTGGCCGGTGCCGTTGTGCTGGCCATGGATGTGACCGAGCAGCAACAGCGGGAGGCTCTGCGCCGGGAATTCTCCGCCAATGTATCCCATGAGTTGAAAACTCCCCTGACCGCCATTTCCGGTTTTGCCGAGCTGATCCGGGAAGGTCTTGTGCCGCAGGACAAGGTGCAGGAATTTGCCGGAGATATTTATCGGGAGAGCCAGCGATTGGTGGATCTGGTAGAGGATATCATCGATCTGTCCCATCTGGATGAAGGGGGCACCGGATTCGAAATGGAGCCTGTGGATCTTCACCAGCTTTGCCAGCAAGTGCTGGAGAGCCTGCAGCCCGTGGCGCAGCGCAGCCAGGTGCAGCTGCAGCTGGAGGGCGATGTGCAGACCATTTCCGGTGCAGCGCAGATTCTCCACGAGATGGTCTATAACCTGTGTGATAACGCCATCAAATATAACCGCCCCGGCGGTCATGTCCGCCTGTGGGTAGGGCAGCGGAAGGGCCGCACCATTCTGGAGGTCTCCGATACCGGCATCGGCATTCCCTATGCCCATCAATCCCGCGTGTTTGAGCGGTTCTACCGGGTGGATAAGAGTCATAGCCGCGCCGTTGGCGGAACCGGTCTGGGCCTGTCCATTGTCAAGCACGCCGCTCAGTTCCATAATGCCCAGCTCCAGCTGGAGAGTCAGCCGGAAGTGGGCACCACCATCACGGTCATTTTTTAAGGAGTTCCTATGATTACTTTTGAGCAGATCCGCAACGACCAAACCATTCAAACCTATATCCGCAAGGCGAATGAATCTCTGCAGGCGCTGGGTTTTACCGAACACAGCTTCGCCCATGTGGGGCTGGTCGCCGCCCGCGCCCGGGACATTCTGCAGAAACTGGATTATCCGCAGCGGGAGCTGGAGCTGGTACAAATTGCGGGGTATCTTCACGACATCGGCAACCTGATCAACCGAGTGGATCACTCCCAATCCGGCGCTATGATGGCCTTCCGTCTGCTGGATCGCATGGGAATGGATCCGCTGGAGATCTCCGAGATCATCACGGCCATCGGCAACCATGACGAGGGCACCGGCAAACCGGTCAGCGCCATGGCGGCCGCTTTGATCCTGGCGGACAAGTCCGATGTGCGCCGCAGCCGTGTCCGCAACCGGGAGGCGAGCACCTTTGATATCCACGACCGGGTCAATTACTCTGTACGGGAATCAAAGCTGACCGTATCCGAGGACCACACCCAGTTACTGCTGGAACTGACTATTGACACTCAGTATGGCTCCATCATGGACTATTTTGAAATTTTCATGGGCCGCATGCTGATGTGCCGTAAGGCCGCAGAGCGGCTGGGCCTGCAGTTCCGGCTTACCATCAACCATCAGCAGCTTCTGTAAGGGAGCTCGACTGCGGAGTCAACAGGTAAATACCGAAACAGGCCCCTCTTCGCCTGCAGCACAAGCTGTCAGCAGAAGAGGGGCTTTTGGCGTCAGATTTAGAAAATCCTTACATCCTGCCGAATTTTATGCTACAGTAAATGTATCCCCCGCTCAAGCGCAGAGCATTCAAAGAAATTCAGGTGCATAGGAGGATGCCCCATGTCAGAAAAATACATCGCAGATTTCACAAAAGGGAGCATCTCCAGGCAGATGGCCGTGTTTGCCTTCCCCCTGTTTGTCTCCAATCTGCTGCAGGCCGTATATAACATGGTGGACATGATCATTGTGGGACAGTATGTGGGCAAGGCCGGCCTTTCCGCCGTATCTGTTGGCGGTGATGTGCTGAACTTTCTCACCTTCCTCGGCGTGGGCTTCGCCACAGCCGGGCAGGTCATCATTGCCCAACACATGGGAGCCGGAAAGCGGGAGCAGATCGGTAAGATCATCGGCAACCTGGCAGTATTTCTGTTCGGCTGCGCCGTACTGGTCAGCGCGGTCACCATCGCCATTCGTTCCCATATTCTGGATTGGATGAACACACCTCCGGAGGCGCAGCAGCAGGCCTATGCCTATGTGACGGTCTGTGCACTGGGACTGCTGTTTGTTTATGGATACAACGTAGTCAGTGCCGTTCTTCGGGGCATGGGTGATTCCCGGCATCCGCTGCTCTTTATCGCCATCTCCACAGTAATTAACCTGGTGCTGGACCTGATCCTGATTGCTGGATACGACATGGGTGCTTTTGGTGCGGCTGTGGCAACCGTGATCGGACAGGGGATCAGTTTTCTGTTTGGTCTGGTCTTTCTCCTGCGCAACCAACAGAAGCTTGGGATCGCTTTAGACAAGAGCTGCCTGCATATAGACTCCAATACACTGCAGGCACTGCTGAAGTTGGGCTGCCCCATGGCCATCAAAAATACGGCAGTTATGTTCTCCAAGCTGTTTGTCAACTCCTGGATCAACCTCTACGGTGTGGTAGCCTCCAGCGCCGCAGGCATATACAGCAAGATCAATGTGGTCAGCAACATGTTTGCCAATGCAGTCAACATGGCTGCCAGCACCATGATCGGCCAAAATATCGGTGCCGGAACATATGGCCGTGTCCCCAAAATCCTGCGTACTGCCGCGGGAATCACCCTGACGGTTGCCGCCACACTGTCCCTGTTGGTACTGACCGCCCCCCGGCTGGTTTTCGGGCTCTTCACCTCCGATCCGGATGTTATGCAGGCCTCTATGGCATTAATTCCGATGTTGTGCGCCCTGTTCTTCGGCGGCGCCTGCCGCGCCCCCAGCAACAGTCTCATCGACGGCAGCGGAAATTACAAATTGAATTTCTGTTCCGCTTTTCTGGACGGCATTGTCAACCGGATCGGCTTTTCCCTGTTGTTCGGCCTTGTTCTGGTCAGGGACTGGTCGGGTTTCCTCTGGGGCGATGTCATCGCCGGCTTTACCCCCTTTGTTATTGCAGCCATCTACTACAAGACCGGCAAATGGAAAACCGGTCCTATCCATGAACAATAGACGGACTTCTCTGTTCACTGGCACACAAAAACAACTCCCATCCACGGGGATGGGAGTTGTTTTCTTGTTTTCAGTCAGCTGAAATGGTTCAGATCTGCATCAAATTCCACGCAATCTTCGGCCACTCGATCCGGAACCGCAACCATGATCAGCCAGCCGGCCATATCATCTGTCGCCACCTGCGGATGATTGGTCTGCTCCACATGGAT
Organism: Oscillospiraceae bacterium; assembly: GCA_015067765.1. GTDB lineage: Bacteria > Bacillota > Clostridia > Oscillospirales > Oscillospiraceae > Vescimonas. Next base: position 46,263 of record SVLV01000001.1, on the reverse strand, counting down.
GCAGAGGGCCTTTCCATCACAGAACACACTGTTCACTCCGAAGCGATATGTGCCGCTGCCCGAACCCACATAGACCATCAGCAAAGTGTTCTCTTCAAAAAAAGTTTCATCGAAAGAGGCCGCCACAGCCTGAAGGGAGGGCATCTCATCATACCCCTGCGCTATAGCTGCCGGATCACAGGAACTCCGGAACTGTGTAAATTGTGCCATGGTATCAAACCGATAAATCGGCAGATGCTGCACACTGCTGATATACATTTTCTGCGCATTCAGCCCCCCCAAACAGAATGTATCAGGGTCCGCCCAGCCGGCATAGGCCACCACGGCAGTATACTCATTCTTTCCCAGTATACCATCCGGTGATTTTCCTTCCCTGCTGCAGCCAGTGATCCCCAATGCAAAAATGATAGCCAGCAGCCACGCCGCACATCTTTTCATAAGAAACCCGCCTTTCTCTGCTCCATGAAATCCTATCCCATTTTAATGGGATGTCTGATTACCGTTTTCCAGCGATCGGGAGCAACCTTTCTTACATCGGACAGATAAATTTCGTGGTGCAACCTGCTTTGGCTGAAATCATTTACATAGCCGTTCTTCTGCAAGTAGTCATCCATCCAAGCAACGGTTGCAGGCTCATCATCGAAGGACCCTGTGTGCAGGATCTGAACGCACAGCCCCTCATCCACCGTGAGAAATTCTACCGGAGTGCAGTCCAGTTTCTTCTTTTTGGTCGCCGTCTCCACCGCCCATGCTACATCTTCTTCAGAGACAAAATCCGGCAGTCGGATCACGGAAATCCAGTGGAATGCGGACTTATTGGTGTAGTCCACACCATCCACATGCTCCTGCCACCAGAAGCCTTCCAGCGGCGGTACAACATATTCAAAAAATCCCTTGATTTTGTAATCCGTCTTATGGCTCATCTTCAGGGTATAGGCTACGGCATACAAAATACCGATGGCCTGCTGATAGGCCCCTCCCTCCTCATTGGGGTCACCCGTTCCCCGCACAGCGATATAATTCGCCTTTGGAACCGTTACGATCTCCGGTCGGTTCTTGGGCATATAGAGCTCCTTATATTCTTTCTTGAAGTCGAAAGTCATCTTTCCCCTCCCGCAAATGCTATTGTAGCCCATATTACCACACCCCACCAATCGTTTCAACAACCGAGACTTCGCGAAAGGAACTTTATCGCTGCAGCAGCGAAAGCCCCTCTTCCAACAATTGACAAATGCATCGAAAAAGAGGTATAATCTAACGGTTTCTTGATTATTTACACATTTGGGGTGGTACTTTTGAAAAAGGATTTCTACTTGCAGCCGAAACTGTTTACCATGCTGGGCTCTCTGTCCGGCAAGCAGGTGACCAACGATATCGTCGCCGGTATCATCGTCGCCATCATTGCGCTGCCGCTGTCCATTGCTCTGGCACTGGCCTCCGGTGTTGAGCCTGCCTGCGGTGTCTATACGGCGATTTTTGCCGGTTTTGTGGCCTCCCTGTTGGGCGGCAGCACAGTGCAGATCAGCGGTCCTACCGCCGCTTTTGCCACAGTGGTGGCCGGTATCGTGGCCACGCAGGGTATGGATGGGCTGATTATCGCTACCATTCTGGCCGGTATCTTCCTGATCCTGATGGGTGTGTTCAAGTTTGGTGCCCTCATCAAGTTCATTCCCAGCACCATCACCACCGGCTTTACCTCCGGCATCGCAGTCACCATTCTGGTGGGACAGATCAAGGATTTCCTGGGCCTGCAGTATGCAGACGGCGTGCGTCCCATTGAGACCCTGGAGAAAATCCATGCCAATCTGGAGGCCATGGGCACTTTCAGTCCTCAGGCGCTGCTGGTAGGTGTTGTCAGTCTGGCGATCCTGATCCTCTATCCCCGCCTGGAGAAGAAGGTCCCTCCCTCTCTCATCGCTGTGGTGGTGGGCGCCGCTATGGTGAAGCTGATTCCCGGTTTGGATGAAGGTGTGTTCACCATCGGTGAGCTGTACACCATCCCCGCCGGTCTCCCCTCTTTTGCGCTGACTGGTCTGGAGCTGAGCTACGATAAGATTGCAGCCGTTCTCCCCGATGCCTTCACCATTGCCATTCTGGCTGCCATCGAAAGCCTTCTCTCCTGCGTGGTGGCTGACAGTATGGTGAACTCCCGCCACAACCCCAATGCGGAACTGGTGGCACAGGGCGCCGGCAACATCGCCTCCGTCCTCTTTGGCGGCATCCCCGCTACCGGCGCCATTGCCCGTACGGCAGCCAACGCCAAAAACGGCGGCCGCAGCCCCATCGCCGGCATGGTCCATGCATTGGTTCTGCTGCTGGTGCTGCTGTTCTTCATGCCCTATGCAGGCCTCATTCCCATGCCCACCATCGCTGCCATCCTCTTTATGGTGGCCTATAATATGAGCGAGTGGCGCCACTTTGTGGGTATGCTGCGCTCTGCCCCCAAGTCTGACATTGCCGTCATGCTGGTCACCTTCCTGCTGACGGTGATCTTCGATCTGGTTATCGCCATCGAGGTGGGCATGGTGCTGGCCGCCATGCTGTTTATGAAGCGCATGAGCGATCAGACCTCTGTCACCGGCTGGACCTACGCCGAGACGGAGGAGGAGCGCGACCGTCTGGATCTGGCACATGTCCCCCAAAATGTCCGCGTCTACGAGATCAGCGGACCTCTGTTCTTTGGCGCTGCCGACAAGATCCTGGACATCCGTCTGAAGGACTTCACTTACTGTCTGGTTCTGCGGATGCGGGCCGTTCCGGCACTGGATGTGACTGCACTCCACTCCCTGGAGGATCTGCATCACAAGTGTGAGAGCATGGGTGTTTCACTGGTGCTGTCCCACGTCAATGAGCAGCCTCTCTCCGTGATGAAGAAGGCCGGCTTCTATGAGGCGGTCGGTCCGGAGAACTTCTGCGACCACATCAGCACCGCACTGGCCCGCGCACAGGAGATCGTGAATCAGCACCCCACCCAGGAGTAACATAGCAAAACCCACCGGATCCCGACGGGATCCGGTGGGCTTTTTTACATAACCAGTTTTACTTGACGCAGATGGTCTCGATCTCCACCAGAGCGCCCTTGGGCAGAGCAGCCACTTCCACTGCGGAGCGGCAGGGGTACTGGCCCTCGGTAAAGAATTCGGCATACACGGCATTCATGGCCGCAAAGTCGGACATATTCTGCAGGAACACGGTGGTCTTCACCACGTTGTCCATGGTGAGACCGGCAGCTTCCAGCACATTCTTGATATTGGTCAGCACCTGACGGGTCTGAGCAACCACATCGCCCTTGATCTCACCGGTGACAGGATCTGCACCGGTCTGACCGCTGGTGACCACAAAAGCGCCGCAATCAATCGCCTGAGAATAGGGGCCGATGGCGGCCGGGGCCTTGGGGGAAGTAATGATCGTCTTCATGATATCTCCTTTATTCGCCCAGCTTGGCGCCGCACTCAGAGCAATAGTTGCCGGAAGCGGCCAGACCGCAGGCGGGGCACACCTTCAAAGTGGCCTCCACAACAGGCTCCTCTTCCTCACACTGGCTGGCTGCGGCACGGGAGGCCTCCAGCTCGGCAATGCGCTCCTTGGAGGCGGCCACTGCAGCCATCACATCCTTCAGGGCATCGGGGATCTCCTCGGTATACTCAGCTGCGAACCACTCGCCGATGGCCTTGTAGCACTTTTCCAGTTCGTGCTGCTCGGCCATGATTGCCATATTGGTCTTGGCGGTATCGGCGGCAGCCTTAGCCTTATCGCCGACCGTCTCAGCCAGATCCTTGGTCTTCTCCACGGCAACCTCAGCATACAGCTGGGCCTTCTTGCTCAGTTCTTCAAAAAATGCCATATCGATACTCCTTTCAACATTCAGGACTTTAAATCCTTTGGATTGTTAGTTATTATAACCCAAATCCACCGTCTATGCAAGTTTTAATGTTCGATCCAGTCGGCGGCCCGGCCTACCGCCCGTTTCCAAAGCCGGTAATCTCTGTCGCAATCCGCCTGCACCCGCTGGGGCAGGAAGGCACACTGGCTGCGGCGCAAGCTGCGCAGCTGCTCCAGATCCTGCCACATGCCGCAAGCCAGGCCTGCCAGTGCCGCCGCACCAAAGGCGGTGGTCTCCACCATCACCGGACGATCCACCGGAATCTGCAGGAGATCGGCCTGCATCTGCATCAAAAGATCACTGACGCTGGCTCCGCCATCGGCCCGCAGCGTCGTGATATCACAGCCGGCATCCTGCCGCATGGCCAGCATCAGGTCGGTCACCTGAAAGGCGATGCACTCCAGCACCGCCCGGGCCAGATGGCCCCGGTTGGTGCCCCGGGTGATGCCCAAAATGGCACCCCGGGCATACATATCCCAATAGGGTGCGCCCAGACCTGTAAAGGCCGGCACGATCACCACTCCGCCGGTATCCGGCACGGTGGCAGCCAGATCGTTGATGGCCGGGGCACTGTCGATGATCTGCAACTCATCCCGCAGCCACTGGATGGTGCTGCCGCCATTGAACACACTGCCCTCCAGCGCATAGGTAGTCTCTCCATTTACCTGCCAGGCCACAGAGGACACCAGTCCCGCCCGGCTGCGGACGGGCCGCGCGCCCACATTCATCAGGGTAAAACAACCGGTTCCATAGGTGTTTTTTGCCTCGCCGGGTGTGAAGCAGGTTTGCCCAAAGAGGGCCGCCTGCTGGTCACCGGCCGCACCGCACACCGGCACGCCCGCCAATTTCTCCAATCCGGGGATGCCGGACTGCACATAGCCATAAACCTGACTGTTTCCTACCGGCTGGGGCAACAGGGACACGGGGATGTTCAACAGAGCACACAGTTCCTCGTCCCAACACAGCTTGTGGATATCAAAGAGCATGGTGCGGGAAGCATTGGAATAGTCGGTCACATGCCTGCCGGTCAACAGCCAAATGAGCCAGGTCTCCACCGTTCCAAACAGCAAATTCCCTTCTTCTGCCTGCTGCCGCACACCCGGCACATGGTCCAGGATCCAGCGAATCTTGGTGGCGGAAAAATAGGCATCGATCAGCAGACCTGTGGTGGATTGGATTCGTTCACTGAGTCCCTTTCGTTTCAGCTCCTCACACAGTTCCGCTGTCCTCCTGCACTGCCACACAATAGCCCTGTACACCGGCTGACCGGTATGGCGGTTCCAGAGGATGGTGGTTTCCCGCTGATTGGTCACGCCGATGCCGGCGATATCCCCGGGCATGGCATTGGCGATAGCATCCATCACCGCACGGCGCTGGCTGTCCCAGATCTCCATGGGATCATGCTCCACCCAGCCAGCCTGCGGGTAGTATTGAGGAAAATCATGCTGCCCCATGGAATGAATGGAGCCGGTATGGTCAAACAGAATAGCGCGGGAACTGGTGGTTCCCTGATCCAGCGCCAGAATATATCTACCCATTGCTTATCCCCCTTCCGGAACTTTTTTTCATTGTACCACATAGATGGCACAAATGGTATCCCGATCGACAATAAAATAACCGGCGGAGATCCGCCGGTTATTTTGTGTAAACTTATTCGCCGCAAAGGGTCAGAAGCTCCTCCCAGGCGCGATCCACTTCCTGCTGGACCTGCTGGATCATCCACTCATTGCCGGGCTTGAACATATGGGCAAAACGGCCCTGTCTCTTCAGATATTCCTCCACAGGCAGCTTGTTCTTGGGACGATAGCTGAGGATGTACTTCCCCTCAATGACCTCATACAAGGGCCATACACAGGTTTCCACCGCCAGCTTGGTGATTTCCATCAATTCCTCGCTGGGATAACGCCAGCCACGGGGGCAAGGTGCCATTACATTCAGGAATGCTGCACCGGGGGTATAGATGGCGCGGTGTGCTTTCTCCGTCACATCCTTGAAATTGCCGATAAAGGTAGTCTGTCCCACATAGGGAATCCCATGAGCCACCATGATTTTGGTGAGATTCTTCTTCTGCTGCAGCTTGCCGGGAATCACACTGCCCTGAGGTGTGGTGGTAGTATCGGCAAAGTGAGGTGTGGAACTGGAGCGCTGGATGCCGGTATTCATATAGGCCTCATTGTCATAGCAGACATAGACCATATCATGGCCCCGCTCCATAGCGCCGGACAAACTCTGAAAGCCGATATCGTAGGTGCCGCCGTCACCACCGAAGGTGATAAACTTATAGGTCTCATCAATCTTGCCCCGTTTCTTCAGGGCGCGGTAAGCCGTCTCCACACCGGAGCAGGTAGCAGCTGCATTTTCAAAGGCGTTATGGATGAAGCTGTCCTTCCATGCAGTATAGGGATACATGAAGGTGGAGACCTCCATGCAGCTGGTGGCACCGGTGATCACCGCACGGTCACCGGGCTCCAGAGCCCGCAGCACCGCACGGATGGCAATGGGGGAGCCGCAGCCGGCACACATCCGGTGTCCTCCGGACAGGCGCTCTTCCTTCATCAGGATTTCTTTCAAATTATATGCCATGGTTCTCCCTCCTTATTCCCGCACATCCAGATAGCGGTAAGTGTCCCCCACATCTCCCGTACGGCTGATTTCCAGCAGATCATCAAAGACCTTGCAGATACTCTCTACACGCACATCACGGCCACCCAGACCATAGATGTAGCTGATGCCCTTGGGACCGGTGACTCCGGCAGCATAGAGCGCAGCAGCCGTCTCCGCAAACAGCGGACCGCAGTGGGCATTAAAGCTATCGGACTTATCCATCACAGCAAAGGACTTGACATCCTTCAAAGCCTCTGCCAGATCCTCTGCGGGGAACGGGCGGAAGGAACGGATCTTCACCAAGCCCACCTTGCGTCCCTGTGCGCGCAGCTGCTCAATGGCAGCCTTGGCCGTACCGGCAGAGGATCCGATGATCACAATAGCCTCCTCAGCATCCTCCATCCGATACTTCTCGATCAGGCCGTACTCGCGCCCGGTCATTTCCGCAAACTCTTTGGCCACCTGACGGATCACATCCTTGGCATCCAGCATGGCCTGCGCCTGCTGGCGCTTGGATTCCATGTAGTATACGGGGGTAGCGTAGGCACCTACCGCCATGGCACTGTCCTTTTTCAGCAGATAGTGCTGGGGCTGATATTCGCCCACGAAGGCCTTCACCTTGTCATCCTCCACAAGCTCGATGTTTTCGATAGCATGGGAGGTGATGAAGCCATCCTGGCAGATCATGATGGGCAGACTCACCGCCTCACCGATCCGCATAGCCTGCAGATAGTTGTCATAAGCCTCCTGATTGGTCTCGGCAAACAGCATCAGCCAACCGGAATCCCGGACACTCATGGCATCGGAGTGGTCATTGTTGATATTGATGGGGCCGGACAGGGCGCGGCAGGATACCGCCAACGTAATGGGTAGACGGTCACTGGCGGCCACGTACAGCATCTCGGCCATGTAGATCAGGCCGCAGGAGGATGTGGCACTGATGGCGCGGGCACCGGCAGCCTGTGCACCGATGCAGGTGGACATGGCGCTGTGCTCACTTTCTACGGCAATGAATTCCGTATCCACCTCACCGTTATCCACATAGGCAGAGAAGTACTGCGGGATCTCCGTGGAGGGAGTGATGGGGAAGGCACCCATGACATCGGGGTTGATCTGCTTCATAGCAACGGCAATCGCTTCATTACCGGAAAGTCTTTCTCGGATAGACATAGTTATTCCTCCCCTCCTTATTTCTCGTCCTTGACCATCTCAATGGCCCCAAAGGGGCACACATTGGCACAGATACCGCAGCCCTTGCAGAAGAAATAGTCAAAATCGCCACGTTTCCCGTCCGCCTGCATAGGAATAGACAGGTCCGGACATACCGGCACGCACAGCAGACACTGTTTGCACTTATCTGCGTGGAGCACCGGCTTCATGGTGCGCCAGTCGCCGGTCTGGACCGCGGCAGAAGTACCACCCTCAAAAATGGCGCAGCCGGGAGTCAGATCCTGCCACTTGACATCGGGAGTCATCTCACTTGCTTTCCAACTCATCCTACCTGCACCTCCTGCATAGAACGTTTCAGGCAACGCATATTGCCCTCGATCACCTGGGGCTTGGAGGCGAACTTGTGGTGGAAGGATGCCTCCATATCCTTCACAAACTCCTCGGCATCCACCACACCGGACACCTTTACGATAGCGGCCAGCATAGGGGTATTGGGGAAGTTCTTTCCCAACTCTTCCACACTGATCTTTCCTGCATCAATGGAGCACACTTTTCCGGTATATCCCTTCAGCAAAGGCCGCAGCTGATCCGGGGTCTTGGGACTATTGATCACAATCGCTCCATCTTCCTTCAGGCCGGCAGTAACATCCACGGCGCTCAGCAATGTCTCATCCACGACCACCACATAGTCCGGGAAATAAATGTTGGAATGGACCGTGCAGCGTTGGGTGCTGATGCGGTTATAAGCGGTAATGGGTGCGCCCATGCGCTCCGGGCCGTATTCAGGGAAACCCTGCACATACTTTCCTGTGTTGAACGCCGCATCGGCCAGCAGCAGGGATGCCGTCTTGGCACCCTGACCACCTCGGCCATGCCAACGGATTTCTACCATATCTTTCATAGGGGAACCCCCTCCTCTCGATGAATTACCTGAATTATCCCACCAAAATTCGCAGGTGTCAACGGCGAAAGGAATTGTTTCCGATTCCCCAGCTGTCATCCCGGTCCACAAGCTAAAAACAGAAAGCCTCAAAAATTCAGGCTTGACAAACCACATCTTCTTGCGGTATATTAATAAGGTACTTTGTACGGAGGAAGCTTCCTTTGCGAGTGTGCTGGAATCGGCAGACAGGCAAGCTTGAGGTGCTTGTGTTCGAATGGACGTGTGGGTTCAAGTCCCATCACTCGCACCACTTCCTCACAACAGAATCGATGCGCGCGAGTGGTGGAATTGGCAGACTCGCTAGATTCAGGTTCTAGTGCTCATTACGGGCGTGCGGGTTCAAGTCCCGCCTCGCGCACCAACACCACAAGCCCCCGGCGGTTTTCCGCCGGGGGCATTTACTTTCCCGGGGCCGCAGCCCCACCACCGCACCGAAAGAGAACGCAAGCCGCCGCAAAGCGGCAAACCGCACGGCGAGGGGGCCATCGGCCCCACGATGCCGCGCGGGAGCCCGGCGGCAGGAGCGGGAGCGCGAAAAACGGCGGCGGGAGGAGGAGCGGGGCCGCACCGAGCGGAGCGAGGGGCCACGGGCGGCGGCAAGGGCGCAGCGGGGAGAGGGCGAGGGCCCGCAGCCCGACCAAAGCGCAGCCCGCGCCAACGCCCTGCAAGCCGTGAGCAAGGGCGAGAGCCCGCAGCGAACCGCGACGGGCGCAGAGCCGCCGCGCGCGGGAGCGGGCAAGCCCCGCCCGAAATGGAACCGCCGCCTTTTGGGCGGGGCCATTTCGTGTGCGGATAAAGGACGGGCAGGGCCCACAGGGCCCGACCGCAGCCCGCAGCCAAGCCGCAGCCCCCGCGGGAGCGAAGGGGCAAGGCAGCAAGGGCGAGGACGCCCGGCCAGGCTTGCATACCTTTGAAGCCTGGGCGCAGCGCAGCGAGTACCAGGCAATGGCCCGACAACGGGGGGGCATCGCCCCCCTCTGCGGAGGGCCACCCATGTAAGCACCATCGATGGTTCGGTTTTTGGTGGCGGCGCGGGCGAGAATATAAAACACCCGTTCGATTCCATTGGCTCCCATTGGTTGCGGCCGCAGCAAAAAAAGAGGGCCGCAGCCCTCCTATCCCTCCCAGGGATACCACACCTCCTCTCTTTCTGCGTAATAGTCCCCCAGGTACCGGGCGCACTCATACTCCATTTGCTGCATGCATTCTTCGTGTGCTGCCTGGATATTTTCCGCCGTAATGTCCATGAGGTAGAAGTCATGGCAGATGCTGCCATGCGCCGCCCCGTGACACCTCCAACAGAGGGTGATAAGGTTCATGGGATGATTGCAGCCACCTTTCCCCCTGGGAATGTAGTGGTGAATCTGCAGTCCGTCTGTGCTATCACACAGGGCGCAGCGGTACCCATCCCGCTTGTATATCTGTTTCCGCAATTCTTTGCTGATGTTGGCCGTCATGTTGCCAACCTCCTTTCCGCCTGTTCGGCGCACATGGCGGCTCATGCGAAGTCAAGGGCGGCGCAGCCGTTCACGAAGCCCTTGACCGCATGATACAATGGAAAGTGCGCAAGGCGGAATCCCCTACAGGTCCCAAAACACCGTCACTTTCGGTAATTCGGGTTGCCGCTTGCCCTCCATCCAATCCCGTACTAACTGTTTTACCAGGGTGTATGGCTTAATCCTGGCAAGGTAGCATTTGTCCAGGAACCTTTCATATTCACCCTTTGTCATTTTGGTAGAGATTGTTTTTAGGTTCCGTTTATCCCAGGCCGCTTGCCCTGTTCGCTTGTACTTTTCCACATTATCCCTCCTTTTTTACTGGAATCTATCATATATTGTATTGCGTGAATGGATGAATATCAACATATATTGCCAAGAAACTTGTAAATGTACTGGAATTCCTGCGCACATTCTTGTGACCCCTGCCCGAAAGGGCATGCCTAGGAATCCCTATGTTTCGCTAGATTCAGGTTCTAGTGCTCATTACGGGCGTGCGGGTTCAAGTCCCGCCTCGCGCACCAAAAGAAACGGTACTCATAAGAGTACCGTTTCTTTTTTGCTTTGTAGCGTCCTGTTAAATCCTTCCGTCGATCCACGCCTGCTGCTCCACCGATTTTGCAGAGGCATTGGGCCCGAAAAACTCCCGGGCCGCCTTCAGATACGCCTCCCGACCCATCAGATAGCTGAGTCCATGTCCTGCACCGGGAATGGTCACCAGCAGCTTTTTGGCAGGGCAGGCCTCATAATTGATGCGGCTCATGTGGCAGGGTACATAATCATCACTTTCCCCGTGGAAGAACAGTACCGGCACGGTACAATGCTTTACCATCTCCTCGGGAGAACATTCCTCCAGATCAAAGTGCCCATAGAGTCTGGCGCCCAGCTTCACAAAGGGATAGCCCAGTTCCGCAGGCAGCCCCAGCTGGCGGATGACTTTCTTGATGATGTCCCGGGGAGAGGAATATCCGCAATCGGCTAAAATCCCGATAACATTCTCCGGCAGGGCTGATCCGCCGGCCATCAGCACCGTGGAGGCCCCCATGGAGATGCCTGTGAGGATGATCTTCACTTCCGGACCAATCCGCTTTCTCAAGAACTCCACCCAGGAGAGGCAATCCCGATGCTCCCGGATGCCGAAGGTAATGGTATGTCCCTCACTCTTCCCGCTGCAGCGCTGGTCCACGATCAATGCGCTTCTGCCCAGCAGGAAGCACCGCTGGGCGCCGCCGCACAGGTCCCGCTCTCCCGTGCCGCGATACCCGTGAAACATCAGCTCAACCGGGGCACCGGGCGCATATTCGTAAAATCTTCCATACAACTTCAGTCCATCAAAGGAAGTGATCCACACCTCCTCATGGGGCATGGCACGGGCCTCCTTGATCCACTCCACCATGCGATCCCGATATGCTTCATAGATCTCACCCTGCGGGGTTTCGATCACATCTCCGGAGGGCGCTTTCCTACCGGGGGCAAAAAATGCCACCCGGTAGCACCCATAGGCAATCAGCAGCACCGCCAAACCGGCGGCGGCTACACCAGCCAACAATATCCACAGAATAACCATCGCCTCTTCTCAATCATCGATGCCTGCATTGTACCACTCCCCTGTTGCCGGAGGCAAGGGGACAGCCCAAATAATCCCTTGCAACACAAAACCGGACGGAGTCTGTTCCTCCGCCCGGTTGGTTTCTCATAAGGTCAACAATGTGCCGCCCATCAGATCCACTTCCTCGGGATCGTGGGTCACCAAAATGGTGGTAACTCCTTCCGTATGGCGGCGCAGGTAAGCTACTACCAGTTCCCGGGTCTTCCGATCCAGGCCACGGAAGGGCTCATCCAGCAGCAGGAGATCCCCCTCTGCCAATACCGCCCGCACAATGGCCACCCGCCGCTTCATACCACCGGACAGTTCTGCCACAGGCTGATCGATACTGTCCGCCAGGCCCACTTCCGCCAAATGGGCAGACATGGTCTCGCCGGTCAGCTTCGGGCAGACAAAGCGCAGGTTGTCCGCCACAGAGAACTCCTCCAGCAGGCGATCCTCCTGAAAAACCGCACGGATGCGCTCCGGACGGCCTGTGATCTCTCCCTCGTCGGCCGTCAGCAAGCCCATAAGAATATGCAGCAGCGTGGTCTTGCCGCGACCGGAGGGGCCCATGATACAGGTGGTCGTCCCAGCCGGGAAACAGGCGCTGAACTGATCCAGCACCGTCAGATCCCCAAAACGGTGGGTAATCCCCCGCAGGATCACATCGGTCATGGCCGCACCTCCCCTCTCCTGCGGCTGCCCAGCAGGCCATAGCCTCGCCGCAGAAGCCACAAAAACAGGCGTTCAAAGGCCACACTGACCGCAATGATCACCACAGTCCAGGCAAACAGATCCGGTGCGCTGAGGTAGATCTTGGCCTCGTAGAGCATTTCGCCGATAGAGCCCTCAGGAATCCCGATGACCTCAGCCGCAATCCCCGCCTTCCAGGACATACCCAAAGCCACAGAGCAGGCACTGGTGAGGTAGGGCTGCAGCTGGGGCAGATACAGATACCGCAGACGGCGCAGCGTTCCTACACGGAAGACATGGGCCATCTCCAACAGTTTCCGGTCCGTCTGACGGATCCCGGAGAGCATATTGCTGTACACCACCGGAAGCACCATCAGCAGGGAGATGAAAATAGGCAGATTTCCGGAATCCAGCCAAATCAGGCACAGAATGATGAAGGACGCCACCGGGGTGGTCTTGATAACGGTGATATAGGGCCACAGCAGCGTCTCTGCCAGCGGCCAGCGGGCCGCCAGCACAGCCAGCAGCGTTCCCAGCAATAGGCCCAGCAGAAACCCTGCCAAAATCCGCACCAGGGAAAACCCTACCGCACCGTAGAAGGCGGGTTCCTGCAGCAATTCCAGCAGCCGCAGCAATACCTGCCACGGGGTTGCCAGCAGCAGCTGACTGTCCAGCGCCATTGCCCCCACCTGCCACAGCAGCAACGCCAGTGCAATGGCAAGCAACCGTTGCAGCAGACCCGACTTAGCCCACATAGTAGAAGGCCTCATCGGGCAGCTTACCGCCCACAGATTTCTCGTTGCAATCCAGCAGCACCTTCAGATAGCCGTTCATGGCCGCCTGCATCTCCTTGCCGGTGATGCAGGTGATGTTGCAGTAGGGGATGGCCTTTTGTGCCACATCTGCCTTCACGATGCCGGCCTTTTCCACCAGCTTGGCGGCCTCACCGGGATTCTCATTGACCCACTTGGTGGAGGCGGCATACTCCTTCAGGAAGGCTGCCAGTGCCTCAGGATTCTTCTCGGCAAACTCCGTGCGCACCACCAGTGTGCCGGTGAGGAACATACTGCCGTTGTCCAGATCCTTCCAGATCTGATTCAGGTCAGCCGCCACGCGCAAGCCCTCCACATTGCCCTGCGCCACCGTCACAAAGGGCTGGGGCAGCATCGCCACACCGCTCTCAGCCTTCTTCAGGATCTGTACCACCTCAGTGGGCTCACTCTTCCACTCCATGGTCACATCCTTCTCCATATCCAGGCCACTTTCGGAGAGCAGATAGTTGAGGGCATACTCAGGGGTAGTTCCCTTGCCGGTGGCATAGATGGTTTTCCCCCTCAGGTCAGCCAGAGACTGGACGGTATTGCCCTTCTCCACGATATACACCACACCCAACGTGTTGATGGCAAGCAGTTTTACCTGCCCCTCCATGTTGTTGTAGAGGATGGAGGCCAAATTGGCCGGTACGGCGGCAATGTCATACTCGCCCTGCTTCAGCTTGGGGGTGATCTCATCGGCAGAGGTGGCAATGGTGAAGGCATAGTCATGGAAGCTTTCACCCTTCTCATCGTCCTCCATCAGCTTTACCATACCCATAGAGGTGGGCCCCTTCATGCCGGCCACACGGATGGCCATGGGCTTTGCGTCATCGGCAGGATCCTTGCTGCCGCAGGCAGCCAGTGCCAGCACCATAGCCAGTGCCAGCAGCAATGCAAATACTCTTTTCATGTTCTGATTCTCCTTATCGTTCCCTGAGGGGAAATTACTTCTTTGCGGTCATGGTCTTGCTGGATACACCATGCAGCTGACCAAGACGACCCGACAGGGCGCTGGTCACATCTGCCGGCGCCTCCAAAATCACGCAGATGACGGACAACCCCTTCTCCCGGCAGGGCAGGCCCATGCGGCCGATGATATAGTCCGCATACTGGTGCAGCAGCTCATTGATGGCCCGGGCAGATTCCCGGTCCTCCACGATGATACTGATGGTGGAAATCCTGTACTCCATCGTATCCTCCTTTCCAAGAAAAAATCCGCACCCCGGAAAGGGCGCGGAACATTCATCACAAGCAGACCGGAAGACAACATCCCCCGGCAGGCATAACCGAATATTTCCAGACGACCTTTCTCTCCCGGACAGATCCCGGAGCAGGCAGGGCAATTCTGACAGATTGTTATGGTTTCCTCCCCCGCAGGTATTCCTTTGGGGTGGGAGCCCGGATGTATTATAGCAAGCCGACAGGCAGATTGCAAGGAAAGATTCCGCAAAAGAGCAGAAGGAGCCTGACGGCTCCTTCCCGTATCAGAATTCCAGTTTGGTATGGGTGCAGATCTCCCGAATCTTGGCCTGCAGCTTTTTCAGGTCCTCAAAGGTTTCCGGCTTCTTGTGGGGATCCCGCAGCAGGGCTGCCGGATGGTACAGGGCCATCATCTGAACGCCATCCTTCTCGTAAAACTGGCCGTGTTCCTGCGTGATCTTGAAATCCGGGCGGATCAGCTCCATGGCAGAGATCCTGCCCAGACACACAATGATCTTCGGCTGCATCAGCGCCATCTGCCGCTGCAGGTAGCCGCTGCAGGCCGCCTTCTCCGCAGGCAGCGGATCCCGGTTCTGGGGCGGGCGGCATTTGACACTGTTGCTGATATAGATATTCTTCCGGTTCAGGCCAATCATGGCCAGCATGTCATCCAGCAATTTACCGGCACGGCCCACGAAGGGCTCGCCCAGTTCATCCTCCCGGGCACCCGGCGCCTCTCCGATGATCAGCACCTCTGCCTGAGGATCTCCCGCACCGAACACCACCTGTGTTCTCGTCTGTGCCAGCGGACACAGCTGACAACTCAGACATTCCTGCTGCAGGGCTTCCCATTGCTTCTGCATCGCAAGCGCCTCCTTTGTACATTCTGTATTGTCTCCAGTGTAGCAAAAAATGCGTCCCTTGACAAGGATAAACCATTCCTATCGGGAGATAATGAAAACGGGAGGGATGGACATTGTATTACTTTTGGCTGGTTCTGTTCTACAGTTTTGCCGGTTACCTGCTGGAAAAACTGTTTGCCTATGTGACCCGCGCGCAGCACCGGGTCCGCAAGTGCTGTCTGCTGCTGCCGCTCTGTCCGGTGTACGGTCTTGCCATGCTGGCTGTTGCGGAAATCACCCTCGGCTGGACGGAAAATTTCTGGTGGCAGGCCGTCTGCGGCGGTGCAGTCGCCACAGGTGTGGAATATGTCGTCCACTTCCTTTACGAAAAGCTGCTGGGTGTCATGTTTTGGGACTACAGCGACACCCGCCTGGATCTGCACCGCCGGATTTGCTATCCCTTTTCCATCGCATGGGGTCTGCTTTCGGCGCTGGCAATCCGGTATATCCAACCATATCTTCCGGTACTGATCGAATCTATCCCGGCAGAGACAGCACTGTTCACGCTGCTGCTGGTGGTGCTGGACAGTTTCTTTACCGTCCGCCTGCTGCTGCGGTTTCACGACATTGATCTGCTGGGTCTGCCCAATCTGTGGCGGGCACTGCACAGTACACCGTAAAAAGATCCCTCGTGATGGATCACGAGGGATCTTTTTATCATGCTTGCAGAAGTTGAGGGATCTGAGCCATCCACTGGTAAATGTCCTCACAGACGGTATCCCGATGTGCCGTCTCCTGCAGAATCTCATGGCGCAGGCCGGGATACAGGATCTGCCGCACCTCATGCCCTGCCTGTCGGTAGCACTGGGTGGTGCGCTCCACGCCCTTGCCCATATCGCCCACCGGGTCATCCCCGCCGGAGAGCACCAGCAGCGGAAGTCCTTTTTCCACCCGGGCAACCGCCGCACTGTGGCGGCCCCAAAAGATACCGTCCAGCATATCCCGGAACAAACCCGATGTCACATCCATGCCGCAGAGAGGATCTTCCAAATAGCGGTCCACCGCCGCAGGATCGGCGGCGATCCAGTCGTAGCTGGTGCGGTTGGGAGCAAAAGGCTTGTTGTAGCCGCCAAAAGCCAACTGATTGAGCAGCGGACTTACATACGCCGCACCCCGCAGTTTCACAGTCAGATGGGCCAACGCCCGACCGCCCTGCAGCATCCCTTCCGGCTGCCAGCCGGTGCCCATAAGAATGGCGCCCCGCAGACCGCCGGGATACCGGGCCAGATAGCAGCGCACCAGGAAGGATCCCATACTGTGGCCCATCAAAAAGTGGGGCACATCGGGATAATCCTCCTGCAGGCGATTGCGCAGGGTGCGGATATCCTCCAGCGCATGGTCCCAGCCGTGCTCGGCACCCAAATAGGCAGACACACTCCCCTCCCCCAGCGACTTGCCGTGGCCGATATGGTCATGGCCGGCCACCAGAATGCCCCGGTCATTGAGATACCGGGCGAAGGGTTCGTAGCGGTCAATATATTCCGCCACACCGTGGGCCACCTGCAGCACCGCAACGGGGGGTTCCTCCGGTGCCCAGATCACGCCGTGGAGTTGGGTGCTTCCATCTGCAGAGAGAAAACGAAAGTGTTCCGTACGGGTCATGGCAATTACCTCCTTCACAATAGGAAAAATCCCTCACCCGCAGTGTTCCTGCGGGTGAGGGCGGTATGCATCAGATACGCTTCCACTTGGCGCCGCCGGCCACATCGGTGACCTCTACGCCCTGCGCCTTCAGCTCGTCGCGGATGCGGTCAGCCTCAGCAAAGTTCTTGGCTTTCTTGGCATCGGCACGCTGACGGATCAGTGCCTCGATCTCAGCATTCTCCTCACCGGACTCGGAGATCACGGTGAAACCGGCAGCAGGTGCTGCAGCGGCGCTGGCCTGCTTGGCCCGCAGCTCAGCAGCCTTCTCCACCAGTTTCAGACCCAGAACGGTGTCGATGCTCTCGATGGCTGCCAGCTTGGTGGCATCATTGGTCTTGGCCTTCAGCACATCATAGAGAACCGTCACGCCCATGGAGGTGTTCAGATCGTTGTCCATGGCGGCAACGAACTTACCCTTCAGCTCCTCCAGAGCGGCACCATCCACCTCGCCGTCAGCCTTCAGGGCAGCCACGCGGGACAGCAGCTTATTGTAGGCCACCACAGCATTGTCCAGATTCTCCCAGGAGAATACCAGACCCTTGCGATAATGGCTCTGCATGCAGAAGAAACGGTAGGCCAGAGGATCATAGCCCTTCTCCTCCAGCAGGGAGACCGTCAGGAACTCGCCCTTGGACTTGGACATCTTGCCGCTGTTGGTATTCAGATGGGCCACATGGAACCAGTGGGGGCACCAGGCATGGCCCAGGAAGCTCTCGGACTGGGCGATCTCGTTGGTGTGGTGAGGGAAGGCATTGTCCACACCGCCGCAGTGCAGATCCAAATACTCACCGTTGTGCTTCAGGGAGATACCGGTGCACTCAATGTGCCAGCCGGGGTAACCCACACCCCAGGGAGAATCCCACTTCAGGGCCTGATCCTCAAACTTGGACTTAGTAAACCACAGCACAAAGTCGTTCTTGTTGCGCTTGTTGGTGTCCTCCTCCACGCCCTCACGGACGCCGACGGCCAGATCATCCTCGTTGTGATCGTTAAAAATATAGTAGCGCTCCAGCTTGGAGGAGTCGAAATACACGTTGCCGCCGGCCACATAGGCGCGATCCTTCTCCACCAGCGTGCTGACGATGTTGATATACTCCTCAATGCAGTTGGTTGCAGGCTCCACCACATCGGGAACCTTGATGTTCAGCTTGGCGCAGTCGGCAAAGAATGCGTCGGTATAGAACTTGGCGATATCCATAACGGACTTATTCTCGCGCTTGGCACCCTTGAGCATCTTATCCTCGCCCTCATCGGCATCGGAGGTCAGATGACCCACGTCGGTGATATTCATGACGCGGTGGACATCATAGCCCACAAAGCGCATATACTTCTCCAGCACGTCCTCCATCAGGTAGGAGCGCAGGTTGCCGATATGGGCAAAGTGATACACCGTAGGACCGCAGGTATACATCTCCACACGGCCGGGGGTATGGGTCTTGAATTCTTCCTTCTTGCGGGTCGCAGAGTTATACAGATACATGGTTTTTTCTCCTTCTATCGTCACATAATTTTATAAAAAACAAAAAGCCTCCCATGCCGCTGACGGCATGAGAGGCGAAAATACTTTCCGCGGTTCCACTCTCGTTTATCGCTCAGATGGCCTGTATCGTTGGCCGGACGGAGGGCATCCACATCCCCCGCGCTCCCGGGCGCACTTTCTGCCGATACACTGCAGGACGGCTTTCAGCCGGTGACCGCCCCTCTCTTTTCAGGTAAACTGACATACTCTTCCCGTTCTACACGCTATTGAATTCTAGAACATTTTAACAGGGAACTCTCCCCCTGTCAAGGCTTTCCCGGACCGCCTTCCTCACTTCGTCCCACCAGATAGTCCAAAGTAACGCCATAGAAATCCGCCAGTTGAATCAACACCTCTACAGGAATCGCACGGCGGCCGATTTCATAATAGGAGTAGCTGACCTGAGAGCAATGCAGATACTCCGCCACATCTTTCTGCTTCAAATCAGCATCCTCCCGCAGATCCCGAATGCGTTGATACATGCTCTCACCTCGCTTCCCAATTTTGGAGATGAGTTCAGTATACGCAAAACATTTTGTTTTCTTGTATCGCAAAACAAAATGTTTTATAATGTGTTCATAAGGAGGGATGTTGTGACGGATTATCGAGCAATGTATCTAACTCTGCTGGATGCCAGCGAACGGGCTCTGGAGGTGTTGGAGCACGCATCCGGCTGCGATTTGATCGCACCGGAAAGGGCAATTCAACTTCTGACCGATGCACAGTGTCGCTGCGAAGAGATCTATATCGAAACATCTGCAGATCAATAAAACCGGAGGGCTTAGCCCTCCGGTTTTGTGCTTTCCTGTTTACTTTGATTCCTTAAACACATCCCGGTTCTTCACGAAATACTCCACACCGGAGTACACAGTAGTCACCAGAATGATTCCCTGACACACCAGATTCAGCCAGCCGGGAATCCCCCACAGCATCAGGCAGATACAGACCATGGTGCTGGCGGTCTTCACCTTTCCGGACCAACCGGCAGCGATCACACGACCCTTCTCCACAGCGATCATCCGCATACCGGACACCGCAAACTCACGCACCAGAACTGCAACCAGAATCCACGCCTCCATATCTCCACTGTGCACAAACCAGCACAGAGCTGCCACCACCAAGCACTTGTCTGCCAGGGGATCCATGAATTTGCCAAAATCGGTCACCTGATGATAGCGGCGAGCGATATAGCCATCCAGCCAGTCGGTGATGCAGGCCATGGCATAGATGGCCAGCGCCGCATAGTTGTTGCCGGGAAAGTCCTCGTATACCACCACCAAAAACAGCGGGATCATGACCACCCGAACCACCGTTAGCCTATTCGCAGTATTTAACATATCAGTTTTCCTCCCAAAGCTGGCCTGTCACTTCACCATCCATGGTATCGGTGATACGAACCGGAACAAATTCGCCGGCAGCGACTTCCCGCTCTGCGCTGAAATAAATTCGGCCATCGATATCAGGACTCTCCGCATAGCTGCGGCCCACATATCCCATAGACTGGGCATCCCAGCCCTCACACAGGACCTCTACCACCGTCCCCAAACGGGACTCATTGAAATCATCCATAATACGGGACTGAACATCTACCACCAGTTCAGCCCGCCGCTCTGCCTCAGCCGTATCCACCCGGTTGAGCATCTTAGCGGCCGCCGTACCCTCCTCCGGCGAGTAGGGGAATACACCCGCCCGCTCGATCCGCACATCCTGCAGGAACTGGCACAGCTCCTCAAACGCCGCCTCATCCTCATAGGGCAGACCCGTAATAAGGCTGGTTCGCAGCACCAATCCGGGAATCCGGTCCCGCAGCTGGCCAAACAGTTCGATCAGCTCCTCCTTGTTGGAGCGGCGGTTCATAGCCCGCAGCACCTGATCGTTGCAGTGCTGGATAGGCAGGTCGATATATTTGAGGATCTTCTCCTCCCGGGCGATCACCTCGATCAGCTCCGGCGTGATCTCATCGGGATACAGGTAATGCAGGCGCACCCAGTGGAAATCCATCCGGCACAGGGCCGGCAGCAGTTCGGCCAGCTTACGCTCACCGTACAGGTCGATGCCGTAGCGGGTGATGTCCTGCGCGATGATGATCAGTTCCCGGACGCCTTCCTTGGCCAGCTTCTCCGCCTCAGTCAGTACATCCTCCATCTTTCTGCTGCGATACTTGCCCCGCAGGGATGGGATCACACAATAGGCACAGTGATTGTCGCAGCCTTCTGCGATACGGAGGTAACCATAATAGTCCGGCGTCAGCCGCACACGATCCAGTTCCTCAATGGGGGCATGGATATTTCCAAAACGGCAAACCTGCTCGCCGGCCAGCACACCCTGCAGCGCCGGAACAATATCACTGTAGCTGCCGGTACCCAAAACACCATCCACCTCAGGCAGTTCCGTCAGCACCTCCTGCTGATAGCGCTGGGACAGGCAGCCGGTCACCAGAATCTTCTGAATACTGCCCGCCTCTTTCAGTTCTGCCATGGCCAACACTGTATCGATGGCCTCGGACTTGGCGCTGTCAATAAAGCCGCAGGTGTTGATCACCACCACATCGGCACCAGCCTGCTCCTCCTGCAGCGTGATGCCGGCATCACGGCACAGGGCCATCATTTGCTCAGTATTTACCATATTCTTGGCACAGCCAAGAGAGATAAAAGAAACGGTCACAGTGGTACTCCTCTCATTCTTCGTCCAAATCGTCTGTCCAACGACTCAACACCGGACGGATCTCCTGCCAGGAGAAACCGCGGCGCAGCAGCGCATCTGCCAGTCGTTTCATCTCTTTTCGGTCCGTTCCGTGGGCCTTCTTTTGTATGTAGGTCTCAATCGCTTCCGATGGGTCCGGCAACTGCTCCAGCGCTTCATCCCACACCTGACGCGGCACACCGCGGTGGATAAATTCCTGCCGGATCCGGCCTGCGCCATAGCCCATCGCCGCATAGTGGCGCACCAGAACCGCAGCATAGGCTGCATCATCCACGGCACCCAGATCCTCCAGCCAGTCGGCCAGTTCCTGCGCCTCCTCCGGCTCACTGCCGCGGCGCAGCAACTTCTCCATCACCTGCTTTTTGGACAGCATTCTGCTTCCCGCCATGCGGGCAGCAGCCGCTTTTGTTTCGGATCGACGACCCTCATCTTGTAATTGTACCACAAGTTCGGGGGATAAGTCCATACCTGTCTGCAAGCCAAAGCGCAGGAGCTCCTGCCCGGTGACCCGGAGGAGGTCGCCCCCCTCCAGAAACACCAGCACGCGCTCCTGCTTATGTTTGGACTTTTCGATTTTCTCAATCCGCATCGTCAAAATCGTCAGCGGTAATATCTACGGCCCGACCGGCTGCACGGGCGGCGGCCTTGGACTGATTGCCCATCAGCTTATGGAAATCACGGCGAATGGCGGCCTCCATCTTGTCCGCCTCCTCCGGATGATCCTTAAAGTACTGCTTGGCTGCATCACGCCCCTGACCCAGACGGATCTCACCCATGTTGAACCAGGAACCGCTCTTCTGAATCAAATCCAGCTTGACGCCCAGGTCGATCATCTCGCCCAGCAGGGAAATGCCTTCCCCGTACATAATATCAAACTCCGCCTCACGGAAGGGAGGTGCCACCTTGTTCTTGACCACCTTGGCACGGGTACGGTTGCCGATCATCTCGCCGCCGGACTTCAGCGTCTCAACACGGCGCACATCAATACGGACGGAGGCATAGAACTTCAGTGCGCGGCCACCGGTAGTGACCTCGGGATTGCCGTACATAACGCCCACCTTCTCGCGCAGTTGGTTGATGAAGATGACAATGCAGTTGGTCTTGGCGATGATACCGGTCAGCTTGCGCAGGGCCTGGCTCATCAGACGGGCATGGAGGCCCACAAAACTGTCGCCCATCTCACCCTCGATCTCAGCGCGGGGCACCAATGCGGCCACAGAGTCCACTACCACCACATCAATGGCACCGGAGCGGACCAATGCTTCCGTAATCTCCAGGGCCTGCTCACCGGTATCCGGCTGAGAGATCAGCATATCCTCGATCCGCACACCCAGCACACGGGCATAGGAGGGATCCAGCGCATGCTCAGCATCCACAAAGGCCACTTCGCCGCCCTGCTTCTGCGCCTGTGCCAGAATGTGCAGTGCCAGCGTGGTCTTACCGGAAGATTCCGGCCCGTAGATCTCAATGATACGGCCCTTGGGCACACCGCCAATACCCAGCGCCAGATCCAGCGCCAGAGAGCCGGTGGGAATGGCCTCCACCGTCATTTCAGCATTGTCGCCATAACGCATGATGGATCCCTTGCCATACATTCTCTCGATCTGCTGCATGGCGGTCTCCAGCGCTTTTTTCTTATCAGACATCACGGGAGCTGCTACAGATTCCTTCTTCACTGCCATATTCCAATTCCTCCGCTTCCTTATTTTACTCTATCGTAACACAAGAATTGTCCCAAATTCAGGACTGATATACCGTTTCATACAGGCGGCCCCATACCACCCGGGGAATTCCGGCGGGATCCGGCAGGATCTCAAGGTCGCCAAAGCCTTTGGTGCGCATCAACCGCAGCACACTGTCTGCCTGCCCAATCCCCACCTCAAAGCACAGGATGCTGCCGGGATGCAGCACATCCAGCCACTTTTCGCAGACGGCACGGTAGAAATCCAGCCCATCCTCCCCACCATCCAGTGCCATGTGAGGCTCATAATCCCGGACCGAATTGTCCAGTCCCGCCAAATCACCGGTAGGAATATAGGGGGGATTGCACACCAGGCAATCAAATTCACCCAAGTGGGCAGGGGGACCTGCCAACACATCCATCTGATAGGGCACCACACGGCCGCTCAGACCGTTGCGGCGAATATTTTGCCGACAGATCCGCAGTGCACCCTCCGACAGTTCTCCCAGCACCACACGGGCACCGGGCACCTGACTGGCGATGGCCAGACCTACACAACCGGAGCCGGCGCACAGATCCAGCACCCGACAATCCTCCTGCTCCTGCAGCTGACCGATGGCCAGTTCTGCCAATACCTCCGTATCCGAACGGGGGATCAGCACCTGCTCGGAAATATCCAGCGGCAAACCATAGAACTCCCATTCACCGATCAGATAGGCAACCGGTTCACCGGCCAGATGGCGCTGCACCAGTGACTGGATCTCCTCCTCCACATTCTGCGGCACATAGAGGCGACCATCCCGCAGCAGCTGCTCACGGGTTTTTCCGGCGCCAAAGCAGACCAGTTCCCGTGCCTCCAGCGTAGCGGCCTGAATACCGGCCTTGCGCAGAATCTGTCGAATATCCATATACAGATCGTTATATGTAATCGCCATAATTCGCTATGTTGTCACTTTCTGTAGAATATTACCAGTTGTCCTGACCTTCCTTCTCCGGCAGAACCAGGGTCATCGCCTCAATCGCCACCTCGATCATGCTGTCATCAGGCTCGTTGGTGGTGAAATTCTGCAGCCACATGCCGGGGGCGGACAACAGGCGGGTCAGCCAGTTATCATGGCGGCCCACGAATCGGTTGAACTCATAGGTGACACCCACCATCGGCACCAGAAGCAGCAGCTTCACCCCAATGCGAATCCAAAGATTCTGCCAATTGATCAGCGGAAATACCAAGCTGCTCATGAGGATGGATACAACGATCACCACAAACAGAAAACTGGTGCCGCAGCGGGGATGGTGTTTGGGCTGCTTACGGACATTCTCCACCGTCAGAGGCAAACCGGCCTCATAGCAGAAGATCGTCTTGTGCTCTGCCCCATGGTAGGAAAAGACGCGGCGCATATCCTTCTGCCGGGAGCACAGGATCAGGTACACCAAAAAAATCAGAATTTTGACTACGCCCTCCACCAGATTGTGCAATGCGGCGTTCTGCAGCTGAAACAGCCCGGCCAGGAAGGTGGGCAGCAGCAGGAACAGACCCAGCGCCATGCCCAGACTCAGTACCAGCGTCACCCAAGTTAGTGCACCCTGCAGCTTTTCTGCCGGAACATGCTTCTCCAACCAACGGTCAAATGCAGTGGGTTCTTCCTCCTCGGGAAAATAGTCCGCCGAAAACATCAGCGCCTTGACACCTTTGGCCATGGAGTCCACAAAAGTCACCGCACCGCGGATCACCGGCAGGCCCAGCAGAGGATGCTTATCCCGCACCAGCTGCAGTTCCTCCACTTTGGTCACAAGACCTTCGGGGGAACGAACCACAATTGCCTGCTTCTGCGGGCCTCTCATTAAAATACCTTCAATCAGTGCCTGACCACCAATGGAGGTGCGGAACTGACAGGATTGCTTTTTCATGTAGGAATTTCCTTTCTATGGTCAAAACAGGACTTTCCCTCTCTTGACCTATCATACCACATCGTTCCTCGCAATGCAACAGCTGTTCTACTTTTTGGAACGATTTATTTTTCCTCTTCTGCCCCCTCAATAGGCAGGGTGATGGTCACCACCGTACCGCCGCCTTCGGCATTGCCGATGGTAAAGGTTCCGCCGTGTCGGGTAACAATCTCATCGCAGACAGCAAGGCCGATACCGCTGCCGCGGGCCTTGGAGGAGCCCTTATAGAACTTCTGCTTCACAAAGGGCAGCTCCGCCTCGGGAATACCGGGGCCGAAATCGCGGATGCGGATCACATAGTTGGAACCTTCCCGTTGGAAGGAGGCTGTGACCTTCTTTCCGGCGCCGCCATGCTTGGCGGCATTGTCCAGTACATTGCACAGGACCTGCTTGATCCGCTGGGGATCACCCACGATGGGATCGGTGTGCAGCTCGTCTCCGTCCACATAGGACAGGCTGAGACCATCCTGCCGGAACAGTTCCCGGTAGGTATAAATGGTATCTTCAAACTCTGCCTGCAGGTCCATGGGCTCCACCTGCAGCGTAAAGCGGCCATCCTCGATCTTGGAGAATTCCAGCAGTTCTTCCACCATGTTGCCGAGTCGATAGGACTCCTTAAGAATAATATTCAGGCCACGCTGCAGCTGCTCCGGATCCTCTCCTCCATCCTCCAGCAGTGTCTCTCCCCAGCCGCTGATCGCCGTCAGCGGGGTGCGCAGCTCGTGGGACACGGAGGAGATGAACTCCGCCTGCATCTTGTCACTCTGACTGATCTTCAGGGACATATCATTGATATTGTCCACCAACTGTCCCATCTCGTCGGAATAACGATTCTGAATCTGAATGCCGTAACTGCCGCCGGAAATGCGTTTGGCCGCCTCCGTCACCTCAGCCACAGGGGCCACCACGTTGTTGATGAATATCAGATTGGATATGACCATCAGAGCTACCACCAAAGCGGTAATACCCACGATGATGACAGTACTGATGAGTACCTGACGCTCAATAAGACGGGTAGAGGTCACATAGCGCATGATACCCACTACACTTCCGTTGAAGGTCAACGGGCTGGATACCGCCAGAATCTGCTCCCCGGTAATGGGATCATCTCCCATAAAGGGGCGCATTTCGCCGCTCTCCAACACCTCACGGATCTCAGGAGTCGCCGGATCCGTACCGGGAATGGCACCACGGGAGGTGGTCTCAATGCGGCCGTTGGCATCCAGAAACTGGAGTTCTATACGGTCGGCCGCATCGAAATTGGCCGTATAGGTAACTGCATTGCGGTAGTACTCACTGTAGCTGTTGAGCACATATGTATTGAAATAATCCGCGCCGCTCTCTGCCTTGGCCTGCAGGCTGTCCTGCGCATTGCTATAGTAATTGCTGCCGATGGTGGCAGACATCAAAATGGCGATCAGTGCCAACACCAGGATCACCGGCATCACGCTGCTGATCATCCAACGTTGCCGCAGACCTCGCACCAGAAGGCTCTTTTTCACCGCCACTCACCTCGCTTTTCTTCAAAATCGAGACGCTTAGACGCCCCACTTGTAGCCATAGCCCCAAACCGTAGTGATATAGGTGGGGTTGGTGGCATTGTCCTCGATCTTCAGACGCAGACGGCGAATATTGACATCCACAATCTTCAGCTCACCGAAGTAATCCCGGCCCCAAACCAGGTCCAGGATCTCCTCACGGGAGAGGGCCTTGCCGGGATTTTCCATAAACATCCGCATGATGGAGTACTCCACCTGAGTCAGCTTGATCCGTTCCCCATTCTTCTCCAGTGTGCGGTTGCGGGTATTCAGCAGGAACGGGGGCTGCTGAATCTGGTCGCCGTTTTCTTCCCCACCGCCGCTGCGGCGCATCAGGGCGTCCACACGGGCAGTCAATTCCGCCGGGGAGAAGGGCTTGGTGACATAGTCATCCGCACCGGTCATAAGACCGGTGACCTTATCCATTTCCTGAGAACGGGCCGTCAGCATAATAATGCCAATGCGGGAGTTGCTGGCCCGGATCCGCCGACAAACTTCAAAGCCATCAATTCCCGGCAGCATCACATCCAGCAGTGCCACCCGGACATCGGTGTGCTGCTGCAGTTTCTCCAATGCCTCCTCACCGGTCTCCGCTTCCACGATCTCGTAACCAGCCCGACGCAGATTGATGATGATAAAACTGCGGATGCTGGCCTCGTCTTCCAACACCAATACTTTTTTCATAGCTTTCCTGCTCCTTTATCTCCGTTGTGTGCCTGAAGGTACACTTCTGTTGTCTTCATTACCAGTGGGTGATCATCAGGTGGAAATTACTGCGAATCAATGCGTCCGTAATTCCGTAAGCCTCTGCTTTCTCGTTCAGTTCTGCGGCATAGATGGTGGCCGTCTGTCGTTTAAGCACGAAGCGCTGACCACGCATAGCGCGGCTTTCCCGGTTTTCACCGGTGATGGTATAGAGATTCACCACCGGCTGACCGTCCAGCAGCAGGATCACCTGCCGCTCATAGCTGCCGCCATCAATCACCACAGTGGATACCTGCTTCCATCCCTCTTCCAGCATCAGATACCAACCCTCGCTGGTTGCATGGTAAGTCCGGCTCACATCCCTGCCCTTTCCTGCCGCATCGTACTGACGCCAGGTGATCAGTCCTGTCAGCTGCATCACAGCAGGCTGTGCCTCCTCATCCTCCGTCTGTGCCTCCACCGCGGGCCGAATCACAATCTGCTGCGGTACAGGGATCTCGATCAAACCATCACCGTTGATATCCTGCGGAGCCAACTGGGCATAGGGTGCCACCATACGACTGATGCCGGTGGCAGAATTCAGCACCGCATTGACCAGGCTTCCCGACCGACAGTAGAGAATATCCGTCACCGCCTGATTCTGGGTATTGATTCCTGTTACAAACAGGGCCGGCACATTCTCCTGTACCTGTCCCAGCACAATACTGCCCTGACTCAGTTCTCCCATGGTGATGGTCAGTGCGGTCACCTTACCGGCCACCTGCTCCTGCGGCTTCCAGATGAACAGTTCTGCCACGCTCTTGTCCTCTTCACCGGCACGGAACACGATCAAATCGGGATTGCTGTCCACATCCATATCACCGATGGCAAAACGGGTGTATCCTCTCTGCAGCAGAGTCTCCGGCTCCCGGCTGATCCGGTAGACTGCCACGGTCCGCACCTCCGCGCTGATCCGCCAGCCCACCACCAGCTCCAAGCTGCCATCTCCATCAAAGTCCCGGTAGTCCACACTGTCAATGGCTGTACCGCTGCTTTCGATCAGACACATCTGCTCGTAAGCGCCATCATGCTGCTGGAATACGGCAACTTTCAGTTGTTTCTCGCTGGAAGCCTCCCGGAAGAAGGTCACCGCTTCCCGGTCGCCATCTCCGTTGAAATCTACCATCTGTACAGTCTGTATATACTCTCCACCGGTAGGGGCCGCATATTCATATCCCTTACTGATCAGGTTATTGATCTGTTCGCTCAGGCCCTCATAGGCCAGAGGAATCTCCGGAAGAGTAAACAGATCCTCCACAGACCCCTCCATACGGCAGCCGGCCAGCAGCATAACGAGCGCTGCCGTTACCATCAGCAATCCGATTTCTTTCAGCCTTCTGCCCATACGGTTCCCTCCTGTCGTGCGTTGTATTCAGGCACATTTTCATTCTATTATATCATACCACATCTTCCCCGGTTTTGGTAGCTTTTCTTTCGCTTTTTTCGCCGTCTCAGCCGCTCAGACAAGAATCCCGGCGCTCCATAGGAACACCGGGATTTCGTATGCAGTTTTTCCGGATACCACCGAGGCGTCTTATACGCGCTCCACTTTGATGGTATTGGTGTTGCCGCTCTGGCCGTTGATGGGACCCGCTGTCAGCACAACATGGTCGCCGCTGCGCAGGTCCAAAGCCTCCTTCACGCACTCCATCGCCTTATAGAGCATCACATCCACCGAGGTAAACTTCTCAGAGAGCATCGGTTTGACACCCCAGCTGAGGGCCAGTTTTCTCCAAACCTTTTTATCGGTGGTCATGCCCACGATATCTACCGGTGTGCGGAATCGGCTGACCATGCGGGCTGTGGTGCCGGAAACAGAGCACACCACAATGGCCTTGGCGTCCACATCAATGGACATAGCGCAGGTGGCATGGGAAATGGCGTCCAGAAGATTTTTGATACGGAACTCCGCGCTGCTAAACCGCCTCTTGTAATTGATGTTCTGCTCCGTATATTCGCAGATCTGAGCCATGCTCTGCACGGCCTCCACCGGATACTTGCCCGCAGCAGACTCACCGGAGAGCATCACGGCGGAAGTTCCATCGTAGACCGCATTGGCCACATCCGAGATCTCGGCACGGGTGGGCCTCGGGTTCTGGATCATGGATTCCAGCATCTCCGTCGCCGTGATCACCCGTTTGCCCAGCATACGGCACTTGCTGATCAGCAGTTTCTGCACAGCCGGCACTTTCACAAAGGGGATCTCCACACCCAGGTCGCCGCGGGCAATCATGATGCCCTCACAGGCTTCACAGATCTGCTCAATATTGTCCACGCCTGCCTGATTCTCAATTTTTGCAATGATCTCGATCTGGGATCCACCGTGGCTGTCCAAAAACTGGCGCAGAGCCACCACATCCTCCTTGGTGGAAACAAAAGAGGCCGCCACGTAATCCACATCGTTTTCAATACCCAACAGAATATCCGCCTGATCCTGCTGAGAGAGGTAGGGGCCGGACATCACCTTATTGGGGAAGGACATACTCTTGCGGTTGCTGAGCGTACCGCCCACCACCGTGGTGCAGACTGCCTCCGTATCGGTCAGTTCCCTGACTTCAAATACCACCATGCCGTTGTTCACCAAGATTCGGTCCCCAACACTCAGGTCCCGGGTCAACCCGGCATAATTTACGGCAACCCGGCGCTCATCTCCCTCCACATCCTCGGTGGTGAAGATAAACTCCGCTCCCTCCTG
Source organism: Oscillospiraceae bacterium (assembly GCA_015067765.1). GTDB lineage: Bacteria > Bacillota > Clostridia > Oscillospirales > Oscillospiraceae > Vescimonas. The sequence goes on along the minus strand of SVLV01000001.1, from coordinate 16,498 downwards.
CACCACGACCTTTCCATCCCGAAAGGTCTTGATGCGATATTCCGGCCCCTTGGTGTCCAGCATGATGGGGATCGGAAGCTCCAGTTTTTCCCGCACCCTCTTGATCAGGTCCATCTTCTCCTGATGTTCTTCATGAGTCCCGTGAGAGAAATTCAGCCGCGCCACATTCATGCCGGCAAGGCACATCCGGGTCAGCACCTCTTCGTTGGCACAGGCAGGTCCGATGGTACAAATAATTTTCGTCTTTCGCATAGTATCATCCTCCATTGGATAGGGATTATAGCATCACTCCCCGGCAAAGTCAAATGCACACCATCAGTATTATCTCACATGCCGACGAAAAAATGAACGCCCTGTCAAGATATCAAATCACTCTCTTTCACGACAATCGACCGGCCGTTCTCATGTATAAATATTCGGAAAACCGTTCCTTTTCACCAAAAAAACAGCACCCCCTGTGGGGTGCTGCTTTTTTGGGAATAATGCTCAACTTTGATAGAACGCACCCCAGGGGGTGCAAATGGGGTGCATTGGCATCATCCTGGGGTGCATCCCTTTATGACTTTGCACCCCGCCACTCGGCCGATCTATTATCCGGCAATAAGATAAATTTGCTTATCATCGAAACAAATCTCGGTTGTCCGGCCATAGATTTGAATCATGTCGTTTAGCTTTTCAACAAATACCCATACTCCGGGATTGCTTATCTCTGCGAATGCTTCGATAACCTTTCTCTCGATACGGTCGGCGTTACTCTGCATCTTGGTTCCGCTCTCTAACAGGAATTCATCAACCTGGCCCTCTCTGATTTTGGGAATGCCATCGATAAATCTGCCTACTGCCTTACTGGCTGCGCCGAGCCCCTTCAGAACATTGGTCTCAACAGAGGAATCACTAAGCCGCTCCAAATAGACAGAACATTCTCCGAAAAGATCTCTGTAGTTGGCAGACAGCTTTTCAAGTTCCTCCTTGACCAAGCGGATGTTTTCCTCTTTGAAATCACCACTAAGCATGATTTCGATAAACGAGGCCATGGAGAAAGTATACATGGTCAAACGATAATACTTGAACTTTCGGAGCAGGTCCGTTAGTGCTTCGTTCACCTTGGACTGGGAAACAAACAGTTTCTTGCCGCTTATGGCTTCGGTAACCTGCTTTTGATATGCATTCAGATGCTTCCTGGCGGTACGCTGAATATCCAATACCAACTTGTGATTGCTGGCAATGAAATGCTCGTTATCCCAGTTGTATTTATACTTGGTCATCATCGCAGACAATGTTTCGATGTCCGCTTCAATTTCTGCCTCCTGCTCAATGGCAAGGAAGGAGAAAATCTGTTTCTGCATTTCTGCGATACTGCCAAGTTTCTGCTCAATTGAAAACAGGGCAACCGCCATCATTAATGTGGCTGGGTCAATAGGCATAACTGCCGACGATGTTGCCGTCGTTGTCCCTGCGGCTTGAAGCTGTGCAAACTTAGAGGCACCGTCAGCTGTTTTGAATGCACCCCAAAAATTGCCGTTCTTCGCTACCTTGAGGGCATCTCCCACACCTGCGTTTGCAAGGCGGTATAGCCCATCGGCTGCAACGGTCGTTGTTTGTGTTACCGTTCTAAAGGCAGGCAACAGAGATGCTACGCCGGCACCAAGTGTTGCCAGCTGGGCGATAGGCATCGTCATTGCAGTCTTGTTTTCCAGGCTTGCACGGGTGTCCAGCAAAATACCGTCCGCAATCTCAACCAGCTCTGCTTCGTGGCAGGGTTGAAGATCGGTATGGTTATCTGCTTCAGGATGAAGATTAATAATATTGGCCATAATAAATACCTCCCTATCACAGGGCGTGTTTTTCTCGCGAAACTACCCTCATTTAACGAAGGTATCAAAAAACTGCTTTACGCTTGAAAGTTGCGTTTTATCCAATTGACTCACTTTCTTAACAAAGGCAAAGAACTCCGGGTCCTTATGCATACGCAGGATAATCTCAAGCGTTTCATCCTTTGGTGTGATTGCCACCTCATTTTTGCTTTCGCCGACAAGGTCCGGAACTGTGGTTCCAAAATAGTTCGCAAGTGCCTCCAGCTTTTCTATGCGTGGATATTTTCTGCCAACACACCAATCGGTAAAAGTAGAATAGCTGATACCAAGTTCCTGGCTAATGGTCCTTCGATTCTTTCCTGTTTTTTCAATATGTATCCGTAGATTTTGTGCAAGTGCAGTTCTACTTGCAGTTTCAGTACTATTAGCCACTTGAATCACCTCGTACTTATTGTAGCAACGAATGGTGCGAAAATCAATAAGGAATATGCTTTTAGCACAACTTTTGCTGTAGCAATCGCCCATAACAAGAACAGAGGTCGCATCATAATTTCTGATGCGACCTACTATTATTCTTCCGCTACAATCTCCATGATATCGTCCAGCTTGCAATCAAGCGCAATGCATATCTTTTCGAGGATGGCCGTCGACATATGCCCGTTCTTGCCCATCTTCGTAACGGAGGCAGGGCTGATTCCGGCGATGGCAACCAGGTCACCCTTCTTCAAATCCCGGTCAATCAGCAGCTTCCACAGCCGCTTATAGCACACTTTCTTACCCATGGAAATACCGTCTCATGTCAGATGGCCAACCCTGGCTATCGCAATGCCACTCCCAGTCCCGTAAGCACCAGGGGCAATGACCAACAACATCGATGCCGCCGTCATCGGTGTCCGTCGTTCTCATAATCTGTTGCGACCGCTTGCACTCCGGGCAATCAAGGCGTTCCACAAAAAGAAGATCCACATCACAATCCCAAACATCCACGCCGAATTCCCTGGGGTGCGCCTCTTGCAGCCACTCTTTTTTCTTCCGCACTTCTTCAATAAACGGTTTGATGTCGATGCCAGAATACTTCCGAGCGCCGCAAAGGATGGTAATAATCTCGTTGCCCCAAACACGCTCATCATAGCCGGAGTATCTGTCCAGGCGGTAACGCTCCTCCGACTTGTCCTCGATGATCTTGCCACCGTAGGCAATCAGAAGGCAGTCATCCTTCAGAAAATGGTTAAACACAAGATTGGGGATGTAGACCATATCCGTGATGCCCTTCGCCGAAAGATAGCCCCACCGCTTATAATACCGACCGTGCAAATACCACTCTGGCAGATCCTCCGGCTTAATTTTTGTTTTGTACCTACCGGAAAACAGGGTGCCATCTTCGTTTCTGACATACCGCAGATGCCCATCCACCATTTTGATATCTTCTTCGGTGTACAGCTTGTTTCTAAATCTGTTACGCATTTGCCTCACCCCATTCCAAAGGGATAATCTGCTCATACAGAAGAATGTGCTGTCCAATCTGACGGTTGTCATGGTAATGCCCAAAGAACCATTGGTCGTATTCGGTTTTCTGCAGGACGGTTTCCAGGAAGTCAGTCAGACGGTCATGGTCATAAAAACCCCTGCTCAAAATGTCGATTACGCTGTTGGGTCCGCAATGAGTAATGATGTAGTTGACCTTCCAGTTGTATGCATCCAGGGTCTGCCGGGCCTCTTCATATTCCAGGTCGGAAGGCATCTCCTCTTTCCACCAGGAAAAATGGTTGACACGGAACATTGCACGGGATCGGCGGAGCATCCAGTATTTCACCTCAAAGTCAGGATCGTCCGGCTCTAAAATGCCGTCGCTGATATCATGACTCGCTGCGCCGCCCATGGCAAAGAAGGTCTTGCCTGCGATGTTATAAACTTGGCCACGCATAAGGTGGATTACATTGGGCCGAATGAACTGTACCTTGCCACCATTCCATACATCCACCGGATAGCTGACCAAGGCATCGTAGTTTTCGTGGTTTCCGGCGACAAACAGGATAGTAAAGGGCAGCTGGGCAAGGGAATCCAGGGTTTCCTCATCACGCTCATCATCGCTCCAAACACCGCCGAAATCACCGCAGATGATAACATAATCATCCTTGGTCATGTTCTTCTGCTCTGGAAATGCCTCCACACTAAATCGGGAGAAATCGCCGTGCGTATCGCCAGTTATATAAATCATAAAAATAACACCTCAATTCATAGAATCCGAGCCGTATATTATTTTTGCCTGGGTCATGTCAAACACCACGATTTTCTGTGCAGGGATGATTTTTCCGGGGATGCGGTATGTCATCTGTGGGTCCCAGTTAAGGGCATAGGTAAAGAGCCTGCACAGCTTGGCACACCGGAACCGGCACCTGCGTAAGTTCCGGTCGATATCCTTGGGGACACGGATTGACTGGAACTCCAATTTGTGATAGGGCTCCATTATCATGGAGGACCCATCAGCATTTAACAGAAATCGCAGAAAATTTGGCTGATCCAAAGCGCGAATTGCATCCATGTTGATATGCAATTTTCCATCCCTCAAATTGAAGGATATAGTAGTATCATATTTCAATGCTATTCACCATTTTCTGTCCCCGCCATATTTCACAGTTTGCGAAATCGAACATCAGCATGACCTTCTGATCGGAAATGACCAGCTTTCCGCTGGCACGATACCGGAGGTCCTTTTTCAGCCCCCAAAGGTCGAACAGCTGATGGGTCAGCCGGGAGCATTCGATTTTCTTGTACTTGACCTTATCTCCTGCTGTCAGCCAGGTCACCGCATCCTTGTCCTTGGAGGGGCAAGGACGGATGATGATTTTCTTTTCTTCGCTGTTGACCAGCATCTGAATACAGGTGCAGTCATTAAGGGCGCTGTAACACGCAGTATTGAACGATGCCGAACTATACCACATCGTCATGGCAGGCTCAGATTGTCGGTTGAACATCTGCCCACGGACAATCTGAAAGCCATTCAAGCTGATTTCGCTTGCTCCGCCGTCATAGAGTGACATTGCGCTTCCTCCTTACACATTATTAGTGGTGATGTAACCATCCGCCAGGTCGATTTTGTATGCCTCATCATGCTTTTCCACCGGAGTGCCAAAGTAGTCTCTCCAGTCGGAAGGCAGATAGGATTTCCGACCCTTGCCGGATACGAACAGTTCAAAATCGGACAGCTGGAAAAGGAACAGCACCTCACCGTCGCAGGTGACAGGCTTGCCCAGCACCTTGTAGCGGTATTCTTCATTCCAACCCATAAGGTCGAAAATCTTGGCAGCGAACACCTTACACAGAAGGTCTCTGTTTTTCAGTTCCTTTTCGCCGCCACCATTCGCCCACCGCAGCGAGTCCGGTGTGTCCGGGTCACAGGGGCGGATAATCAGCCTCCGCTGATCAGGGTGAATCAAAATCTGAATGTACTTCACGCCGGGGAACTTCCGCAGACAGGCCATATTGAACTTAATGCGTGTCTGCCATACGGTGATTGCGGGCTCCTTTGTATGCGAAAAAAGCTCTGCCTTGGTGACCTGGTAGCCCGCCAGGTCAACGACCTCCTGCTCTTCCTCCGGCGCTCCGGTAACGGGAACGCTGTTGTTGAACAGGAAATCTAACTGATTATTCTCCATGTCTTGAACCAACTCTCTTTCGTAGATTTATCATACTTTCTTCCAGTTCCGCATCCGTGAGGACGGGGACCTGGTCTAATCCAGGTACTGCTATGCTGGATGCCTGTGCCTTCCAGTCCGTTCTTGGAGCAAGGAAATAAAAACTGTTCTGCAGGCTGTATTCATAGAACTCTTCGCCGAAGGTGTCGTTCCACTCCTCCGGGCAAAGATCCACACGCCGTTTCTTGGCGGCATCACTATCGTCAGCTTCTGCCTCAAGGAACGCAGCCGGCACCGCATTGGACAGATTGAAAACAATAATCTGATCCGAGCCTCGTGCCACCCAGGTGCCACGAATGCGATATAAGTAGTCCGGATTCCACTCCATAATCTGAAACAGGGCGTTTCCGAAATGCTGGCAGGATATTGTCTTTTGGATTACGGGCTTGCCGGGGTCCGGTCGCCACCGAATACTGTGGGGTGCATTTTCCTTGCATGGCCGAATGGCAATCTTCCGCTCCGAAGGATGGAGCAGAAGCTGGATGTAAGGCACATCGATAAATCTCCGGGCGCAGACCACATTGAAGGAAATCTTGTTGTTGGTAACTGCGATGGTGGGACTTTCCGACCGAGCGGTCATAAACTGTCCTCGCACCACCTGGTAGCCTTCCAAATCGAATGCGCTGAAAAGGCTACGCCGTACCCTCCGAACTTGACCGCCGTTGTCCACGCTGTTGGATGCCTGGTAGTAGGCGTTGGGGTCATCGTTGATCCAATGGTGATTGATAGGGACATAGCCCCGGAAGATGCCGTCGCCAATGACCTGCATAGTAGGAAGTCGCCCTCTGACATGATGTTTCCGGTTATCCAGAAGCACTTGAGCGGCTTCAAAGGTCTCTACCGACACGATTGCCTCGTGTTGGTCGGTGTAGAGGTATTGGTCACGATCCTGCCGATTGCGCTTATGCTTATGTTCGTACAAATCCGCAGTAAAGGTCTTCCAGGTCAGCACGCTTCCGCAGTATCGCTCGTTCCGCAGGATGTAGTTGATGGAGCCTTCGTTCCATTCAACGCCTCCGGTCTTGGTGGGGCATTCTATGTCGGTGAGGAATTCAGCGATTTCTCTCGTGGATTTACCCGCCAGAAAGGCATCAAAAATGAACCGGACAATGACCGCTTCCGATTCTACGATTTGCAGGGGTGCGTATTTGATGTAGTTGCCAACCGCATCCCTGGGGCGCTCATATCCCAGTAGTGCCGGGGTGAGCAGCTTGCCGTTTTTGAACCGCTCTCGGAGGGACCAAACCATGCTCTCACTCTTTTTCACCGATTCCTCCTGGGCGAATGTCGCCAGGAAGGAAAGCATCAATTCGGAGTCCTCTGACAGCGTGTTTAGGTTGTCCGTTTCAAAGAAAACACCCACCGGAGGCGTTTGCCGTTTCAGCTTGCGGACCAGGGAAACGCAGTCGACCAGGTTTCTCGCAAAACGGGACACACTTTTCGTGACAATCAAATCGTATTCACCGCGCTCACAGGCGGCAATCATCCGGTTAAAATCATCGCGCTTCTTTAGCGAGGTGCCGGATATACCTTCGTCTGCGTAAATCATCCGCAGATCCCAGTTGGGGTGCGTTCCCATCAGCTGTTGGTAGTGAGCCTGCTGCAACTCAAAGGAAGATAACTGTGCATCGTTATCCGTCGACACACGGCAGTAAGCACAAACACGAAAAACACGCTCGGCCCCATAAATGTCAATCTTCGGCTTTGCCGGGATGAATGTTCGATTCGGCGTGGAGGTGCCATTTCCGTTACTTATCATATAGACACCTCCTCATCTGTCTTCGCAGGTGCAGCCGCATCTTCAAAATACAGCCAGCACTCGACATCCCCATCTTTTCATGTTTCACAGTTTACCTCCTTCGCTTGAATCGAGCGGTACTCTTGCGTCCGGCGGCTCAAACAAGCAAACCCAGTCCATATCCAGGACGGTTGCCAGTTGCTGTGCCATCTCCACGGTCAGTTTTCTTTTTCCCGTTTCGTACCTGCTGATTGTTGTAGCGGTTAATCCCGTCGCCTCGCCCAGTTCCTTTTGAGAAAGGCCCCGGCTCTCCCTGGCGACTCGTAACCTATTCAATTGAACCACCTCCTGATTACCGATTCGGTACTAGTATAATGCCAACTCGGTAAGTTGTCAACTAGAAAAGTACCGAAACGGTAATATACTTTTTGCCGGAATGGCATTACAATAAGTGTAGGAATGGAGGATATCATTATGAAAATACAAGAAATCCGAATTCATAAAGGTCTTACCCAAAAACAGGTGGCAGAAGCCATCGGCTGCATTCCCTCTGTTTATTCCCGGTATGAAACCGGAGTGCGGGAGCCCTCTGTTGAAATATTGACTCAGATTGCAAGATTCCTTGGTGTGTCCTTGGATGAATTGGTCGGCTATGATGCCCCCACCGATTCCGGCCTCAGCAGTTATGAACTGGCTCTTGTCCAAGCCGCAAGAGAGGCAGATGACAGGGCCCGTGAGGATGCGCTGTCCATGTTGCGGTCACATAGGGTCGAAAGGAAAAAAGAGAACCTGGCGTAAAGCGGCAGGGCAATCTCATCATTGTCGATTTCAAAAAATACAAGAAAGAATAAGTGTGCCGACCTATATCAGTTTGGCACACTTATTGTTGCGACGCTCATAGGAATGCCTATGGGCGTTTTATTATGCTTCAATCTCCCTGCCGTCCAGGAACCGGAATACAATCCGTCCGTCATGGTAGACAGTGGCAACATCAATCACCTCAAGCCAAAGCCGGGGATCAAAGACCGTCAGTTCACCGGACTGACTCCGAATCTGCTCCATGTAGGTTTCGATTCGCTTTGCCTTATCCAGCCGTTCTTCCCGGCGTTGTTCCGCAGCTTGGATTTGGGCAATGATGTCATTGTACCGTGCAGCCAGGGCGTTGTACTTGGCTTCGTATTCGGTCTGATCCTGCGCCGCCACAGTATTTTCGGAAATGCACTTCCTGGTCAACCCAACCACAACCTCCAGTTCGCTACGCAGCGCCTCCAAGTCGGCATCAACAGCCGAGGTGTCCGTCAGCATTGCTTGCATGATGCGGCAGTCCTCGCAAAGGGCGTCCCTGTCCCCAAGGAGGGCGTTGTAAGCGGTCAAAAAGCGCCCATAGATGTCCTGCTCGTCCAAGTGGGGTGTCGAGCATTTATCGCCCTGGAATTTGCTGTTGCATTGCCAAATAACCCGGCGGTACTTGCTGTTGGAATTCCAGACCTTGGAGCCGTAGAAGCTGCCGCAGTCGCCGCATACAATCCGTGATGCCAGAACGCTCTTGCTGTTGTAATGATGCCCCAGGGCCTTCCTTCGCTGAATTTCCCTCTGGACCCGGTCGAACAGGGACGGTGCGATGATTGCTGGGTGGCTGCCCTCAACATAGTATTGGGGGACCTCGCCCTCGTTGGTTTTCTTCTTTTTTTGCAGGAAATCCACAGTAAACTCCTTCTGCAGGAGGGCGTCGCCCTTGTACTTCTCGTTGGAAAGAATGCTCTTAATTGTGGATGCCTGCCAATTCGTGCCGCCGGAAGGTGTAGGGATGCCGTCTGCGGTCAGCCGCTTGGCAATGGCGCCGGGTGTCAGCCCTGCCATAAACAAATCGAAAATCAGCACGACAGTCTTTGCCTGTTCCGGTACAATCCGAGGCAAGCCGTCCGGCCCTTTTTCGTAGCCGAGGAACCGTCCGTAGGGCAAGCATACCTTGCCGTCTGCAAACTGCTTTCTCCGGCCCCAGGTGACATTTTCGGAAATGCTCCGGCTCTCTTCCTGGGCAAGGCTGGACATAATTGTCAGTAGCAGCTCGCCTTTGCTGTCAAAGGTGTAAATGTTCTCCTTTTCAAAGAAAACCTCTACACCTTTTTCTTTCAGCTGTCGGATGGTCACCAGGCTGTCCACCGTATTTCGTGCGAAGCGGCTCACGGACTTGGTAATAATGATGTCGATTTTGCCGGCCAGGGCATCGCTGATCATCTCATTAAAGCCGTCTCGCTTTCTTGTATTGGTACCGGAAATACCCTCGTCGGTGTATACCTTCACAAATTCAAACTGGGGATTTCTCAAAATGTACTGGGTGTAATAATCCACCTGTGCCTCATAGCTGGTAAACTGCTCATGGACCTTGCCCTGGCGGCAGTCGCCAATGAGCCGCTGAAAGTCGGCGCGTGTTTCCTTGGTGCCGGTTAGCGCCTCGTCTGCGTACACTCCGGCGAACACCCAGCCGGGCTGCTGTTGGATGTAGTCATTGTAGTAACTGACCTGGGCGGATAATGAGTGGAGCATTGCATCCTTGCCGGAGGAAACTCTGGCGTAGGCAGCGACCTTCTTTAGCGAGGGCGCGATGGGCGCGATAGCATCCACTTTCCGAATAATTCTAGGCATTTATGCCACCTCCTTTGCTGTTTGGTAGTGACATATTCGCTCTAAACCCCCGGAATATCAAGGGATTTCTGCAACATAAAGTTGACAAATCTACACCCTTTTTACTGGCAATAATAGCCTCTATTTGACAATACTCTTCTTCGCTGATGATGCCCTCCTGGAGCATTCCCCAAGCCACCGCCATGGCAGCACGGAAGGAAATAATCGCATCATTCATTCTTCCACCACCTTCCGGCGGCTGATGCCATAACAGGCCTTGGAGCAGAATCGCTGATCCTTCTTTCCGTACACGGCAAACGCAACACCGCAGGTGGGGCAGATTTTCTTATGGAAGGTCTTTTGCTGTACCTCTGACCGATGATTGTTCCACCAAGCCATCCGGCACTTGGAATCGCAGAAGCGCTTTTCCTTATTGGAGAAACGGACAATCAGCGGCTTGCCACAATGCTGACAATGCTTTACAACGGTGGGTTCCACCACAATATTTACCGGATGCCGTTTGATATACGATTTGACCGTGTTGATAGAGATTCCGGTCTCGGTGGCGATTTTGCGATAGCCGTATCCTTTATTCTGCAAATCCTTTATTCTTTCAATTTCCTGTGTCGTCACCCCGAACAACCTCCTTCAGATGGGTTTCTCGCAGTACCGCCACGGAAAAGGCCAAATTTAACCCCCTGGGCAAAAAATGTTTTTTTCGGGGCAAAAAAGAAAGCCCCCCAACCACTAGCGAGTAGTGATTGGGGGGCCGTGTTAGTTGGGGATCTTCAGCTTCCAGCCGCTGTAGATGACATTGGAGTCGAGATTGTTGAGGGTCTTGATTTCCGGGTAGCGAGAGCCGTCGCCCAGGTACTTCTTGGCGATGTCCCAAAGGGTATCGCCCTTGACCACCGTATGGACCCGGTAGGTCTCCTCGGCAGGCTTTTCCGCAGGATAGATAGCAACACCGTCATTGGTGAAAACGAAGGTGCCGGGGTTCTTGTCCGCAGCTGCCTTTGCGTTGGCAAGGATGCGGTAGGCACCCACCTGGGACTTGCTGTCTTTCCAGGTCTTGCGGACCCGGTAATAGCCGGAGGTCAGCTTTTCGGGATATTCCGAGGTGGTAGGCTTCTCTTCCTCCTGGGTGGGAGTGTCCTCCCCGGCGGTCAGCAGTTCCTTGACGGCGGCACGGAAGGTGTCCATGCTTTTGCCGTGCTTGGGGAACCAATGCATGACGTCGCCATGGTTGGAAGCGACACCGCGCTTATAGCCCTCGGAGTGGCAGATGATATCCTTCTCGGTGAGACCATACTGCTTGCACAGATAGGCACAAAGTTCGACGGCCTCCTGATACACCTTTTTGAAGTAGGTGCCATCAGCGAGACCGTCCTCACAGATTTCAAAACCGATATGGGTGTTGTTTGCGCTACCGCCAGCGTGCCAACCACGATGATCCCAGGGCAGGGTCTGATAGGTGGCGATGGTGCCGTCTGCCAACTTACCAATGAAGCCATGGACACAGACCTCTCTGCCGCCGGGATGGTAGGTGTTCCAATGGTTGTTATACTGGTTTTTACCCAGCAAACCATCGTCCGGACCCACATAGCGTTTCAGCCAGGGGTTATTCGCTCCGGTGGAATGGACCATAATGCCTTTGACCGTTATCTTCCGGCCGGCCTTATAGCAGGCATTCTCCGTGAAAATCAGGGTATGCAGATTCATTGGTTATTCCTCCTTCTTGGTGGGAGCCAACTGCTTGACCGCCTGGTTGGTGCCGGTAGCAGACAGACCGCTTGCCGCACCAAGGACGATGGCAACGAGCAGATTCTCGGTGCCCATAGTGCCGGGGACGCAGTAAAAAGCGACCACGCCGCAGACTGCGCCCAGAACGCAGGCGATCAGCGGAATGAAGCGCCGGAACTTCTCGTCGCCGCCCATAGCGGTCTTGACGATGTCGATGATGGTGTACACGATTGCCGCCAGAGCGGGAATGGTAGTGATGTCAGTCATGATAGTAATCCTCCTTATTTGTGAGCCTGTTTGTTCAAATGGGTTTCGATGCGTTCAATGGCTGCGGTCACAGGACCGTTACAGCCTTGTTCGTGCAGACCCTGGAGGCAAGCAAGAATGCCCTGGGTCAGAACGGTCTGCTCTTCTTTGATGGCCTTGATATCCTTGTCCTGCTTTTCCTGCTTCAAGAACCATTTGTACACGGCAAAGATTGCGCCGAAAACGACGCCGAGAGCAGTAATCGTTGCCGCAAGGGTGGTCAGTTCCATGTGCGTTTCCTCCTCAAAATCATATTTTTATATGAAAATTGGCACCCCTCTCGGAGTGCCGCAATTCCTTATTCCAGCCACTCCGGCTTTTCTGGGATGACCATTGTCTCGGTGACATTCAGCCACGCTTTGTACCATTGCCGGAGTTCTATCAGCTGGGTAAGCGTAATGCCCTCATACCAAAGCTGCCCCCGGTTGATAATAGAGAAACATTCCGTTTCCCGGCGCCGACGGTATTCAACCTTCGTTTCCTCCAACACATGAGATTCGTAGGCGGCGCTGTTGTAAATCAGCTTGCCGTCCGACAGCTGAAAGGCATAGAACTGGTGCAGGAACAGTTCCAAATCTTCCGGCTCCGGTATTTCGGTCGCACCGACCATATTGCCAATAAAGGCAAAACTGAGGACAAAGCCCTGTTCGTCTGTAATTACTTGCATTTTTGACCTCCTTAAGTGATGCCGCAGACACTTGTAATAGATCCATAGCCGCCACCAACCGTCAGCGTAACGGTTGAGCCGGAGTATTTCAGCTTGAATGCCCGGTAGTAGGATTCATCGGCAAACTGGTATGTGACATCCGAAGTGGTAAGTAAGGTTTTGGGAATAACCGAACACAGCAAAGAACCGGAGGATGTAACACGGCCGGTAATCACATAGAAGTTGTAATTGCCATAGTTGAAGGTGATGCTACCACTACTCAGCGTTCCGCTGTATAGTGAGGTACGACTGACCTATGATGAAAGATCGCGCATCTGTTATCACCGTCGGCGGTGAGGAATACACCCTTCTGCTGACCACCAAGGCTACCAAGGAGGTCGCCGGCCGTTACGGCGGTCTGGAGAACCTGGGCGATAGCCTTATGAAATCCGAGAATTTCGAGATGGCTATCGGTGAGGTCGTTTGGCTCATCACCCTTCTGGCCAATCAGTCCATCCTTATCCACAACCTCAAGCATAAGGATGCCCCCAAGGAACTGCTCACCGAGGAGATGGTGGAACTTCTGACCGTCCCCGCAGACCTGGCAACTTACAAATCTGCCATTATGGAAGCTCTGCTTGCAGGCACCAAGCGCAACATTGAGAGTGAGGCAGACACAAAAAACGCAGTAGCAGCCGAGTAACAGACGAAGAACTGTTTACCCGGCTGCTTTATTATGGCTTGGCCCACCTCCATCTGACACAGGATGAGGTGTGGCTTATGCCATTTGGCCTACTCCTGGACCTTTGGGAGTGTCACAAACAGTATTCTGGCATTTCCAAACCCAAGCGGGAACGATTCATTGATGACATCATCCCGGAGGGAATCTGATGAAAGGCGGTGGTTAAATGGCAGATACTTTTGGCTTAAAAATCGGTCTTGAGGGCGAGAAGGAATTTAAGAAGGCCCTGGCTGATATCAACCAGTCTTTCAAAGTCCTCGGCTCGGAAATGAAGCTGGTGGAGTCCCAATTCTCCAAGAGCGACGATTCTGCCGAAGCCCTGGCCGCCAGACATAAGGTCTTGGCTGAACAGGTCGAGGCACAGAAGAAAAAGGTGGAGATGCTCCGCCAAGCCATGCAGAATGCCGCCGAGACCTTTGGCGAAAATGACCGCCGGACCCAGGCGTGGCAGATTCAGCTGAATAACGCCCAAGCCGCCCTGAACGGCATGGAGCGTGAACTGGCCGATAACGAAGAGGCCATGGACAAGCTGGGCAAGGAAATGGACGATACAGGCGATTCTGCCGATGAGATGGCAGATGACCTGGACGATGCCGCCGATGCCGCAGAGGATTCCGAAGGAAAGTTCTCCAAACTGGGATCTGTTCTGAAGGGTGTGGGTGTGGCGATGGGCGCGGTGGTCACCGCCGCCGCTGCCGCAGCTGTTTCCCTGGGCAAAGCAGTAGTCGAGGCATACGGAGAGTATGAGCAGTTGGTCGGCGGTATCGACACCCTGTTCAAAGACTCCTCTGCGGCTATGCAGGAATACGCCAACAACGCCTATAAAACGGCCGGTATGTCCGCCAATGACTATATGTCCACGGTCACATCCTTCTCCGCATCGCTGATTTCCTCTTTGGGCGGCGATACGGAGGCGGCGGTCAAATATGCGGATATGGCAATCACCGACATGGCGGATAATGCCAATAAGATGGGCACCGACATTGGTCTCATCCAAAACGCATACCAGGGCTTTGCCAAGCAGAACTACACCATGTTGGATAACCTCAAACTGGGTTACGGCGGTACCAAGACGGAAATGGAGCGTCTGCTTGCAGATGCCCAGGCGATTTCCGGCATTGAGTACGATATCAGTTCCTATGCCGATGTGGTTTCCGCTATCCACGTCATCCAGGAGAGTATGGGTGTTGCCGGAGCCACGGCGGCAGAAGCCGAGCATACCATCGAAGGCTCCATGAATGCCATGAAGGCGGCGGTGAGCAACCTGGTGGTTGGTTTCGGTAATGCCGATGCCGACATCGAGCAACTCTGCAACAATGTGGTCGATGCCTTCCAGGATGTGCTGACCAATATTACCCCGGTGATAGAGAACATCATATCGGCGCTCCCAACAGCGCTGAATGCTCTGCTTGAGACGGTGGTAGAACTACTGCCGACACTCCTGGAGACCGTTGTGGACCTGTTCTCCCAGGTGCTGAACACGCTGCTGACTCTGTTGCCGCAGCTGATTCCCGTGGTCATTGAGGCAGTCCTCACCATCGTCAATACTGTGATTGAAAATCTGCCCCTGTTGGTAGAAGCCGCCATTCAGATTGTAATGTCCCTGGTACAGGGCATTGCCTCGGCTCTGCCGACCCTCATCCCGGCGGCGATCCAGGCAATCATCACCATCGTGCAGAGCCTCATCAACAGCCTGCCTATGATTTTGGATGCCGCTCTCCAGCTGATTACCGGCCTGGCTGACGGTCTGCTTGCCGCCATCCCGGTGCTGATTGCGGCATTGCCGGAAATCATCCTCAGTATCATCAACTTCATTCTGGATGGTGCGTATACAAACATCACATCGTCTGTTACGCAAAATGGCACCAGCTTCTCGTTCTCCAACCTGGAATTGTGTAGTCTGGATGCCAATTCGTCCTACGATTTCCACCTGTACATTCGGGATCAGCTGAGTTCGCTGTCGGCACTCAGCCTTTATTTCACCGTCCCGCAGGGTACGCCCCTGGTGGCGTTGCGAAAGAAGATGGTGGGTATCAACACCCCTACACCGGATGCCGCGCTCCATGTTGTGGGTGACGGTCATATCGTGGGTGATGTGAGGATTGAAGGTACGCTGACCCCGGACCAAATCGATTATGATTTTGGCAACCCTCCGTTCTACTATGGAACTTGTGCAACGGCGGCGGCAACGGTGGCCAAGGTAGTAACTTGCTCCGGCTTTGTGTTGGAGACTGGTGCTACCATCGCTGTCAAGTTCACCTATTACAATTCGGGTGCATCCCCCACGCTGAATGTAAACGGTACGGGAGCCATTGCCATCAAGCAGTATGGGTCCACGGCGGCAAGTACCTATATGTGGAGGAGCGGCGAGGTTGTTCTCTTCGTCTATAACGGCTCCTATTGGGAACTGATCAGTAAGTCCACCGCCACCACCACTTATTACGGTCTGACCAAGCTGTCCTCCAGCGTGACCTCTACCAGTACCACGGTGGCGGCAAATGCCTATGCGGTGAAGCTGGCATATGACAGACAGGATTTTGAGGAAATCACTCTGGAAACCGCGCTGGCGTTGTCCTATGGCGGTACGGGTGCAACCACGGCGGCAGCGGCACGTACAAATCTGGGCATCACCAGTCCTTATTCGGTAGTGGTGGTAGTGAAGGAAGGCTCGTACACTTCCTTGTACCAGTTGGTGATGGTTTCTGCCTTGACGGTGGCATCGCCTTCGGTGACCTCTGCCTTCCAGGGGTGCGTACCCTTGGCATCCGGCTTGTTCCGGCGAAGGATGGTGCCTTCGATGGTAGGTGTGGAGAAGGTAATGCTGTCGCCCTTGGTCGCCAGGGCGGTGGCAGGGATGCCAAATTTGACACGGTACAGCCAGAAGTAGCGGTACTTGCCATTGGACTTCTTTGCCCGGAAACCGACTGCAACGGGAGTGCCGCCGTCTTCCGCAGCGGAAATAACAACACCGTTATTGTCGATGGTGGAGCCGGTAAGGTCAGAAGCCACGCTACCGCCCAGGTCATCCACACCAAGGGACAGGGTGCCGGACTTAAATTCCTTCACGATTTCGGCAGCGCCGTCATCTGCGTACAGCGTTGCCTCCGCAAGTTCCACGGAGAGGTCAGCGGTCATCGCCTTTGCCAGCTGGGTGGGTGTGGCGTATGTTTCGATGCCCTGGTCATCTTC
>SVLV01000010.1 GCA_015067765.1 Oscillospiraceae bacterium | reverse complement strand
CTTCTCGTATCCCTATAGGATACTTTTTCATGCCTTTCTTACCGGACATAATAACACCCCCTGATGTAGTTATTATCCTACATCAGGGGGCTTTTTGTCTATTGTCCGTTTTTACTGGTTCAGTTCAGTCGGCAGGCGCTTTTGATGTATGCGGTAAGTTGGCTTACAGAACGTCGTCCAGAGGAACGCACTCCACACCCTGAGTCTTGGCAACCAGGGGGCTGGTCATCTTGCCTTCCACCATCATGATGCCGGAACGCAGCACGAAGTTGCGCTTGGCGCCTTCCTTCAGGCCGTAGTTGGCGGTATCCTCCACGATGGAGTAGATGGCGGCGGGGAAGGTCACATTGGCAGCGGCGGGAACCATAGCGGGGATGTTGGTGATGCCCACGTGGACAATGCCCTCTTCGATGAAGTAGGGATTGCTGATGGTGGTGTACTGAGCGGTCTCGATGATGCGCTCGCCCTCGATATCCACGATGACGGAGCCCTTAGCCATGCTGCGGACCATCTCACGGGTGACAACGGGCACCTTCATGCCGGGGAAGGCGAAGATGCAGTTGATCAGCACGTCGGCGCGGGCGACTTCCTCGGCGAAGGAGGTCTCCTCCATGATGCGCAGAGCGGCATTGGGGATCACGCTGCGCAGGTACTCCAGACGGCGCAGGTCCTTCTCAAAGACCACAACTTCGGCACCCAGGCCCAGAGCAGTCTCAGCGGCACCCAGACCGGCTACACCGCCGCCGATGATGACGACGCGGGCGCGCTTGGCACCGGTAATGGGCATCATGCACACACCGCTGCCGCCGTACTGGCGCTGCAGATACTGAGCACCCAGCAGGGGAGCCATACGGCCGGCGATCTCGCCCATGGGACGGGTCAGAGCGCGGGTGCCATCGGCGAAACGGGTGATCTCATAGGATACGCAGGTGACTTCGGCTTCCTGCAGGCGCTTGACCTGCTCGGGCTTAGCAGTATTCTCGCCCATGTGGAAGGCGGTGAAGATCATCTGACCCTTGCGGAAGGGCATGGCCAGATCTTCGGGCTCCAGATCCTTGAACTTGACGATCATCTCGCACTTGTTGTAGATTTCCTCCATGGTGTCGACCATCTGGCCGCCAGCCGCCAGGAAATCCTCATTGGACATACCGCCGGCCAGACCGCAGTTCTTCTGGAAATAGACGGTGTGGCCCTGCTGAGTCAGGGAGCGGACGTAAGGGGGGGTCAGGCCCAGTCGGGTCTCGGAATCCTTAACTTCCTTAGGAATACCAATAATCATAGCAATATCCTCCTTAAAATTTTGCAGATACCGTGTTTTTTTCAGGTAGGACTCTAAGGGGAAGTCCCACCGTTTTTCTTGGTTTCTAGTATGACTTTATCACCGCCGGGTGCCGCCCGTCAAGCGGCCAATGGTGCATTTTCCATAAAAAAGAAGGAAAAAAGAGCGGCTTTTTGTGATGTGAAAACCAAATGGGGATGAGAACCGCTACAGAGGGAGTTCCTCATCGGTGATATCACCCACAGCAACAATATTGGTAGGGCCGGTAAGATACAAGTGAGAGATGTGTCCGTTTTCACAATGTGCATCCACCACCAGCTGACCGCCGGTCATATCCACCCGGATGGGGGCACAGGTGACCTTTTCCTGCAGAGTCAGAACAACGGCCAGAGAGCCTGTCCCGGTACCGCAGGCATAGGTGAAGCCCTCCACACCGCGCTCCCAGGTGCGCTCGTAGATGTGGTTGGGCCCCAGGATCTCATAGAAGTTCACATTGGCGCCCTTGGGGAAGGCCGGATGATATCGCAGCTTGCGGCCCAAAGCAAATAGCTCCTCCTCCGGGATCTGCCGCAGATTTTCGATAGGGACTACCGCATGAGGAATTCCGGGATTGCCCAATTCCACATAGGCGCAGGGATATTGGATACCATCCACTTCCACCCTGTCCTCCAACCGGATCACGGAAGGATCCTGCAGGCGGATGCGATACTGACGAGCATCGATCCGCTGACCGGTCAGAAGTCCGGCGGTGGTCTCCACCCGCTGAATCTCACCGGCCAGACCGTTTTCGTACCCATAGCGACAGATACAACGGGCACCGTTGCCGCACATCTCCCCCATGGAACCGTCGGCATTATAAAAAATCATCCGGTAGTCGCCGTCCTCCCGGGGATGTTCTACCACCATCAGGCCGTCTGCACCCAGAGACAATCTCCGCTCGCACAGATGGCGGGCCAACTGGGAGAAACACTCCTGAGGCAGCTGCAGCTGGCGGTTATCCAGCAGAATAAAATCGTTGCCGGCACCGTTCATCTTCCAAAATTTCATACGCGCACTCCTTTCGCGGAAATCTTCTGTGCCTATTGTACCAAATGCGGAGCCCCTCTGGCAAGAGACACCGGTTTTGGCCCGCGGCATATAATGCCACGGAGAGTATTATTCCGGGAAAGGAGGCAAGTATGTGCTGATTGAACTGAAACAGGCGGCTTTTGTCTATCAAGCTCCCGAGGGGGAGGTAGAAGCCCTGCGGGATATCTCGTTTTCCATGGCAGAGGGGGAGTTTTGCAGCATTGTGGGACCCTCCGGCTGTGGAAAATCCACACTACTCTCCGCCATCGCAGGGCTGGAGCCCCTCTTCGGCGGCAGTATTGCCGTGGACGGAGAGCCGGTCTGCGGTCCGACACCAAAAATCGGCTTTATGCCCCAGCGGGATCAACTCTTTGAGTGGCGTACTATTTGGGACAATGTGACCCTGGGGTTAACTCTGCACCGGCAGCGGACGGAGGAGCAGTTTGCGCAGGTACGGCGGTTGTTGGACCGCTATGGACTGGCAGATTTCGCGCAGATGCGGCCCAGTCAGTTATCTGGCGGGATGCGGCAGCGCTGCGCACTGATCCGGACGCTGGCTACGAATCCGAAGATCCTGCTGTTGGATGAGCCGTTCTCTGCGCTGGATTATCAGACCAGGCTCAGTGTATCTTCCGATATTTGGCAGATCATTCGGCAGGAACACAAGACCGCTCTGCTGGTGACCCATGATATTTCCGAGGCCATCAGTATGTCCGACCGGGTGTTGGTGCTGAGTCATCGCCCGGCGGTGGTGCAGGCGGACTTTCATATGGATGGATTGTGGCAGATGGATCCGCTGGCCCGGCGGGATACCGAGGCTTTCCATACCTTTTTCAACGCCATTTGGAAGGAGCTGAATACCCATGCATGAAAACGCGCCGTCACCCGGTCGGCTGCAGTGGCTGGCCCAACGTCGCAAGCGGCGCAGAATCATCCGGATCTGGCAGATTCTGCTGTTGGTAGGCGTGTTCGGGTTCTGGGAGCTGAGTACACATGTGGGGCTGTCAGACGGCTTTTTGACCAGCAGTCCCAGCCGGATGGTGCAGACCTTCCTCAATCTCTGCCGCACCGGAGAACTGCCGTTGCATATCGCAACCTCTTGTCTGGAGACGGTGGTAGGATTTCTGGCGGGGACCCTACTGGGGACGCTGGTGGCCATCGCCATGTGGTGGTCCGAGGATTTGGCTCGGATTCTGGATCCCTATCTGGTGGTGCTCAACGCCCTGCCCAAAACGGCGTTGGGGCCGATTTTTATCGTTTGGATGGGAGCGGGGATGGGCTCCATCATTGTGATGACGCTGGCCATCTCCCTGATTGTCACCATTCTCTCCATGTATCAGGGCTTTCTCGGTACGGATCCGGAGAAGATCCGGCTGATGCGCACCCTCAATGCCAGCCGCGGGCAGATTCTGTGGCTGTTGGTGTTTCCTGCCAACTACCCCACCCTACTGAACACCTTGAAGGTCAATGTGGGTCTTTCATGGGTGGGCGTGATTATGGGAGAGTTTTTGGTGTCGAGAGCCGGTCTGGGATATCTGATCGTCTATGGATCGCAGGTATTTAATATGGATCTGGTGATGACCAGCGTACTGCTGCTGGCAGCGGCGGCAGTTGTGATGTACCGCCTGGTGCTGTGGGCGGAGAAATATTTGAATCGATTCTGGGGGGTTATACCATGAAAAAAGTATTTGCCGGTGTCTGTGCCCTGCTGATGCTGCTGTCTGCCCTGAGTGGCTGCGGTACAAAGCAGGAAAACCAGGTGGTCAGACTCAATGAGGTTACCCATTCTGTGTTTTATGCACCGCAGTATGTGGCCATGAGTCAGGGCTTCTTTGCCCAGGAAGGACTGACGGTGGAATTGACCAACGGTGGTGGAGCCGACAAGGTGATGACGGCAGTGGTGTCCGGGCAATCCGATATTGGGCTGGCCGGTCCGGAGGCTGCCATCTATGTACACAACCAGGGGAAAGAGGATGCTCCTGTCATTTTCGCGCAGCTGACCAAGCGGGATGGATCTTTCCTGGTGGGGCGCACCCAGGAGACCTTTTCCTGGGAGAATTTGCGGGGAAAGACCGTCATCGGCGGCCGCGCCGGCGGAGTGCCGGAGATGACGCTGGAGTATGTGATGCGTCTCAACGGAGTGGAGCCCCATGTGGATGCGGTGGTGGACACCTCCGTGCAGTTCAATATGATGGCCGGTGCATTTACCGGCGGCCACGGGGACTATGTAGCGCTCTTTGAACCTACCGCCACGGAGGTGGAACTGGCCGGCAAGGGATATGTGCTCTGTTCCATCGGCACAGAGAGCGGTGAGATCCCCTATACCGCCTACTTTGCCAACCGCAGCTATTTGGAGCAGAACCCCGATGTGGTTCAAGGCTTTACCAACGCCATCGCCCGTGCCCAGAAGTGGATCGCCACCCACAGTGATCGGGAGGTGGCGGAGGCCATCGCCGACCAGTTCCCGGATACCTCTCTGGAGGTGCTGGAGAAGGTGACGGCCCGTCATCGGGAGATCGACGCCTGGAACGCAACCCCTGTGATGGAGCAGGCGGCACTGGAGCGGCTGGAGACCGTGATGGAACAGGCCGGCGAACTGGAGCGGAAGGATTGGGTGGACTTTGGACAGCTGGTGGATAATTCCTTTGCCCGAAAAGCGGTAAGCTGAGTGCCGAAAATGCCAAAAGAGACCCCTTGCACAGCGAGGGGTCTCTTTTGTGACATTTTGTGGGGAAACAGGTCTTTTTGGAAGGAAAGTCTTGAAATATGGGGCAAAATCATGTATTCTATCTCTATATGTATACAAACAAGCCGGGAGATTTTGCGTTCCCGTTTCGAAGATAATTTCGTTGGAGGTTAAAGCCATGGACCGTGTTGGATTGCACGCCCTTGACAAAACCAATGGCAAGCCCTTGCACACGCAAATTGAGGAGATGATCTGCAAGCAGCTGGAGACCAAGGAGTGGGCTCCGGGCTCTGTGATTCCCTCGGAGAATGAGCTGAGTGCCATCTATAAAGTGAGCCGCACCACTGTGCGCAATGTGATCACCAAACTGGTGCAGGAGGGGCTGTTGTTCCGTGTGCCCGGTAAGGGTACCTATGTGTCCGAACCCAAAATCGTGGCCCACTCCCTGTCCTATGCAGGCATCCGGGAGCAGCTGGAGCAGATGGGATATGAGGTTTCCACCAAGCTGATCTCCATCGGCAAGGAGACCATGGACCGGAAGCTGATGAAGCACTTCCCCGGACTGGCGGATCCCAGCGTCTATGTGCTGCGGCGTCTGCGCTACCTGAAGGGGGAGCCGCTCAGCATCCATATTTCCTACCTGCCGGAGGCCTACTGCCCCGGGATTGATCAGTATGATCTCAGCGGTGAGCAGCTGTGCACCATTCTGAGCCGGGAGTATGGGCTGAACCGCGCTCGGGCGGTGGAGACACTGGAGTCCGTGGCGGCCAATCCGGAGGAAGCCAATCTGTTGAATATCTTTACCGGTCAGCCGCTTTTGCTGCTGCGGGATCAGATCATGGATGCCGAAGGCCGCACCTTTGAGTACAGCAAGGTGGTTTTCCGTGGGGAGAAGATCAAGATCACCATGGAACTGTGAAAACAAGAGAAAAGGGTCCGTATTCCATTGGAATACGGACCCTTTTTGTTGCTTCGGAAAAGCAGGGAGGGCACCATCGGTGCCCTCCCTGTGGAGTTATCCTGTGACAGCTTAGCGCTTCACGCGGGCGGAGCCGCCCTTCATGACGTCGTAAGCTTCCTCGGTGGTGACCAGGTTCCAGTCGTTGCGGATGGTGTGGCACAGAGCGGAGTAAGCAGCGGCAAAGTCGATGCACTCCTGCTCGGGCTTGCCGTTGAGCAGGTTCCAGATCAGGCCGGAGGCGAAGGAGTCACCGCCGCCCACGCGGTCATAGATCTCGATGTTCATGTACTTGCGGGAGACGAAGTAACCGTTACGGGTCATCATGACGCACTGCCAGTTGTTCAGGCAAGCGGAAGTGACCTCACGCAGGGAGTTACCAACCACCTGGACGTTGGGATACTTCTCCATGACCTTCTCGGCTACCTTCTTGTAGCACATGGGATCGATCTTGGAGTAGTTCTCATCGGTGTTGTCGGCCTTGATGCCCAGCATGGTAGCGAAGTCTTCCTCATTACCGATGATGACATCGATGTAGGGCATCAGCTCCACCATGGCGGCCTGAGCGGCTTCCTGGCTCCACAGAGTGTGACGGTAGTTCAGGTCGAAGGAAGTGGTAGCACCGTTCTCCTTGGCGGCCTTCAGAGCAGCCAGAACCTCGGTGGCGGTGTGCTCGCCGACGGCGGTCACGATGCCGGTGGAGTGGAACCAACGGGTATCCAGAACGTTCTTCCAATCGATGTCGCCGGGCTGGATGCGGGCAACAGCGGAATGGCCGCGGTCATAGGTCTGATAGCTGGGACGGGGGCCGATACCCACTTCGATGAAGCACTTGCCGTTACGGCCGTTACGACCGATCTTGTCGTAGGGCATCACGACCACGTTGGACATATCAACGCCGTGCATCTGAGCATGCTTGATGATGTAATCGCCATCCCATGCATCCACCATCTTGGTGACGAAGGCGGTCTTCAGCTGGGGCTTGAGCAGCTTGCGGCTCAGGTTGGAGATGTTGACGCAGCAGTTCAGCTCAGCGGCGGCAATGCCCAGCTGCAGCTCTTCTGCCTGGCCCAGACGGTCATGTCCGGGAGGGGTGAAGCGGACCATTGCCTCACCGAAGCTCATAAAATCATACTTTGCCATAGTTTGCTTCCTCCAATTATAAATAATTTGGTTGGTGATCAGTTCAGCAGACCGAAGCCAACGATCTTGGCCTTCAGGTCCTCCTTCTGTGCCTCAGTCAGAGGCAGCAGAGGCAGACGGGGTTCACCGCCCACCAGACCGTTCATATCCATAGCGGCCTTCACGGCAGGTACACCGCCGGCGCCGCCGATGACACGGTTGATCTCCAGCAGACGGGTGTTGAGGGCAATGGCCTCGGGCCACTTCTGGGCAGCCAGAAGGTCATACAGCTCCACGGTGATCTCGGGGAAGGAGTTGGACAGGGACAGCACACCGCCGGCGCCGCCCATGGTCATTGCGGTAAAGAAGTTGTTGACGGAGCCTGCCATCACGGTGAAGTTGGGCTTATCCTTCACGGCGAACAGGATGCTCTCCATGTTGCCGGTGGAGCTGTCCTTCACACCAACGATGTTGGGGTGATCGGCGCAGCGACGGATCAGCTTGGGGCTCAGGCCAACGCCGCCGGCATACTGGGGGGCGTTGTAAACCAGGCAGGGAACGCTGACGGCATCGGCCACATCGGAGAAGTAGCG
This sequence comes from Oscillospiraceae bacterium, assembly GCA_015067765.1. Lineage (GTDB taxonomy): Bacteria > Bacillota > Clostridia > Oscillospirales > Oscillospiraceae > Vescimonas. Next base: position 40,174 of record SVLV01000010.1, on the reverse strand, counting down.
CAGCAGCACGTCGTCGGTCATCTGCTTCTTGAAATAGCAGGGAGGCAGCAGCGTCAGGAAGTCGGCCCCCAGCTTGCACATCTCACGGCCCATCTCGATGGTCTCGATGGTGGATTCAAAGATGCAGCCGGCCATAACGGTCTGATCGGCGCCCTTGTTCTGAACGATGGTTTCCAGAACGCGGAGCTTCTCCTCGTTGGACAGGCTCTTGTTTTCACCGTTGGAGCCCAGGGCCAGATAGCCCTTCAGACCGGCAGCGGCATAGCGCTTGACGTTGGCAGCCAGACCCTCATAGTCCACCTTGCCTTCGGTGGTAAAGGGAGTGGAGATCGGCGCAAATACGCCCATCAGTTTCTTATCCATAGTGTCCTCCCCGATCTTACTTCTTGCTGTCGTTGTTGACGGCGTTCATGAATCTTCTCTGGTAGGAAACCACCTGGTTGGTGCTGGTGAAGCGGGCCAGATACTGAGGCTCGGCAGTGATGACGATACGATCGATCATATCGGCATACTCGGGATCTGCCATCAGCTTGTCGATATCGGGATAGTTGTAGTCGCCCTCCATGGAGCAGATAATCAGGCGGGTATCGGGCAGGTTGTTCTGACGCAGCAGGCGCAGGTTGTGGCGCACGCCGTCCAGACCGTCGGAACCCTCGGCATTGTTGTAGTTGCGGTATGCCAGGGAATCCTTAGCGATGCGCAGGACCTCCAGCAGGTCGCAGTCAGCCTCACCCTTGTGCAGCATGTCGGCAGCCAGCAGCTCCTTGCGCAGCTCTTCCAGGTACTTGCGGTCACCGGTCATCTCAAAGAAGCTGACCAGGCGCTTCATGACCTCGGACAGCTTGGCGCGGTGACGGACGAAGCTGTTGATAAAGTAGGGCTTGGCCTGCAGAGCCATAGCGGTCTGATAGGGCTCGAACATCAGGGTGTAGTTGATGCGGTAGCCGTGCTCGCGCAGCTTCAGAGCCAGGTTGTGGCCGGCCAGAGCGTCGGCGGTGGAACCCTGGTTGTAACGCTTGGAGAAGCGCTTGTCACCCTCCAGCAGCTCGTGGACGTTATCGGCGTTCACGGGGCCGGTGTGGGGAACCTTCACCACCAGACGGTACTCGGACAGCATCTCCTTGAACTGCTCGCACTCCTCCAGGATCTTGTTGAAGTCCTTCTCGAAGGGGTTGTTCAGCTCAACGCTGATATCGCAGCCGGGGCCCAGGATGCGGCCCAGCTCACCCATGACTTCCTCGCGGGTCTTGAACAGACCGCCCACATTGGCCTGGGGATTATTGATGAACAGGTCGTACACGATGCCGGGGTTGCAGGTCAGGTTACCCAGCAGGGGGGCGATGGGAGCCACCTCATAGGGGTTGGCGGAGTCAGCGGAGAAGATCATGCGGGTGGGACGCTTCATGCCGTTCTTATCATAGGAGATATCACGGACCAGGTCCACCTCCAGCAGACCATCGGCCTGCAGGGTGCTCTCGATGCGGAAACCGGCGGGGGTCTCACCGGCGGGAACATCGAAGGTCTTGATCACATCGCGGAAGCGGGGGGTCACACCCACATACTTCACGGTGCCGTTCAGCAGAGCATACTGCTCGGCGGTCAGAGCCAGGTTCTTAACACGGGCGACGTAATCCTCATCGCCGCGGGCGGCGGGAGCATTCAGTGCGCACAGGGGGAAGCTGACACCCATGGTGCCCTCGCCCTGGGAACGATAATTTACAGTCATGACGATTACTCCTTTCATACTCTGTAGCGGTTCGTCTACATTACAATATTTTACACTTTTTTCTTGCGGGGCGCAATAGATTTACAGAACTTCTGCGATCTGCTTGGCGACACTTTCGCCATCCAGACCGTAGTAAGCAACCAACTCGGGATAGGGACCGGTCTGCTTGGCGCCCTCGGGCACAGCCAGACGGTGCAGCGGCACGCCGGCACCGGCCTCAGCCAGTACCTCGGCCACAGCGGAACCCAGACCACCCACGGGGGCGTGCTCCTCCAGAGTGAAGACGGCCTTCTTGCCCTTGGTGTGGGCCAGAACGGCCTCGGCATCCAGAGGTTTGACGGTGGTGAAATTCAGCACCGTGATGGCCTTGCCCTGTTCCTGCAGGATACGGCAGGCCTTCATGGCCTCCTCGGCGCTGGGACCGTAGGCGCACAGAAGAGCCTCGCTGCCCTCGGCCAGCACTTCAGCCTTACCCAGCTCCATCTTCCGCTCACCCTCTACAGGAGCATTGCGGGCCTGACGGGGCATACGGATATAGACGGGGCCATCCACAGACAGAGCCTGCTCCAGAGCGAACTCCACCTCGTCACCATCGCCGGGAGCCAGGATGGTCAGATGGGGTACGGAACGCATCAGGCCCACATCCTCCACAGCAATGTGGGTGGAACCCAAAGTGGAATAGGCCAGACCGCCGCCGGAACCGACCATGACCACATTGGTGTTCATGTAACCGGCATCATCGCGGACCTGCTCATAGGCGCGCATGGTCAGGAAGGGGTTGATGATGACCAGAACGGGCTTGAGACCCTGGCGGGCCAAAGCGGCGCAGAGGCTCACAGCGTTCTGCTCGCTGATGCCGGTCTCGATGCTGCGCTCAGGGAACTCCTGGAAGAAGGCGCTCAGGCCACCGCCGGAGCAGGAGTCGCAGGAAACGGCCACGATCCGGGGATCCTTACGGGCCAGTTCCACCAGCTTCATTTCAAATGCTTTTCTGGGATCTTTCATTCCTGCCAGCCCCTTTCTGCCGCAATGGCGTCCAATTCATCCAGAGCACGCTGGCCCTCTTCCTGCTTGGGATTCCAGTGGTGATACTTGGCCTGATCCTCCAGGAAAGAGATGCCCTTACCCTTGGTGGTCTTGGAGACGATCATGGAGGGCTTGCCCTCCTCGAAGGGAACGGCGGCCAGTGCATCGTACAGGGCACCCACATCGTTGCCGTCCACTGCACGGACGGACCAGCCGAAGGCAGCATAACGGTCCTCAAAATCGGTGGCCTTGCAGACCTCCGTGGTGCGGCCGTTGATCTGCAGAGAGTTCTCATCCAGAATGGCAACCAGATTATCCAACTTCTTGTGTGCGGCAAAGGCGGCAGCTTCCCACAGGCTGCCCTCACCCTGCTCACCATCACCCATCAGCACATAGGTGCGGTAGTCAGCGCCCTGCATCTTGGCGGCCAGTGCATAGCCGCAGCCCAGAGGCAGGCCGTGACCCAGACTGCCGGTGGAGAAATCCAGACAGGGCAGCTTGGTGGCATCGGGATGACCGGGGAACACGGTGCCCAGCTGATTGTAGGTCTTCAGGGACTCCTTGGGCAGCACACCCAGCTCCACCATGGCGCCATACAGAGCCAGGCACTTGTGGCCGCCGGAGAGGATGAACTTGTCGCGGCCCTGAGGATCCTCGGGGTCATAGTTCATGATAGCGCCGTACAAAACGGCAATGGCATCGGTGGCGGACAGAGCGCCGCCGGCATGGCCCTCGCCATTGGTGGCGATGGTGGAGATGATATTGCGGCGGATGCCAAACGCCAAACGCTCCAGCTGCTCGCGATCAAATGCTTTCATCAGTTGTTCTCCTCGATCTGGCGCAGATGAGCCACCTTGGCGGCGGAGGCGCTGGTGGTATCAAACTGCAGGGGCAGCCACTGGCGGACGATCTCCTCGGCGGTCTTCATACCGATGACCAGAGCGCCCATGCACAGGACATTGCCGTCATTGGACAGGATCATACGCTGAGCGGAATAGATGTCGTGGCAGACAGCGGCATAAGCGCCCTTGATCTTGTTGGCGGTCATAGCCATGCCGATACCGGTGCCGCAGATCAGGATGCCGCGGTCGCAGGTGCCGTCAGCCACCAGCTTGGCGGCCTTCTCAGCCACGCCGGGATAGCTGACCGGCTCGGTATCGTAAGAGCCCACATCCACATATTCATGCTCGGGGAAAGTCTTCATGATCATCTGCTTGTAGGCCAGGCCGTGCTGGTCATTTCCGATTGCGATTTTCATAGAATCATATCCTTTCTCACAGTTCAATTTTCGCTGTGCTTTACTTGTATATACAAGATAGTATATTGGGGGCAAAAAGTCAAGCCGCAATTTGGCAACAGAAGGGCCAAATAACTGTGCAAACTCACCAAAATGAACCCCCTTTCAAAAAAGATATTTACAATTCGAAAATTTGCGGCTATGATTGTTTCCAAGAAGCCGACTTGTGTATACCACAGGCGGAATTGAGAACAAAACAATATGAGAGGAGATTGCACGATATGATTCGGTTGACCCCCTATGAGCAGCGCATGCTGGATGGCGAATTCGGCGCTGCCAAGCAGGTCGCTCTGCAGAAGATTATTGACTATGCCAAGATCCTGGGCGCCGAGGAGCTGGTGCCGATCACCAAGGCCCATCTGTGCTGCGGCTCCACCTGCGAGCCCGCTGATTTCCCCGATGGCAACCTGGACCGTCCCGACATCCTGGCCATGGGCTACCACGACTGGCAGACCAAGCTGAAGTGCCCGGATATGGATCCCGAGACCTTCAACAGCTTTAATGAGAGCACCTACGTCATGGATGACGTACACTGCTGCGATACCTTCCAGTGGGAGTGGACTCAGCAGACCAAGGAGTTCTATGAGAACAACCGCCAGATCCTCTCCGATGCAGCGGATCGCGGCGTAATGATCGGTTCCACCTGCGCCCCCTATCTGGCCGGCTGGCTGCCTCTGATGGGCGAGTATTTCGTGACCACCGAGTCCAGTAATGTGCTGTACTGCAACTCCGTTCTGGGCGCCCGCGGCAACGGCGGCGGCGGCAACACCACGTTCTGCTCCGCTATCTGCGGCCGTGCTCCCAAGTGGGGCCTGCACCTGCCCGAGAACCGTCACGGCACCCACGTGTTCCACGTGGCCTGCGATACCAAGGATAAGACCGACTGGGATCTGCTGGGCGTAGCCGTGGCCCGTCGTCTGTCCCCCAATGCGATCCCCGTGATCTGCGGCGACTTTGAGCGTCCCGACCTGATCAAGCTGAAGACCTTCTTCACCGCTCTGGCTGTGGCCAGCGGCTGCGAGATGTGCCTGATCGTGGGTGTGTCCCCCGAGGCTCAGACCTATGAGATGGCCATGGGCGGCCATGAGCCGGTGGCAGAATTCACCATCACCAACTCCATGCTGCAGGAATACTGGGAAGAGGTCTGCTGCCAGGAGTCCGGCCCCGCCGACTACCTGCAGATCGGCTGCCCCAACTGCTCTGCCGAGGAGCTGATCAAGATCGCCCGCTACATGAAGGGCAAGAAGGTCAAGGAAGGCGTGCGTTTCTGCGTGTTCACCAACATCGCTCAGTACGCTATGGCCGAGCAGGCTCATGTCATTCAGGACCTGAAGGAGTGCGGCGTGGAGATCCTGACCAGCGGCTGCATCGCCCGTACCATCAATGTGGCCAAGGGTGCAAAGTCTGTGGGCCTGTCCTCCTTCAAGCTGGCTACCGGCAGCAAGGATGAGCGCGATTGCCCCGGCTACTACGGCACCGATGAGGAAGTCTGTGACGCTGCTGTCAGCGGCTATTGGGAGGTAAAGAGAAGATATGAGTGAGAATAAAGTGATCAAGGGCCGTCCCGTATGGGGCCCCTCCGTGGAAGGTTATGCGTTCGTCTGCCCCGACAGCATCGTGGGCTGGGCCGGTGCCGATGTGAAGACCGGTGTGGTGGTGGAAAAAGGTCATGTCCATTACGGCGACAGCTTTGCCGGCAAGATCATCGTGCTGCCTTGCAGCCGCGGCTCTCTGGGCTGGTCCGATACCTTCCGCAACAGTGAGTACAATGGCGTTGGCCCCATCGGCTATGTGTTTACCAAGATGGACTCCAAGTGCGGTGCAGCCATCTTCAACACCCGTCGTCCCTGTGTGGCCGACTTCCCCGATGGCGTGGATCCCTGTGCAGAGATCCATGACGGCGACTACATCCGTCTCGACGGCGATGCCGGCACTGTGGAGATCCTGGTGCCTGCCGAAAATAAGTAAACATAAGGAAAGGAAGTACAGACATGGAATTCAAGAAGGAAAAGGTTTTTTGCCCCGAGGTCGCTACCCCCACTCATAACGTTTCTCAGGCTGTCAAGTATGGCAATCTGGTGTTCGTCTCCGGCATGGTCGGCGAGGACAAGAACGAGGTTCTGAAGGAGGGTCTGGAGGCTCAGGTCACTCAGGCTTTCGAGAACATGAAGAAGGTTCTGGAAGAGGCCGGCTCCAGCCTGGAGAAGGTTCTGTTCTGCCAGATCTTCATCGGCAAGCGTGAGGACCGCGCTGTTGCCAATGAGGTGTGGGATCGTTACTTCCTGGGTATGGATGTGGGCCCCGCTCGCTACACCGTGGTTGCTCCCACCGTGGCTGAGCCCTATCTGTTCGAGATCACCTGCATTGCTGGTGTGTAATCGAAATCCATTTCATAAAAAAGCTCCGCAGACTTTTGTCTGCGGAGCTTTTTTGTGTTTACTTGTCAAATGCGGACATAAGGCTGCGGTACTTGGGGGCGGAGGAGCCGCCGTTCCAGGTCATATAGCCGCCGGTGTTGCCGGTATCCCGCAGGGCTTTGATCTCGGCCCATACCTGATCCGGCCCATATGTATTGTAGGGCTCCCGGATGGCATTGTAGCACTGGATCCAGGTGCGCACGATGGCGGGAGAGGCAGTTTCCTTCTGCCGTTGAGCGGCCAGACTGCCGAAGGTATACAGAGTCTCGTAGGGATGCTCCCACGGCAGATAACTGCCTTGGGCATTATAGTGATCGGGATAGGGCATGCCGCTGATCACATCCACCACGGAGCTGATAGCGGGCCAGTACTGGCCGTAGGCGCATACATAGTCCTCGGCGCACTCGCCGAACACGTCAGCGGAGACATAAACGCCCATCTCATGGAGCCGGTCGCAGGCATAGGTCAAAAACCGCTGCACGGCCTGCGCCTTGCTCTCGTTGTAGAGGTTGCGATAGTCGATCTCTCCGTCCTTGTAACGCCAGGTGCCGTCGGGGAAGCGGACATAGTCGAACTGGATCTCGTTAAAGCCCATTTCGGTAACGGCCTCCGCTGCCAGATCCGTCTTGTACTGCCACACATAGCGGCTATAGGCGCTGGGCCAGTACATGCCGCTGATACGCATGGGAGAACCGGACCGGTCGGCGATGACACATTCCGGGTGATCCTTGGCCAGATTGGCATCGTTAAAGACCGTGATGCGGCCGATTACATAGTAACCGGCATCCTTCAGCGTCTTGATGGCGGTGCGATACTCCTCCATGGTGCTGATGGCATCGGCGTAGGCGGAGGGAGAGTACTTTTGCATCACCGGGGAGGCGTAGCTGATGGCTTCGCCGTCCACAATGTCCACCACAAAGGCATTGATGCCGCAGTTGTCGGCGATCTCCAGATAAGTGGGCAGGATGTCCAGCACACCGCCATTGAGGTACAGGGCCCGGACTTCCTCGGGCATGGTGTTGCCCTGCGCGGCAAAGTCACCCTTCTTCCGGGGATAGTAGTCCAGACCGGCCGCATCGCCGCCGCCCCAGCTGTCGCCGCGGGAAGCGTGCAGCTGATAGATCTCCTCATCATAGTGGGCCATGGCAGTGCTCTTCTCCATGGTCACATAGTCGGCACGGATATAGCCGGTGCCATCCGTGCGCTTGACCTGATAGGCGGCAACGGAGCCGTCTGCCTGCAGGCCGCTGTATCCGGTGACGGTCAGAGCCGTACCCTGCTCCACCGGCTCATAGGGAGTGAGCCCCTTCTCGTCCGTCAGGCTGACGGGAGTGCGCACATAGACGGCGGGGGTGGTAACCACTTGTGCCACATCGAGCACCAGATTCTCGACGGGGATCCAGGCGGGAGAATCCTCCTGAGGATAGATCTTCACCAGCTCCTGTTCCTCATCCTCCTCTACGACTACATAGGTGATCTGGCTGCCGCGGGTCAATGTACCCAGTACGGCACCCTCTTCGTCCAGCATCTCCACCGCGGGGGAAGGACCGGCGATATAACCGCTTGCCAGTTCCTCCGGCTTTTTGTACAGCAGCAGAACCAGCAGGGCAATAACGACCACAGCTGCGATCATTACGGGCAGGACCCACTTCTTTCCGGATCGTGCCTCTCTTTTTGCAGTTGACATAATACACCTCGAACTGTCATTTTCCGGAAGCAGTTTTCGGCGGCATCCATGGTCTTGCCGAAAAGAGCCTGTTTCCGCCTCCCATTATACGGGAATCTTCGACAGATTACCACCTAAATCTTGTGGAGTGCAAGGAAAAATGTGGCCAAATCCGAGTTTTTTCGTGTTTTGTGGTAGACAGTCTGGACAACTGCATGGTATACTGCTACCGTATCTTATTATGTAAATCTTTCCGGAGAGGGAGCTGAGGAGACACGATGACTGCTGCACGCCATAAAAACTGGATCATCGCAGGCGTTTTTCTGGCGCTGGTCCTGCTGGTCGGAACCAGTCTGCTGATGGCATTTGCCACGGCGGCGGACGATCAGGAGGAGGACCTGTTGGGCACCCTCAGTGCCCGATATGAGGCCTCCGGTCCCGGCCATATCTCCACCGGTGTCGGGGACCTGGGCGGCAAGTCCTACGGTTCCTATCAGTTTGCCAGCGCATCGGATGGTCCCAAGCACTTCTTTGAGTGGTGCCAGGCCTCGGAAAATACATATTATAAACAGATCGGCGACCGTCTGCATGCAGCTTACTACAATGGCGGTGCCGGCTATGGCAGCAACTTTGATGCAGAGTGGCGCAAACTGGCGGAGGAAAACAGTGCCGGCTTTGAGCAGGCCCAACGCAACTATGTGCGCCGCGGCTATTATGATCCCATCGTCGACAGAATTGAGTCTGCGGTGCCGGGTTTTGACATGGACAACTACAGCATTGCCCTGCGCAATGTGTTTTGGTCCCGCGCCGTGCAGCATGGTACCGGCGGTGCAAAGAATGTGATCACCCGGGCATTCACGGCGTTGGGCGGCTTTACCAATCAGGCCGAGAGAATCCTGATTGACGCCATCTATGCAGAGTCCGGCCGTGTCGGCACGGAAGGCTCCTATATGATGAGCGGCAAGACGGCGGAAAAATACGGCATCGCCGGGAAATCCCTGTACTATTTCAGCGGCAACTCCTCGGGCATTCAGATCGGCGTCTATGAGCGCCTGCGGATCAATGAACCCTCGGTAGCGCAGCAGATGCTGGTGCAGTACGGATATGCCGATGCCCCCTTGGCGGAGGGTGTTTACCGGCTGCAGGTGGCTGAGAATGCCAATCTGACGGCAGTGGTCGGCGATGACGGCATCCTCCTCAATGCTCTGGCGGATTCCGATCAGCAGCGCTTTCGTTTTACCTATTACGCCAGCGGATATTATACCATTGAAAATGTGGTGACCGGCCTGCGACTGACCGGTAACAGTGACGGCTCCGTCTCTTTGGCGGAACCCTCCACCGGCAACGAGCAGATGTGGCAGATCGCCAACCTCAACAGCGGCTTCTCCCTGCTCAACCGCGGCACGGAAAAGTATCTGACCGCCTCCAGCTATTCTGCCGGCGGCCGGCTGAATACCGGAGCGGAGGCCGCGCAGTGGCAGTTGTCCCTGGCCGGGTCCGGCTGGTCCCTCTCCGGTGCCAGCTATCCCACCTATGAAAGCGGCCTGCAGGAGGGCAACTCCACCTTCTATTTCCGCGGCACTCTGCGCTGCGCCTACCCCATCCAGACGGTAAAGGTGGCCGTGCTCAACAGTGCCGGGAAGGATGCGTTCACCCCGGCAACGGCAAGTCCCAATGCCACCAGCTATGACCTGAAGAAGCTGGATGACGATGTGGCCTTCAGTCGTCTGCCCGGCGGCAACTATACCCTGCGCATCACAGCCACCAGTACCTCCCCTACCGACGGAACCTTTGTGCTGGAATCCCCCTTCTACGTATCTACGGGAGAAAAGACGGTTACCTTTGATGCCAACGGCGGCAGTGTCAGCGAAGGCAGCCGCAAGGTCAAGCCCGGTCAGGTCTACGGCACTTTGCCCGAAGCGACACTTGAGGGCTATGCCTTTGTAGGCTGGTTTACGGCCAAGGAGGGCGGCGAGCAGATCACGGCCAGCTCCATCATGCCGTCCGGCGACATTACCATCTACGCCCGTTACAGTAAGCTGTATACCTATCAGTTCCAGAACTACGATCAGTCTGTGATAAGCTCCGGAACGCTGACGGAGGGAACGGAGATCCCCGCACCCACCGAAGTTCCCGCCAGACCCTCCGACAATACCCATTACTATGAGTTTACCGGTTGGGGCGGCTATACGGCAGGGATGAAGATGGGCAGCAGTGATATCATCTTCGTGGCCCAGTATGAGGCCAAGGAACTGGCCGGTGACGAGCCCATCGCCAGCCCCACCTATAAGGCGCAGGACGGATTCCTGCGGGCCATCCCGCTGGGGACTTCCGTAGAGACCGTGCTGGGAGACCTGCTCCCCAAGAATGTGGTGACCATCCGTCAGGGTGATGCGGTCACCAATGAGCAGATCGCTACCGGCATGGTGGTGGAGCGCACCCTCAACGGCGGTGTGGCAGAGACTTTGACTGTAGTGGTGACCGGTGATCTGAACGGTGACGGAAAGAGCACCGTGACCGATATGGTCCAGCTGCAGGCGCAGTTGCTGGGAAGAGCGTCCCTGTCTACGGCAGCTTTCCAGGCGGCAGACCTGAACGGCGATGGAAAGGTGACCATTACGGATATGGTTCAGATGACCTCCGTTCTCCTGGGCCGCAGTTCCATTCAGCCCAATTGATCAGAAAGCAGGTGCCTGTTTTGATGAAACGAATTTCCCATAAACTCCCCGCAGTACTGTTGGCGCTGCTGCTGGTCGTTTTCCTGATGCCGCAGCGGGCAGAGGCGGCAGGAGCCAGTTTCAAGGGCTCCGGCACCCTGCGGGCCGGAGATACCGTTAAGGTGACCTTCTCTGTCAGCGGCAGCAATATCCTGGGTGTTGATGCCAATCTGACCTATGACAGCGGTTCGCTGGAGATGACCGGCAGTTCGCAGATCATCGGCGGAACCTGGGATATGAAAACCAGTGGAAGCAAGTATATCCTGTGGGATTCGGAGCAAACCAGTCCCATCAACGGCGATAAGTCTCTGTTCTCCGTGACCTTCAAGGTCAAGAGTTCCGTCTCTCCCGGCACTTCCGTGTCCGCTTCCATCACGGGCATTACCGTCTCCGATGGAGCCAGCGACACCTCCCTTGGCTCGGCGTCCTGGTCGGCGACCATCGCCGCGCCCCTGTCCGGCAATGCCAATCTGGAGGGCCTGTCCTGCTCCAATGCAGACTTGTCTCCCTCCTTCTCCTCCGGTACCACGGAGTATAGCACCACAGTGCCCTACTCGGTCAGCAAGCTGTCCCTGTCCGTGCGGACAGCGGATTCCGGCGCAGACTACTCCGTGTCCGGCAACGACCTGTCCGTGGGCAGCAACACCGTTACCGTCAAGGTGACGGCGGCCAACGGCAATACCAAGCGCTACTACATCTATGTGACTCGGCAGCAGGATCCCAACTATGTGGCCAGCACAGATGCCACCCTGTCGGAGCTGAGCATCTCGGACGGTGCGCTGTCTCCCGCCTTCTCTTCGGAGATCACCGACTATGTGGTGTATCTGCCCTATGAGGCGGAGCATATCAGCCTGTCCGGTGTGGCCCACGACAGTAAGGCGCTCAGTGTGACGAAAGCGGAGAAGCCTCTGATTGAGGGTGAAAATCTGGTATCCATCCGCTGCACGGCGGAGGATGGGATCACCACCCTGGACTATACCGTGCATGTGATCCGGATGCCCGCTTATGCCGGTGTTCTGCCGGAGATCATTTCTCCCGATGCAGAACCTGAGCCCGAGCCGGAACCCCCCACCCTGTGGGAGAGCCTGTCCGCTGCCCTGTGGCTGCCGGTGACTCTGCCTTATACGGACCGTTGGCTGCCCGTGTGGGCATTGGCGGCGATCGGATTTGGCCTTTTGCTGGTGTTGCTGGTGATTTTAGCCTACTTCCTGGGTCGTGCCGGTGGCCGCAGAAAGGCCCAGCGGGCGCTGATGGCTGTGCCGGAAGAGGAGCCCCCCGCCCTGCTGACCCGCTTGGCAGAGCAACTGGAGCAGGAGAAACAACCGGCAGAGGGAGAGGACTCCCCTGCACCGGAACCGGTGGCGGAAGAGCCGCAGGAGGTGCCTGCGGAGGAGACTCCTGCGGAAGAGGAGCCTGTGGCAGAAGTGGCCGAAGAGAGTCCTGCAGAAGAAACTCCGGCAGAGGAAGTTCCTGCAGAAGAGATCCCTGTGGAAGAGACCACGGAGGAACGGCCTGCACAGGAGGAAACTCCCGCAGAGGAGATCCCGGTGGAAGAGGCTGCAGAGGAGATTTCCGCGGAAGAGATCCCTGCAGAGGAAACGAAAATTTCGGAAGCAGAGGAAGTAAATTCTGATGCCGATGAGAGGGTGGACGCACTGCCGAAACCCGTGGAGCCGGCCCGTCCCTCCGAGACGCTGGAGGAACTGGACGGGATGTCCCTGGATGATCTGCTGAAGGATATCCGCGATATGTAAAACAAAAAATCCCCGATTCCTTGGAATCGGGGATTTTTATGAATCAGGGATACCACTTGATGCAGGGAGACTGGGTTTCCCAGTAGGCAATGGCCTGATCTACCTTGGCCAAAAGCTTTTCCCGGTCCCGGGGAAGCTGTCCCTTCAGGCGGACCTCCACCACATCGTGCAGGGCATCGTAAATGATGGGGGTTTCGATACATTCCAGAAAACGCCGCTCCTCCCGCAGATCCTCCTGTTCATCCGAGGCCTGATAGTTGCCGGCAGCCACCTCGCGATACAGGGGAGCTTTCCAGTGGAGGAACATATTGAAGTTGGTCACATTGTTGGGCTTGGTGCGGTTGAGGAAGGCTGCGGTGGCCTCCGCATTTTCCAATCCTCTTCCACGGCCGGCGATGCCGGTCATGATATGGGCATTGTAGACCATGCCCACTTCCTGGATCCGGGGGATCTGGCGATAGGCCTGTTCCAGCGTGTGGTCCTTGCGGAAAAATTGCAGCACATCGTCCAAACCGCTTTCGATGCCCAGATACAGACCGTGGACACCCTGCTCCGCCAAGGCCTTCAGTTCCTGATCGGACTTCAAACTGATGTTGGTGACAGTGGCATCCATATTGACGGTGGTGCAGGCAGGGAAATAGTGGTGGACCCGCTCCAAAATCCACAGCAGATGGTCAGTGTCCAAACCGAAGGCATTGCCATCCCCCAAAAAGACCGTTTTGGGGTTGCCGCCCAACTGCTGCACCCGCTGCAGCTCCTGCTCGATCTGCTCCCGATCCAACTGACGGTAGGTCAGGTGTTTAAAGAGGGTGCAGAAGGTGCAGGCATTGTAGGAGCAGCCCACTGCCACCGGCAGCATAAAGGAGCCGCGCTCCATGGGGGAGCGGCAGATTTGCCCTTCATAATTCATAGGAGCACCTCCTCCAGGTGGATCAATAGTCCACTTTCATCAGACACAGGCCCTCCGGCGGTGCGGTAGGACCCGCCTGTTTGCGGTCCCGGGATTCCAGAATCGTCGTTACCTGCTCCGGCTCCCAGTATCCGCGGCCCACCTCCAGCAGTGTGCCCACCAGAATGCGGACCATGTTCTGCAGAAAGCCGGTGCCGTGGAAGGTAAAATGGATCCGATCCCGATGCCGCTCCACCGTGATGCTGTCCACCAGTCGGACGGTGGATTTTTTCATGCGGGGATTGCCGCAGAAACTGGCAAAATCATGCTGACCGGTCAGCAGAGCGGCGGCCTGCTGCATCCGTTCCACATCGGGACTGTAGTCCAGCATAGTCACATAGCGGCGGTCAAACACCGGTTTGACCGGTCCGTCAAAACAGGTGTAGCGGTAGGTTTTGCCCAGTGCGTTATAGCGGGCGTGGAACCGGTCCCCCGCCTCCTTCACATCCCGGACGGCGATGGCATCGGGCAGATAGCGGTTCAGGTAGTCCCGGATCTCGTCGGGGCTCTGGGGCACATCCAGCCGCACATTGGCCACCATGGCCCGGGCATGGACGCCGGCATCGGTGCGGCCGGCACCGATCACATCCACCGGACTTCCCTGCAGCCGCTGCAGAACACTTTCCAGTTTTCCCTGGATGGTATCACGACCCGGCTGACGTTCCCAGCCGAAAAAGCGGGTGCCGTCATAGGCGATGACCAATTTATAATTTTTCTCCATGCCGCAGGTCTCTCCTCGTTTTGTCTGTGTATGGGTCATTATATCAAAGAGTGACCAAAAAATCCACCGGAAAAGACATTTCCGGTGGATTTTATCATAAATTACAGCCACCCCATCAGCTGGATAAAGTTGTGCAGGAGCTTCAGTCCGTAGAAAATGATGACCGCACCGCAGACTTTATTGATGACGGTAAGGATCTTGTCGTTGAACCGGGCACTGAACAGGGAGATGATGGCGGAGATTCCCAGGAACCACAGTACGGAGGCGGAGGCAAATCCACCGATGAAGAACAGATCCATCCCCTCCGGCAGACTGGCGCGGAAAGCGCCCAGCATCATGGTGCCGTCAATGATGGCCTGGGGGTTGAACCAGGTAACCACGCAGGCGGTGGTGATGACCTTCCAAATGGGCACATTCACATCCCGGCCACCCTCCAGAGAGGCCTTGCTGCGCAAAAGCCCCAAACCGATCCACAGAACGATCAGACTTCCGATGCCCAGGATGACCCGCTGCAGCCAGGGCAGCGCTTCCATCAGGGCGCCAACACCCAAAAAGCAGGCCAGGCCCAGGGTGATATCAAAGAAAATGACGATGAGAGCCGTCAGAAAAACGCGCTGCCGCTTCTGCGTCAGTGCAGTATTGATGACAAAGAGATTTTGCAGCCCGATGGGAGCCACATAGGCCAGACCCATGGTCAGCCCCTGCAGATAGATTTCCATATGCAGTTCACTCCTTTTTCTATTTTCCATCAGTATAACAAAAAATCGAAAAAAGGCAAGGGAAACCGGCAGAAGAAATGATACATCGTAAAATATCTGTCAGAAGGTTGCGGCGATCGGGCCTGTTTTGCTATAATGGCAGCAGAAAGAAACCAGGCATCCGCCTGTGCAGATGAGGTGAGAAGAATGTATCGGATCGGCATCGACCTGGGCGGCACCAATATTGCCGTAGGGGTTGTGGACGAACAGTATCGTATTTTGGCCCGTCACAGTGTGCCCACAGGGGCGCACCGGCCGGCAGAGGCCGTAGTGGCGGATATGTGTGCCGCGGTGGAAGCGGTGCTGCAGCAGGCGGGCATCGCCCTGTCGGAGTGTGCCGGGATCGGCGTAGGATCCCCCGGCACCTGTGACCCGCAGACAGGGGAAGTGGTGCGCTCCTATAATCTGGGCTGGCATCATGTGCCGTTATGCCGCATGCTGGAGGAGCATTTTCATCTGCCGGCCCGACTGGGCAATGATGCCAACTGTGCCGCTCTGGCGGAAACGGTAGCGGGCGCTGCCGTGGGCTGCCGCAACATGGTGCTCATTACCCTGGGGACCGGTGTGGGCGGTGGAATCATTCTGGACGGAAAGATCCATGCCGGCATGTATGGAGCCGGTGCGGAGCTGGGCCACATGCTGCTGGTGCTGGAGGGAGAACCCTGTACCTGCGGCCGCCGGGGCTGTTGGGAGGCCTATGCCTCCGCCACGGCCCTCATCCGCCAGACCATCGCTGCCGGGAAAGAATTTTCCCAATCCCTGCTGGCACAGATCCCGGCGGAGGAAGTCAACGGACAGACCGTTTTTGATGCTGCCGACCGGGGCGACGGGGCGGCGCAGCAGGTGATTGACCGCTACTGCACCTATATTGCCGCCGGCTGCACGGATCTGGTCAACAGTCTTGCGCCGGAGATGATCCTGTTGGGCGGCGGTGTCAGCCGCCAGGGGGAGCGTCTGTTGGAGCCCATCCGGGAATATGTGGCGACCCACTGCTTCGGCCAGCGGGAGGGCGCGATCCCGGTGATGGATGTGGCCAAGCTGGGCAATGAGGCCGGCATCATCGGCGCAGCGGCCCTGTAAAAAGAAGAACACACGGTGTGCACAGAAGTGCACGCCGTGTGCTTGTTTTCCGGGAAAGGCTTCATTCCTCGTGGGCATTCTGTCCGGCAGCGAAGGCATCCCGCTCCCGGCACAGTTCCTGGTGCAGCTGCACCAGCGACCAGGAGGCATTGGTCTCGGTCAGCACGGCCTTCAGAGGGATGTTGACCCGCTGGCGGCGCAGACCCTGCAGCAGGAGGTCCATGGTCTTGCCGGTGAGGCCTGCCATCAGCAGCAGTTCCCCGGTGAAATCAGGAGTGGCCGGGATGGAAGGATCGGTCAGGCCGAACAACAGCTGCGTCAGTGTGTGACCAGCCTGTTGGGCGGGAACAGACTTTACCTGCAGACCCAGCCGGACGGCCAGAACACGCAGGGAGGTCTCCTTCTGGGGTGGGAGGTTTACGGTCAAAAGGGTGGCTCTCATGGCAGGTGCTCCTTTGGTTGATTTTCCCTTATCCTACCACACCCGGTCAGTCGAAACAAGCGCTCCGCGATTGGCTCTTCCCTTTTTTTCGGAAAATTGTTATACTATAAAAAACAGATGAACCGAAGGAGTCCTATCCATGAAACGATATCAGATACTTGCATTGCTGGCAGCGCTGGTCCTGCTGGTAAGCGCCTGCGGAAGAGCGGACAGCACCGAGGGCGGCAATGGGCAGACAGATCCGGGACAGGGACAGCAGCAGGGGGATTCCTCTGTGCAGCAGACCAAGGAGGCTGGCTCCATCCTGTGCAGGACGGAGAAGGCAACGCTCCGGCTCATCAAGAAGGAAGACGGCAAGTGGCTGTGGCGTGAGGATGAGAGCTTTCCGTTGGATCAGGCATGCGTGCAGCAGCTGCTGGATCAGGTGGCTGGTCTGACGCAGCTGGTCCCGCTGGAGCAGCCCGGTGAACTGAAGGAGTACGATCTGGATGAGCCGGATCTGTATTTGACGGTGACCCAGCCCGATGGCAGCAGCGTTACTTACTATCTGGGCAATGATGTGGAGTCCGGCGGCAACTATATGTATCAGGATGGTGTACCGGAGAAGATCTATGTGGTGCCGGCCGTGTGGAAGCAGCTGATTTCCCGCAGCATTTACGATATGGCGGTCCTGCCGCAGCTGCCGCAGATCGATGCGGCGCAGGTGAAGTCCATGGAAGTGACCGGTGCAGAGGGCACGGTGCCCAATGTGCTTTCCGCGAAAGTGGAAGAAGGGACTGTGACATGGAAAGTGACGGGGGCTGTGGAACTGGAAAAGACCGTGCATTTGGCAGAAACGCTGCAGACTTTGGCGGTGGATCGCTGCGTGGACTATGCCCCCAGCAGCGGTGCGGCTGCCGTGTGTGGGTTGGACCAGCCCCGGAGCGTGGTGACGGTGACATACACCAACTCGGTGGGGACGGAAAGTGTTCTGACCCTGCGGCTGGGCGATGCCTGCAGTGGTGGATACTATGTGCTGGTGAATGAGGATACCACCATTTATCGCCTGCCTCAGACGACGGCAGATATGCTGTTGGCGCTGGCACCGGAAAAGACAGAGACGCAATAAGAGGGAGCCGCCCGGGAACAGCTCCCGGGCGGTTTTTACAAGGAGAAGACGATGCGCGTTTTGATCGTAGAGGACGAAAAAAGATTGGCGGCGACTCTGGCAGATCTGCTGAATCGGGAAGGGTATCGGACGGACATCTGCTATGACGGCACCTCCGGGTTGGACGAGGCCCTGTCAGATCGGTATGACCTGCTGATCCTGGATGTGATGCTGCCGGGGCTGGATGGCTTCGGTGTGCTGCAGCAGCTGCGCAAAGAGGGCAGCCCCCTGCCGGTGCTGATGCTGACTGCCCGCAGCGATGTGGCTGACCGGGTGAGGGGACTGGATTACGGCGCGGACTATTATCTGACCAAACCCTTTGAGTCCCAGGAACTGCTGGCCTGTGTGCGGCTGCTGCTGCGCAGAGGCAGCGGCGAGAGCCGGCCGGAGGACGGGATCCGCTTTGGAGATCTGCAGCTGGAGCAGGGAACCTTTCAGTTGACCTGTGCCCAGCGCAGCATACGCCTGAGCCGAAAGGAATATGACCTGCTGGAACTGCTGATGCGCAGCGGCCAAAAGGTCCTCACCAAGGAGCAGTTGCTGGTGAAGGTCTGGGGCTATGACAGCGAGGCGGAGGACAACAATGTGGAGGTGTATATCTCCTTTTTGCGGCGGAAACTGACCCATTTGGGCTCCCGGGTTCGCATCAAAACCCTTCGCATGGTGGGGTACTGTCTGGAGGAGGTGGCGGAATGATACAAAAACTTCGATGGAAAATCGTAGCCATCAACCTCCTGTTTGTGACGGCGGTGCTCTTGGCCATCTTTGGCGGTGTCTATATGACCTCCCGTGCCAGTTTGGTGCAGCGCAGTGAGCAGGAATTGCACAAAGCCCTGCGGGGAGACCTCAACTACGACCCCATGCGGCCGGGACAGGAGAGTGCCCAGCCCTGCTTTATTGCCGACATTTATCGGGATGGCACGGCGCGGGTCAGCGGCAGCAGCTATTACCGGCTGGATGATGAGGCGCTGATCATGGAGCTGATTCGGGATTGTATGGAGCGGGAGGAGTCGGCCGGATTGCTGGAGGAATACAGTCTGCGCTATCTGCGCAGTGATGGCCCCCTCTATACCCGAATCGCCTTCACCGACAGCACGGTGGAGCAGGATACCCTGCGGGCCCTGGTGCGCAGCAGTTTACTGATCGGAGCGGCAGCCCTGCTGGTGCTGACCTTCTGCAGCTATCTGCTGGCCGGTCTGGCCACCCGTCCGGTGGAGAAGGCCTGGCGGGAGCAGCAGCAATTCCTGTCCGATGCCTCCCACGAACTGAAAACACCGCTGACGGTAATCCTCTCCTCCGCGGAGCTGCTGGCAGAACAACAGCCGGCGGGAGAAAACGGCCGCTATCTGGAGAATATCCGGGAGGAGTCCGGCCGGATGAAACGGCTGGTAGACAGCATGCTGACCCTGGCCCGCACAGAGAGTGGGCAGGGTATGGCGGAGCCGGTGCCGGTCAATCTGTCGGAACTGGCTATGGATACGGCCCTGACTTTTGAGGCGGTAGCCTATGAGGCGGGGCAGAAGCTGGTTTGTCATGTGGCGCCGGATCTGCAGGTGCTGGGGCAGCCGGATCAGCTGCGGCAAGTGATGTCGGTTTTGCTGGACAACGCCATCAAATATGCCCCCGCTGGTGAGGAGATTACCCTGTCCCTGCAGCGGACAGAGAGAAATGCACTGCTTCAGGTATCCAATCCCGGCCGGCCGATCCCGCCGGAGCAGCTGGAGCACCTTTTTGACCGCTTCTATCGGGCGGATGAATCCCGGTCCCGGCAGGAGGGGTTTGGATTGGGTCTGCCCATTGCCCGCAGTATTGTGCAGGCACTTCATGGAACAATTCGCTGCCAGAGCGATCAGCAAGCCACCCGTTTTCAGGTGATGCTTCCGCTGCAGCGTTAACAACAGGAGAAAATTCATGCTGGGAAAGATGGTATCCATCGTCCGCCGGGCGGGCGATATGATCCGGGATGTTCACCATCCGGAGGATGTGACCCGGGAGAAGAACGGGCCTGCCGATCTGGTAACACAATATGACGAGAGCGTGCAGGCCTTTTTGCGGCAGGAGTTGCTGGCGCTGCTGCCGGAGGCAGGATTTTTAGGAGAAGAAGGAGATCACGAGGAACTGACGCAGGAGTGGGTGTTTATCGTGGATCCCATCGACGGCACCACCAATTTTGTCCGGAATCTCCACAACAGCGGCATCTCCGTGGCGCTGGCCAGGGGGGAGCAGGTGGAGATCGGCGTGGTCTACAATCCCTTTACGGATGAGATGTTTTATGCCCGGCGGGGGCAGGGCGCGTTCTGTGACGGGCAGCCCCTGCAGGTCAGCGGCAACGATCCGGATCATTCGGTGGTGATGTTCGGTTCCACTCTGTATGACGACGAGCTGACGGATGACTTTTTCCGGATGATGCGTTTGCTCTATGACCGCTGCCTGGACTTTCGCCGCTTTGGCTCTGCGGCGCTGGATCTATGCTATATTGCAGCAGGCCGCGTGGAAATCTACTGCGAGTGTCGCCTGCGCCCTTGGGACTATGCGGCAGGCAGTCTGATCCTGCAGGAGGCGGGCGGCTGCGTGACCCAGCTGGATGGAAGCCCCCTGAGTATGCGCAAGCCTTCCTCGGTCTTTGCCACCAACGGTCTTTGCCATAGCTTGCGCACAGAATTGATGCAGTAAAAAAACACCGGCTGTCCTTGGGTCAGCCGGTGTTTTTGATTTGACAGGAATCCTTTTGGCGGTGGATGCATAGAATATCAGGTAGACACCGTAAGGAGGGATAAGATGGAGCCGAAGCGACCACTGGATGTGGATGATCTGATCTATCAGGATGAATGGCGGATCAGTGAGCGATAAAAAGCGCCCAAAGGGAGTTCCCTTTGGGTGCTTTCTTCTGGGGCGTGCAATTATTGGGCGGGCTCGATGGTGCCGCCGCCCAGCACCTCATCTCCGTTATAGAGAACCACTGCCTGCCCGGCGGTGATGGCGCGCTGAGCCTGCTGGAACACCACGCGGATGCGCCCGTCAGGCAGCATGTAAACGGTGGCCTCCGCCTCCGTTTGGCTATAGCGGGTCTTGGCGGTACAGAGAAAAGAATCAGAGGGAACTTCTCCGGAGATCCAGTTGACCCGGTTTGCGGTCAGCTCCCTGCGAAACAGATCTTCATTATCTCCCAGCAGGACGGTGTTGTCCGCTGCATTTTTGCTGATGACATAGACGGGCTTTCCGGCCGAAACACCGAGACCTTTGCGCTGGCCGCAGGTATAGCAGGGCAGACCTCTGTGCTGCCCCAGGACAGCCCCCTCGTGATCCACAAAATTTCCGGGAATCAGGGATACTTTCCCGTAATTCTGCAAAAACTGCACATAATCCCCGTCGGGAATGAAGCAGATGTCCTGACTGTCTGCCCGATCGGCGTTCTCCAGCCCGGCCTGGCGGGCAGCCTGGCGGATGGAGGGCTTGTCGAATCCGCCTACCGGCAGCAGAAGGTGTGCCAGCTGCTGCTGCGTCAGCTGGTAGAGGACATAGCTTTGATCCTTGCTGCGGTCTGCGCCGCGCAGCAGAAGGTACCGTCCGGTTTCCGGGTCCTGCGCCACCCGGGCATAGTGACCGGTGGCCAGATAATCAAAGCCCTGGGCCAGGGCGAAGTCCATCAGCTGACCAAACTTCAGGCAGCGGTTGCAGTCCAGACAGGGGTTGGGTGTGTTTCCGGCGCAGTACTCCGCGACAAAGCGATCCATCACCTGCCGGGCGAAATGCTCCCGGCGGTCGATGACATGAAAATCCATTCCCAGCCGCCGGGCCGCGCTACGGGCATCCTCCAGCGCGGATTGCTGACCCGGCAGAAGTTGCAGCATGGCTCCGCTGCAGAGATAGCCCTGCTGCTGCAGCAAAAGGGCGGCTGCCGTGCTGTCCACGCCGCCGGACAGGGCGACCAATACGCGTTTTTGGGCCATGCTGTGACCTCCTTTGCTGAAAAGTGCGCGGCCCCGGCATGGGCCGGGACCGGAATGTGTTATTCATCCAGATACTGGGGAAGATAAGCCTGATGGGGAAGTGCGTCGGACAGTTCCATCAGCACCGGCTGGAAGCCGCCGGCATAATGGAAGGGGTTATCGCGCATCACATCGGGATGCTGCCGGACATCGGGCAGAGAGACCAGTACGGTAGTGCCGCGGCCTTCCTCAGACTGCAGCAGCAGCCGGCCGCCGTGGCGCTGGGCAATACACCGGCACAGAGGAAGACCGAGCCCCAAGCCGTGCGGCAGAGGATCCATCCGCTCCGTGTGCCGATAGCGGTCAAAAATCGTATCCTGCAGCTGGGAAGAGATTCCGCAGCCGGTGTCGGAGACCTTCAGGGTCAGCTGCCCGTCGCCGCAGACCAGTTCCACACAGATGCTGCCGCCCTTGTCGGTGAACTTCAGGGCGTTGGACAGCAGATTCCACACCAACCGTTCCAGATGCCCCCGATGGATAGCGGCAATGTGGGAGCGAACTTCTGTCCGGAAGGAGAGCGCCACGCCTTTCAGTTCTGCCAAAGGCTGGGCCTGTCGGCACAGGTCGCTCAGCCACTCCACCAACTCGATATTCTCTTTTTCAAAAGGAGTCTCCTCCATCAGCAGGGGGGCGGCGGACAGATTATTGACCACCCGCAACACCCGATAATAGCTCTGCCAGAGAATGGCCGTGTGCTGCTGGGCAGACAGATCGCCTTCCAGTTTCTCCGGAGGCAGCAAATGGTTCAGCGCACCATGGATATTGCCCAGAGAGCCGCGCAGCTGGGAGGATACCTGAGGCAGCAGATCCATCAAAAGATCCTGCCGCTGTTCCCGATTTTCTTCCATAGTTGCCTCCTCTCCCCCATAGAATGCCGTTTCTGCACCCGGTCATTCCCGGGAAATACAGGCAGTCTGCGGGATATGTTGCTATCAATATAGCAAAGCTGAAGCGAAAAAACAAGAAGGAGATCTTTATTTGATAATTTTGCGAAAATTTTGTCGAAGACTATTGCAATTTAAAAAAAAGAGCATATAATACTAAACGTACCATATGTTTGATATATTCCAACGAAAAAGGAGTTCGTCTGTATGAGCATCAAAGTAGCAATTAACGGTTTTGGCCGCATCGGCCGCATGGTCCTGCGCTGCAGCCTGAATCACCCCGAGATCGAGATCGTGGGCATCAACGACCTGTGCCCCGCCGATTATCTGGCATATATGCTGAAGTATGACACCATGCACGGCAAGTTCGCCGGTGAGGTGTCCTCTGATGAGAGCGGTCTGGTGGTCAACGGCAAGCACATCCCCGTGTATGCCGAGCGCGATCCCGCCAACCTGCCCTGGAAGACTCTGGGCGCTGAGTATGTGGTGGAGTCCACCGGTCTGTTCCTGACCAAGGAGAAGGCCAAGGCTCATATCGACGCCGGTGCCAAGCACGTGGTGATGTCTGCCCCCTCCAAGGACGACACCCCCATGTTCGTGATGGGCGTCAATCAGGACAAGTATACCTCCGACATGACCTTCGTCTCCAATGCCAGCTGCACCACCAACTGCCTGGCCCCCATTGCCAAGGTGCTGCATGACAACTTCGGTATTCTGGATGGTCTGATGACCACTGTCCACTCCACCACTGCTACCCAGAAGACGGTGGACGGTGTCTCCCTGAAGGACTGGCGCGGCGGCCGTGCTGCCTCCGGCAACATCATCCCCTCCTCCACCGGCGCTGCCAAGGCCGTGGGCAAGGTGATCCCCGAGCTGAACGGCAAGCTGACCGGTATGTCCATGCGTGTTCCCACCCTGGATGTCTCCGTGGTGGACCTGACTGTGAATCTGGCAAAGCCCGCCAAGTATGAGGAGATCTGCGCCGCCATGAAGGCAGCCTCCGAGGGCGAGCTGAAGGGCATCCTGGGTTACACTGAAGAGGCCGTTGTCTCCTCCGATTTCCTGGGTGATACCCGCACCTCCATTTTCGACGCCAATGCCGGCATCGCACTGACCGACACCTTCGTGAAGGTTGTCTCCTGGTACGATAATGAGATCGGCTACTCCGATAAGGTCCTGTGCCTCATCGAGCACATGTACAGCGTCGACCACAAGTAAGACCATACGTTTTCCCACTTTCCTTCTTTTTTTGTTCCGGAAACAGCGCCGACTTTTTGTGGTCGGCGCTGTTTCCGTTGTGCAGAAACTTGCAATTTCCCGATTTCTCCTCAAAAAATACTATCTTTTTCGAAATGTGCGTGATATAATGGTACAATAAGTTTAAAGTGTGGGAAAGGAATCCCCATCATGAGTAATAATCCGATTCTGGAGGGAAAGCTGTCCATCAACAGCGATATTCCCCTGTATGCCCAGTTGGTGGGCATCATCAAGAAAAGCATCTCTTCCGGCGCACTGGCGGTAGGCGATCTGCTGCCTTCTGAGGCAGAGTTGTGCCGCACGCTGGATGTCAGCCGCAATACGGTCCGGCAGGCCATTGGTGATCTGGAAGATGAGGGCCTGGTGGTTCGCAAGCGTGGCAAGGGCACGTTTGTAGCCGATCCCAGCACCAACCGCCGTGGCGTGAAGTACTCCTTCACCACAGAGGTCTCCTCTCTGGGTAAGGTCCCCTCCTCCACGCTGGTGGATTTTGATGTGATTGAGCCCTCGCCTGCTGTCTGCCGGAAGATGGAGCTGCAGGAGGGCATCAAGGTGTACTGCTTCACCCGTGTGCGTAATGTGGATGGGGAACCGCTGATTCTGGAAACCAGCTATTATCCCCAGTACATCTATCCCAATCTGACCCGTGACTTGGTGCAGACCCACAGCTTCTACAGCCTGCTGTATCATGTGGGCATCACCCCTGCCTCTGCAGAGGATACCTATGAAGCCGTTGTTCTGGATGGACCCCGGGCAAGCCTGCTGGGGGTGGATTCCGGCAGCTGTGCATTTTACCATCAGCGCCGCACCAAGACGGAGGATGGCCGCATCTATGAGTATACCCGCAGCTATATCCGGGCGGACCGGGTGCAGCTGGATGTCCAGATGCAGAAGAGCGGCATGACTTTTGTGCGTACCATTGATTGATTCATCGAAGAGACCTGGCCGATATCGGTCAGGTCTCTTTTTTCGAAAGTGTACCAAAAATGTTGCAAATGTATGGAATATTTGGGGAAAATTTCGAAAAAATTTAGAAAAAATGTTCAAATTGTACAGGCGGAGGGAGGAAAATTCGTACACCATTTTCCGAAAAAAGAGAACAAAAGGACACGGATATTGATATAATGTAGGTGGAACAAAAAAAGACCGTCCCGGACGGAAAATGAACCGGCATCCTGCCGGCATGAAAAGGAGAATCTGTTATGGCCATCAAAATTGGTATCAACGGTTTCGGTCGTATCGGCCGTATCGTTCTGCGCATTCTCTGCGAGAATCCTGAGAAGTATGAGATCTGCGGAATCAACCTGCGTAAGGCGGACATTGATTACATGGTGTATCTGTTGAAATATGACTCCGTTTTCCGCAATTTCCCCGGCACGGTAGAGCATCTGGGCGGTGACCTGGTGGTCAACGGGCAGCGGATCAAGGTGTTCAGTGAGTCGGATGCCGCCATGATCGATTGGAGCACCTGCGGTGCCGAGTACATCATTGAGTCCACCGGTGCCAACAACACCACCGATAAGGCCAGCCGCCACTTTAGAGGCGGCGCAAAGAAGGTTATCCTCACCGCTCCCGCCAAGGATGATGCCACGCCCACCTTTGTGTTCGGCGTCAATAGCGATGAGTACCGCGCGGATATGCGGGTGATCTCCAATGCCAGCTGCACCACCAACTGCCTGGCCCCTCTGGCCTATGTGATCCACAAGGAGTTCGGCATTGAGCAGTCTCTCATGTCCACCATCCATGCCTCCACTGCAAAGCAGAAGGCTGTGGACAGCCGCGGCGGCAGTGACTGGCGTACCGGCCGCTCTATCCTCAACAATATTATTCCTACCTCTACCGGCGCTGCCAAGGCCGTGGGTCGCGTGATCCCCTCCCTGCGCGGAAAGATGACCGGTATGGCCTTCCGCGTTCCCACAGCCGATGTGTCCGTGGTGGACCTGACTGCCCGCCTCAGCCGTATGGTGACCTATGCGGATATTTGCTATGAGATCCTCCACGCCTCCGAGACCTATATGAAGGGGATCATCGGTTACACCCGCGATCAGGTGGTTTCCACGGATATGATCGCCAACCCCTGCCCCTGCGTCTTCGACGAGACCGCCGGCATCATGCTGGATCGTGACTTCGTGAAGCTGATTGCGTGGTACGATAATGAGTGGGGTTACAGCAACATGGTGGTGCGTATGCTGGAGCACATGTACACCGTAGACATGGAATCTGCAGAGAAATAAACAGGTTTTTTGGCGAATCACCCGGTTTTGTGCCGGGTGATTCTTTTTTGTAACAGATCCGTGAACATTTTTCGCAAATTATTGCGTTCAGCAGGGAAAAATGATACAATCAATCGTTACGAAAAGTCGTGTATGGAACACATTGTTGTAGGAGGATGACTATGCCGAAATTCAGCGTTAAAAAACCGCTGACTGTATTTGTTGCCGTGATCGCAATACTGGTTCTGGGCGTGGTGGCCTATTTGAAAATGACCCCCGACCTGCTGCCCAATATGAACTTTCCCTATGTGATCATCGTGACAACGGATCCGGGTGCAAGCCCGGAGTCGGTGGAGTCGACGGTGACAAAACCCATGGAGCAGACCATGGCCACACTGGATCAGATCAAGTCACTCTCCTCCACCAGCCGGGACAGTGTGTCCATGGTGATGCTGGAGTTTGAGGAGTCCGTGAATATGGACGCCATCAGCGTGGATATCCAGCAGAAAATTTCTGCCCTGCAGGGCGCCTGGGACGATACGGTGGGAACACCCTATGTGCTGAAGATCAACCCCTCCATGCTGCCGGTGGAAGTGGTGGCCATCTCCTATGAGGGGAAGAATGTGGAGGAGTTGTCCGACTTTGTGGAAGACGTCCTGACCTCCAAGATGGAAGGCATCTCCGGTGTGGCCAGCGTGGATATCAGCGGTATGGTGGAGCAGCAGATGAATATTCTGCTGAGCCAGGAAAAGCTGGACAAATTGTCTGAGCAGCTGCGGGAGGCCATCGAAAAGCAGATGGCCGAGGCCAAAAAACAGCTGCAGGATGCCCGCGCACAGGTACAGAGCGCCAAGAACCAGCTGCAGAACGCACAGACCAGTGGCATTGAGCAGGCCGTCACCGAGGCGGTGAAGGTCATTCTGGAAAACCGGGATGAGCTGGAAGGCAGCCGGGATGAGATGCAGGATACCCTGGATGAACTGAATGATATCGTTGCCAAAAAGGAAGTTCTGGATGCAGAGAACGCCGTCTATCAGGAGCGCATCGATGCTATTGAGAATAATCCCGCCCTTTCCGCTGAGGAGAAGGCACAGCAGATTGCGGCAATCCGGGCGGAACCCCGCTATGTGGAGCTGCAGGCCGAACTGGCGGCACTGGATCTGCGGCTGGCGGCGCTGGGCCTGTCCTGGGAAGATGTAGATCGGGTGCAGGATGGACTGGAGGGCACGCTGGGCGATTTGAACGACCAGCTGGATGCCTTCCTGCAGGACGAGGAGGCGGTGGCCGAACTGACGGATCAGGTCAGTGAAGGTGTGCTGATGCTGACAGAGGCCGTACAGCAGATCATTATGGCCAATATCCAGCTGGATTCTGCTCTGGCCCAGATCGATGATGGTCTGAAAACACTGGAGGAGAGCCGGGAGACAGCCCTGAATCAGGCGGATCTCTCCAAGGCGTTGAATATTTCCACCATCACCTCCCTGCTGACGGCACAGAACTTCTCCATGCCTGCCGGCTATCTGCAGGAGGAGGGGATCAGCTATATGGTTTCCGTGGGGGATACCATCTCCGCCAGCGCCGATCTGCAGAACATGGTGCTCTTTGATCTGGGGCTGAAGGACATGGAGGCCATCACCCTGCAGGATGTGGCGGATGTGTTCTTCACCGATAACACAGCGGAGATCTATGCCAAGCTCAATGGGGACGACAGTGTGATCGCCACCTTCACCAAGCAGTCCAACTATGCTACGGCAGAGACGTCCAACAACATTGCCGCCCGCTTTGAGGAACTGTCCGAGGAGTACAGTGGTTTGAAATTTACCCCGCTGATGGATCAGGGTGACTATATCTATATGATCATCGAGTCCATCCTGTCCAGCCTCGGTTGGGGTGCCGTGTTTGCGGTGCTGATCCTGTACCTGTTCCTGCGGGATCTGCGGCCGACGATTATTACCCTGCTGTCGATTCCGATCAGTGTGATCTTTGCTATCGTGCTGATGTATTTCTCCGGAGTGACCATCAATATGATCTCCCTGTCCGGCTTGGCTGTGGCTGTGGGCATGCTGGTGGATAACTCGGTGGTGGTCATTGAGAACATCTACCGCCTGCGGAGCAAGGGTGCCACCGTCCGTCAGGCGGCGGTGTCCGGTGCCGGGCAGGTGCTGGGTGCCGTTACGGCATCCACACTGACTACGGTGTGCGTCTTTGCGCCCATTGTGTTCGTTGAGGGTCTGACCCGCCAGTTGTTTACGGATCTGGCTCTGACTATGACCTATGCACTGCTGGCTTCTCTGGTTGTGGCACTGACTCTGGTACCTGCCATGGCCTCCGGTATGCTGAAGCGGGCACTTCCGCAGAAGGCGCAAATTCTGGACAGAATTTATCCGGCCTACATGAAGGCGGTGGAGTGGTCCATCCATCATAAGGCGGTGGTATTGCTGGCCTCCGTGGTGCTGCTGGTAAGCTCCGCCGTACTGGCCGTGGGCCGCGGCTTCATCTTCATGCCGGAGATGGACATGAATACCTTTAATGTGGCTGTGACCATGCCGGAGAACATTTCCCGGGAGGAAGCTGTGGAGCTGGCTGATGAAGTGCTCCGCCGCATCGAGACTGTGGAGCATGTGGAGACTGCCGGCGCCCAGATGTCCGGTGGAGGCGGCATGGGCATGTTGGGCGGCGGAGGCAGTGGTGACGGCAGCTCCTACGATGTGACGGTCTATGTCACATTGGCGGAAGGCGAGTCCGGCATTGAGGCCGGCAAGAAGATCCAGGAGCTGTGCGAGGATCTGGATTGTAAGGTGTCTGCCTCCGGTGCCATGGACTCCATGACCACCATGATGACCGGCTCCGGTGTGTCCCTGAATCTCTACGGCGATAATATGGAGCAGCTGCAGAGTGCAGCGAAGGAGATCGCCTCCGTGCTGGAGACCGTGGAGGGGACGGCCGAGGTGTCCGACGGCCTGGAGGATGCCGCTCCCGCCCTGCATGTGGCCATTGACCGGAATGCCGCCATGAAGAAGGGCATCACCGTGGCTCAAATCTATATGCAGATCGCGGAGGCGTTGACCACCTCTGCCAGTTCCGCGGAAATGACGCTGGATGGAACCAAGGTGGATGTGCTGGTGCAGGCACCGGAGAGCGCCCGCCTGGATCGGGAAAAGCTGATGGCTCTGGAAATCAGTCTGAATTCCTCCGGGTCTATGGGCAGTGCCGCCATGATGGGTGCTTCCTCCGGAGCGGGGATGTCCTCCATGGGTGGTGGCTCTGCTGCCGCAATGGGCGGCATGACCACCACAGAGAATGAGGAAAAGAATTCCTTCCCCCTGTCGGAGGTAGCTACCATTGAGGAGACGGTCAGTCTCAGCGCCATCTCCCGCTCTGAGCAGCGCCGCTATCTGACGGTTACTGCCGGTGTGGCAGATGGCCACAATGTGACGAGAGTCACGGCAGCTGTCCAGCAGGCGGTCGCGGGTATGGACCTGCCCGATGGAATCACTGCTCAGTTCGACGGTGAAAACGAGATGATCATGGAAGCTATGGAGCAGCTGTTGCTGATGCTGCTGCTGGGCATTGTGCTGGTGTACCTGATTATGGTGGCCCAGTTCCAGTCTCTGAAATCTCCGTTTATCGTCATGTTTACCATCCCGCTGGCATTTACCGGTGGTTTCCTGGCGCTGCTGATCACGGGGCTGGAAGTCAGTGTTATCTCTATGATCGGTTTTGTGATGCTGGTGGGTATCATCGTCAACAACGGTATCGTGCTGGTGGACTATATCAATCAGCTGCGGCTGGAAGGTGTGGAACGGGAACAGGCAATTATCGAAGCCGGTACCACTCGTCTGCGGCCTATTCTGATGACCTCCTTTACCACCATTCTGGGCCTGATCGTGACGGCTCTGGGGCAGGATGCCGGTACGGCCCTGATGCAGCCGGTAGCCGTGGTCTGTATCGGCGGTCTTCTCTATGCCACGCTGATGACTCTGTTCGTGGTCCCCTGTATGTACGACATCATGAACAAGAAGGAGCTGCGGAAGGTGGAAGACAGCGAACTGGAGATCCTGGACATTTGATTATTTCATCATATAAAATCACCCGCCTCCTCAGGAGAGCGGGTGATTTTTGACTATTGGCTATTTGAACAGAGCAATTCGAAGGAAACTGGTAATTCGCCCAAAATCCGGCGGGGCGCATTGACAGTCAGGCAGCCCGTGTGGTAGCATACACCTGACACAAAGTGAACAAGGAGAGAAGCTGTGCACTTTTCTCTGCGCTGATTTTTGGGCGGCGAAAGCGGCCCTGTGAAGGAGGATACTGCGTTATGAAAATTACCGATGTGAAAGCGACTCCCGTAGTGGTGCCCATGAAACACTCCCCCACCCAGTCCAAGGTGGTGGCCGGTCCCCGTGTGATGCCCTCCATCATTGTGCAGGTGTTTACCGACGAGGGAATCGTTGGTGTCGGTGAAGCACCCCAGCTGCTGGGCGGCCAGATCTCCGCACAGTTCATTGAGACCACCAAGACTCTGCTGGTGGGCAAGGATCCCGCCAACATCAATCTGCTGGTCCGCTCCCTGTATGCCCAGTACTCCCTGAGTCACTTCCATATCCACTCCGGCTGCTGGGCAGTCAACGGTGTGGAGATGGCCCTTTGGGATATTGCCGGCAAGCGCGCCGGTATGCCTCTGTATCAGCTGTGGGGCGGTGCCTATCGCAAGCAGATCGAGTTCTTTGGCGATATCGACCGTCAGGAGCCTGCCGGTATGACCCAGGTGGCAAAGCGTTTGGCCGACGAGGGATATCATACCATCTATACCAAGGTGGGCTTCGGCCTGGATTCCGATATGGAGGCCCTGGCCGCTATCCGTGCCGGTGCACCCGATCCCAATGTAAAGATCCGTGTGGATGCCAACCAGTCCTGGAACACCGGTGAGGCCATCCATATCATCAATAACTTTGAGCAGTTCGGCATGGAGTTCATCGATCAGCCCGTGCTGATGTACAATCTGGACGCTTTGAAGCATGTGCATGATTCCGTCCATGTGCCCATCGCAGCCCATGAGTCCGGCTGGACCATGTATGATATGCTGAATGTGGTCAAGTCCGGCGCAGTGGACTATGTCCATCTGGATCCCCGCTTTGATGCAGGCATCACCGGTTCCCGCATCAGCGCCGGCATTGCCGAGGCTGCCGGTATCCAGTGCGTGCGCCATGCTTTCTTCGAACTGAGCGTCGCCTTTGCCATGTTCCTGCATCTGTGCGCCGCCACCCCCAATGCCACCCTGCCCCACCAGCACAGTGAGTATGACATGCTGGAGGACGATGTGATCAAGGGCGGCCTGTTCCAGTTCCACGGTCCCTACTGCGATGTGCCTGAGGGCCCCGGTCTGGGCGTGGAGATCGACGAGGACAAGCTGGCCAAGTACCACGAGGCCTATGTGAAGGATATTCTGGAGGCCGGTCTGGAGTTCACCACCGAGAACCACTACTACGGCGCCATGTTCCTGCGCCCCTATCTGAAGGATTTGCACGAGGGCCGCATGAGCCTGTAAATCCCACAATCAACGAAAAATCCCCCGGCGCCACAGGCGTCGGGGGATTTCTTTTCTTGATGAGGGATCAGGCCACCAGGAACTTGTACTTCTCCACGCTGTACAGGGGGATGAAGGGAACCAGGATGGGCACGGACTTCACATACTTCTGGTATTCGGGGTCGCTGCCGTAGTTCTTGTTCTGGCGCAGCTCCAGACGACGGGCGCCGCTGAACATCACGAAGATGATGCCGAAGTAGCCCAGCAGTGCCAGTACCCACTGGCCGCCGGTGAGGATGTTGGCGCCGGAGATGAGCACGCCGGTCCAGAAAATCATCTCGCCCAGATAGTTGGGGCAGCGGACAATGCGGAACAGGCCGGTATCCACGAAACGCTTGGGATTGACTTTCTTGGCCTGATTTTTCTGCCAGTCGGAGGCGGATTCAAAGATGATGCCGAATGCCATGACGGCAACACCCACATAGCACCAGATATCGCTGCCGCTGCCGTTGATGAGGCGGTAGAAGACAGGAACCACCTGCAGGACATACAGCAGAGCGCAGGTGATCCAGATGGCACACTTGACGCCGAAGCCCATGGTCTTGCCATCCTTGATCTCCGTCTTCATGGTGGCATTGTAGGAGGCGCTCTTCAACTCGCGGATCAGCAGATAACCGCCCAGACGGCAGCCGTAGATGACAAACAGAACGCAGGCCAGAATGGTGCCCAGAGTCAGATTCTTGCTCAGAACGATCAGCATGAGCAGGCCCATACCGGCGATGGAAAAGCCATAGCCCAGAGAGATGAACCACACATATTTCTTAAAGCCGATGGAACTGATCAGCAGGGCAGCTGCCAGCAGCGCCCAAATGAGAACGGGAAAAGTCATAACAAATACTCCTTTATCAGTTGGTTGCGCCGTGATTTCCCAGTCCGGACCGGTGCAGGGAGACGGCGGCGGTCAGGAAAGCGCCCTGACCAATGATATTGATGCCCTCGGCCAGCCAGTTCATGGAGGCCTGTGCGAAATTCTGGGAGGAAAGGTATCCCATGCAAAGGCAGCACAGGAAGGATACCGCGAGGCAGACAATAGCGCCCCACTGACGCTGTCGTTTGGCCAGCACGATCAGGACGGCGTCTATCATGGCAAGACCGGCCACCATGAGCCCAACAAACAGGAATGTTCCGGAGAATACCGCCGGGGCTGCCGCCACGGCGCGTATCCGCTTCCGAGGTTTGCGCAGGTACAGGACCATACCCAAACCGGCCAACAGAAAGCCAATGGACTGCACCGGGAAGAACATGGCATTGAGCTTTTCAAAGTTGCAGATCTGCAGGGCATACAGCAGTTTATAGGTGGCCTTCAGTGCACCGGCGCAGAAGATGTTGATGGTGCCGGCGGAAAAGAGGGAGAAAGCTCCTTTACTCATGTGAGGATACAGATCCTGCTGCAGCAGGATGGCACCGGCCAGAAAGAGGGCTACCGGGATAAAATCCACCAGTGCCATGGGGACAGAAAACTCCATGGGTCACCCTCCTTATTTCTTGTTCTTCTCCTTGGCCCGCTTGTCGTTGATGATCTGCATATGTTCGGCGGTGATCAGCTCCACATTGTTCTCGCGGGCCCAATCCACGCAGCCGCGCAGCACCACCGGCAGGAAGACACGGGGAACATTCAGGATGGTCTCCAGCGCATCATCGGTAAACTTGATCTTATCATCCACACGGTCAGCGGCATAGCGGACAGATTCCAGAGAGGCCTTGCGCATGGGCAGCAGCTCTGCGCGCATCCGGCGCTTGCGGTGGAACCAGAAGTTCTTGCTGTCACGATAGCCGTAATCCACAGGGAGGGGAGGGAAGTCGCCGGCTTTCACGCCGTTGATGATGGCATCGGAATACTTCTTCTTCATGAGGATGCGGTCCACCTTCAGAATGAAGTGTGCACCAAACTGGGAAGTGATACCGTTGAAATCATGGTAGGGAGGCTCGTAGCCGCTGAGCTGACCGGGCTGGTCGTTCTGTGCGTTGTCCAGCTCGCGGACCCAGGTGCATTCAATGGCCTGGATGGCATCCCGCAGCACCATGGGACGCTGCTCGCCGGTCTCCTCCTGAATCTGGCTGGGCTCCAGAACGAACTTACACTTGGGCATCTTGTCCTCGGGCTTGTCGCCGGGCCAGGAGAGTTTCACGCACTCCTTGAAGGTCTTAGGATTGTCATCCACAAAGTTGATGACACACTTGCCGTTGCGCAGGATGTTCTGCGCCGTGTTGGAGGAGTTGCGGCAGCACAGCAGCATGGCATAATACTCTTTGCCGGCGATGTAGTAAGGCTGTACCAAAGAGTAGGGACCCAGCGTGGTGGAGCCGTCTTCGCACAGCGTGCTGATCACCACCGTGGGCATAGGGAAAAACAGGGAGGTCTGGTAGAAATTGTCTACCACGCGCAGGTTTTCAAAACTGGACATAGTGTCTCTCTCCTTATCATTCTTGTCGTGAGAAATTGTGTCTCCTGCCCTTATGTGAACATGTTCACATACTGATAGTATATCCCGCCCATATGGGACTTGTCAAGGAGAAGGCGGAACCGAGATAAAGAAAAGGAGCCGGGAAAACCCGGCTCCTGAAAGGATAATTTATTCGGCCTCGATCAGACCATAATCGCCGTCCTTGCGGCGGTAGACTACATTGATCTCGTTGGTGTCGATGTTGCGGAACACATAGAAGGAGTGATCCAGCAGATTCATCTGCAGGATGGCCTCATCTGTGCTCATGGGTTTGACCGTGAAACGCTTGGTGCGCGCCACGTTGAACTCCGCATCTTCCACCACATCAAACTCTGCCGGGACATCGGGAGTAAGAGCCTCGGCCCGCAGGTTCTTGGCCAGACGGGTCTTGTTCTTGCGGATCCGGCGATCGATGAAGTTGACGGCACCGTCGATGGCGCTGCGCATATCACCGTCAGGATCCTCCTCCTGTGCACGGAACAGAGTGCCGTTGCTGCTGCGAATGGTCAGCTCCACTACGCAGCGGTTGTTCTTCTCCACGGCGAAGATCACAAATGCGTCCGCTTCCTTGGGGAAATACCGATCCAGCTTGCTGATCTTCTTCTCGGCATATTCCTTGATGGAATCGTTGAGGGGGACTTTCTTGCAGGTAAATGTGAACTTCATAGTACTGCTCCTTTCCTTATGGGACTGTGAGCAAGGGTCAGGGAGGAATTTCCCCTTTTCCTTTTAAGAATTATACCACAATGCTGAGGATTTGAAAAGTACCCGAATTCTTTTTGTAAATAATTCACAAAAATGCGGCAGAAGAGAGGAAATCGACTCCGCGCTACAAAAGCAGACAATTTCTGACAAAAGTTCCTGTTTACAGGGAAGATTGAATAGTTTATCATAGACTACGGAGGCTTTCCAATATCCCACCCGTTTGGGCCGCTCTGCTTGCAGGGCGGCTCCTTTTTTGCGTTTTGCCGAAAAACGGCCCATTTGCAAAGGAGGGGAGTACTTGCGATTTTTGTGGAATGTGCTATACTGTGGGCAGCAAAAAGCGACGAGGAGGAGTCGTATGACCAAGATGACCTGGCGCGAAAAACGCTACCGCGCGCAGAAGTTGAACTGTGTGCGTCATATTACATTGGATCCCAAGGGACCGGGTGTGCTGCGCATGCATCTGATCCCTCCGGGAACGGACAGTGCGTCCGATCCGTTTCTGCTGCTGCTCAACGGCGCGCAGCTGGTGCCGCTGAATCTCTCCTGGGCCGTTCTGCTGACCTGCTTTATGGATCAGTTGGAGTCCTCGGTGGGCCGGGAGCTGGAGGAGAAGGATTGGCAGGCTATGGCCCAGACCGCTGCCCGTCAGGCCCGCAAAGTATATCCGGGCACCACTTTGGCACAGCTGCAGGAGGAACTGTCCCTGATGATGGAGTCTCTTCTGGATATTGCCCAGCACCGCGAGCCGGAGGCTGAGGTGGAGGTCTTGAGTCTCGGGGAATATGCCGATAAAATGACTGCGCCCCACCGGATGGACTTGATGGTCAGCGCCATGACCCGGGAGGGGAACTGGCACTGCAATCAGAAATGCCTGCACTGCTATGCAGCGGGCCAACCCATGGGTGAGACAGCGGAACTGGATACGGAGACCTGGAAACAGCTGCTGAAGAAGCTGCGGCAGGCCAATATTCCGCAGGTGACTTTCACCGGCGGAGAACCCACCATGCGCGACGATCTGGTGGAACTGGTGGAGGCGGCCCAGTGGTTCGTTACCCGCCTCAACACCAACGGCCGTCTGCTGACAAAAGAGTTGTGCGGCCGGCTGTATGAAGCCAGTCTGGACAGCGTGCAGGTGACACTCTACAGTGCGGAGGAGACGGTCCATAATACACTGGTTGGTGCGCCGGGTTATCAGGATACCATTGCCGGAATCGGCAACGCGGTGGAGGCAGGCCTGATTGTCTCCATCAATACGCCGCTGTGCAGCCTCAACCGGAATTATGCTGATACGCTGCGTTTGGCCCACAGCATGGGTGTGCGCTATGCCACTTGCTCCGGCCTGATCCCCTCCGGCGGTGCGGCGGGAGAGGAGAGCATGGCCACTCGTCTGTCAGCGGAGGAGCTGGAGCAAATCCTGCGGGAGGCTGTGGAAGTGACCCGCGAACTGGGGATGGAACTGGATTTCACCAGCCCTGGCTGGCTGGCGGAGGATATTCTGCGCGGTATGGGATTGCAGCTGGTGCCCAGCTGCGGCGCCTGCCTCAGCAATATGGCGGTTACGCCCGATGGAAAGGTTGTCCCCTGCCAGAGCTGGCTGGGCGGTGTGACACTGGGCGATCTGCAGACCGACTCGTGGAGTACCATCTGGAATCATGCTGCCTGCGCTGAGATCCGCGCCGAAAGTGCCAAGATGGAGCACATCTGCCAGCTGCGCAGCGGCAATGTGCAGAAGGAGGGCTGCTGAGATGAAGAAACTGAGCAAACTTCTCCTGAGTCTCCTGCTGGCGGCGCTGCTGCTCCCCGTTATGCCGGTGCCTGCCTATGCAGGGGATCTGGACTATATCGAGGACTATCAGATCACGGTGACCCCCAACGAGTCCGACGGCAGCCTGCTGATGCAGGTGGATCTGGAGTGGACGGTGCTGGATGAGGGTCCCGTCTCCTGGCTGCAGATCGGCATTCCCAACGGATCGATCCGGGAAGCAACTCCGTTGACCGACAACATCGAGAGTCTGGAGTATGACAACAGCTATATGTATGTCTACTTCGAAGAGGACTATGATGACGGGGAGACCTTTACCTTCTCCTATCGCTGGGTGCAGGAGTATATGTACACGCTGACAGAGACCAATGCCGTGACCTATGACTACACCCCCGGCTGGTTCGATGAGGCGAGAATCGGCCATATGCAGCTGACCTGGAACAATCCCGCCGACCTGCTGCCGGAATTTGATCTGGCGGCATCCTGTGAGGGTGCCCAGTCCCGCTGGGAGGGGACGGCGCTGGTGATGGAGGCCTGGGATCTGGAGCACGGGGACAGAATGCAGCTGAAAGCCGACTATGCGACCTGGCCCAATCAGCTGTACTGGGAAAACAGTGCCGAAAATCTGCCGGAGGAGTACAGTGACGACGATGATGCCATTGTGGGACTCATCATCCTCTTTGTTATCGCGATGATCGTCATTGCGGTGATCGCCATTGCGGCGGCCTCCCAGAATGACGGCTATGCCGGCGGCTTTGGAACCCAGTATGTCTATGTGAACCACTTGTGGTACCCGGCGGGACGTGACGGCAAACCCCGTCCCGGTGCCCGGGGAACAAAACACAAGCCCGCTCCGCCCCGCAGCAGCAGTTTCGGCGGCGGCAGCCGGGGCGGCGGATTTGGCGGCGGCGGATTCGGCGGTGGCAGCCGCTGCGCCAGCAGCTGTGCCTGCGCCTGTGCCTGCGCATGCGCCTGCGCCGGTGGCGGCCGGGCCGGATGCAGCGCCAAGAATCTGTACGGTGCCGTGCGCCTGAGCAATGAATTGACCCAAAAACTGGAACAGTAAACAGAGGACAGAAAAAGCCCCCGGGAGTTAGACGGGTGCTCGTAAGACAGTAATTCTAAAAAATTACTATTTTACGGCATCTGTCTGACAGGGTTGGAACACAACTACGAAAAGAACGATGTCGAGTCGAAAGACTTAACATCGTTCTTTTTCTATCTCAAAATCCTTGAAATTACGGAGGTTTTACCATGAAACGCCTATTATCATGCGAATTTAACATTGATACGGTCTGTGTAGAGCTGAAGTTCTCAGACGGCACTATGATTGCCATTGATACCATTGCCGTTGAAAATGAGGTGGCTGACAATATGTATCAGCGGTCAGAGCTTGACTATCTTATCTACAATGACCCGATTGCATACGCCGATTTGATACTCAACAGCAATCCCGAAGCCTACCTAAAGGCAGTAACAGAATACAAACCGCTTGATTGATTTTCTCACGCCCCAAGGTTATCTTGGGGCGTGTTTTTAAAAAAGTTACACTTTAATGTGATGAATTTTATCGTATCATCTTGAAAAAACTGAGAAAACCATGTATAATAATGTGTGTACACACAATGCGTGTGTGAAGAACAATGATTGAGCGGAGGTGCAGTTAATGGAATGGTTTTCCATGCCAGATTGGGTAACTCCAGAAATTCTACTGACTATATACGCATCCATAATATCAACAATCGCTCTTGTTTGGAACATTGTACTTGCCCTTTTGGAAAAATGGTCAAGGTTGAAAGTCTCAGTGGAGTTTCGAGACAGCATGACCGCTGGGATAGATGGGAAAGTCATTAGAGGACCGACCGTCTGCTTTATAAGAATTGTGAATAAGGGTAATCAAGTAAAATATGTTTCGTCAATAGACTTGAGCTTGCCTTACAGAACATCAACCGGTAATATGTTTTCCTTGATGAATCCAGGGACTAAATTTCCAGTAGAGATATTACCGCAGCAAGAATATGTGTATAGATTTAGGTTTCGAGCACTACCAGAAATAATGCTTGAAAAATACAAAGAAGGCAAATGCAGAATTATCGTTGTTGATACCATACGAAAAAAATATAAATCCCATAGCTTCAACGCTGACATGATAAAACGTGCATTTGAACATAACAATTCTCTCTCGCCACTTGTTCTATCAATGTTTGAGAGTGATGTCCCCACTAAGCCAGAGTAAATAATTTTTAAGTCAAAAACATATTGGAGAAAGGAAAATCGTTATGTTATTTTTATTACTTTTGATCGTTGTCCTTTGTTACGCAGCCTGGATGTACATACAGATGTACGCACTATTTGTTATTGGCGCAGCTGTTGTTTTGTTTACCTTGGTCTACATTATTGGTAAGTGTGTTGCAGAAACCAAGACCGGGCAGAAGTTTGGTGAGACTGTTCGATCCGGCCTTGCATGGTGTTTCAAAACACCCCTTCGTATCATGTTGTCGATTTTCGTTCTGGCCGCTGCTGTCGTAGTTGTTTTCATTTGCTATGATTCTGGACAGCCGCAGGCGTATGATATTGATGTCGAATATCATAATTGGGAGATTATCGAAGAAGGCATCCTGGGCGAAAGCACTGAGGATAAGTATGCTTATCTTGTAACCAATAACGGTGATCAGCCTGCATATGTGAAGATTGAAGTTACGCAGTATGGCGAATACGATGATATTGTTGAAACGGATACTCTGGGCGCAAACATTCCTGCGGGTAAAAGCCGTCTGCTGGAGTTTGATGCTGAAGAAGATGGCGAGAGAGTTAGCTATAAGATCGTTGAGGTAAAGAAGCCTAAATACACCTTCTTGGAAATCGGCTATACAGAAGATAGCGAAGTTTACTTTTGCTATGATGAAGAAGATACCTTGATTGTCGTAAATAAGTCTGGCGAAAAAATTGAAGCCTGCGGAGCTCAGATTGTGTACTATGATGCAGACGGTGAGGTTATTGCCGAGTGCACCGCTGCCATGGGCGATCTTCAGCCGAATACCAAGGATGAGGATCGATTCTATCCGAACTATATTCCGGAGGAATATGACCATTACGAAATTTGCGAATGGGCGTATGTAGAATAATTACTCTCCTCTCAGCACAACAACCAGCACTTGTAAGGAGAGATACAAATGCCAGATAACAGAAATCGAAAGCGACCGATACAGGTAAAGTTCTTCGTAGATGAAAAAGAGCAAGCTCTAATAAAAAAGAAAATGGAACAGGCGGGCATTGAGAATATGAGTGCCTATATCCGCAAAATGGTAATCGACGGGTACGTTGTTAAATTGGATATGCCCGAACTTCGTGAGCTGACCCTTAGAATGAAAAGCATCTCCAACAGCGAAAACCAAATCGCCAAACGTGTCAATTCCACCGGCAACATCTACGAAGCAGATATTGAAGAAATCAAAAAGAACCAAGAAGAAATTTACGAGGGAATCCGAAAAATCCTTGCTTCGCTTTCCAAGATAGAGTGATGTTCAGCTCCGCAGGAGCGTAGCCGATTTTGAAAAAATCGTTGAAGGGTTTGGGATGTTGCCCAACAAGTTTTTGCAAAAGGCAGCAACGCTGAAATTTGCAAAAAGC
>SVLV01000037.1 GCA_015067765.1 Oscillospiraceae bacterium | reverse complement strand
GTCGGAAAGGACCACGGAGCAGTTTGCGGTGCCGCCCCGCATCTCGGGACCGTAGGAGGGGGCCCAGGTGACGTTGAGACCCTCCACCATACCGGCCTCCGCCAGATTCTTGCCGATGGCAAGGCCGCCCTGACCGCCGAATCCGGAAATAACAAGCTCTCTCTTCATTTCACTTCACCTCCACGCTGCTGTCCTTGATGACGCCCAGAGGATAATAGGCCGCCATCTGTTCTTTCAGCCACTCGTTGGCTTTTAGAGGCGTCATGCCCCAGTTGGTGGGGCAGGTGGAGAGGACCTCCACAAAGGTGAAGCCCTCGTTTTTCATCTGCTTTTCAAAGGCTTTTTTGATGGCCCG
Source organism: Oscillospiraceae bacterium (assembly GCA_015067765.1). GTDB lineage: Bacteria > Bacillota > Clostridia > Oscillospirales > Oscillospiraceae > Vescimonas. The sequence continues at coordinate 6,503 of SVLV01000037.1, read as the reverse complement.
TTTGGCCTTGTTGATGTTGGCGATGTCGGTGACACAGACGCGCTCCGCATATACACAGCCGTCCAGCGTGGCCAGCATCTCAGACACCCGGATAGGCATACCGGCCTGTTCCACGGTACGGCCGGACTGGCAGGTGGAGGCCCGCTGGCCGATGAGGGTGGTGGGGGCCATCTGGCCGCCGGTCATACCGTAAATGGCGTTGTTGACAAAGATGGTGGTGAATTTTTCTCCTCGCATAGCGGCATGGACGATCTCCGCCGCGCCGATGGAGGCCAGGTCACCGTCACCCTGATAGGTGAATACGGCTTGAGTGGGATGGGTGCGCTTGATGCCGGTGGCCACAGCGGGAGCGCGGCCATGGGCGGCCTCCTGCATGTCGCAGGAGAAATAGTTGTAGGCAAAGACGGAGCAGCCCACAGGGCAGACGCCGATGGCACCATCCAGCAGATTCAGCTCCACCAGGGACTCCGCCACCAGCTTATGAATGATGCCGTGGTGACAGCCCGGGCAGTAATGCAGCTCGGCGTCGGTGAGGCCGGCGGATTTCTGATACACGATTGCCATATCACTGGACCTCCTTCCAAAGCTGTTCCACAGCTTCCGTCATTTCCTCCACCGTTGGCATTACGCCGCCGGCGTGGCCCAGATAACGGATGGGCTTGCGGCCCTCCACGCTGAGGCGGACGTCCTCCAGCATCTGGCCCACGGAGCTCATCTCCACATCCAGAAAAGCCTTCACGTGGTCCTGAGCGGCAAGCTCGCCCAGAACCTTCTCGGGGAAGGGCCACAGGCTGATGGGGCGGAAGAGCCCCACGCGGATGCCTTTTGCCCGGAGATTTTCGATAGCGGTGAGAGCGATACGGGCAGGAGTTCCGTAGGCGGTGATGACGATATCGGCATCCTCGCACTGCACTTCCTCCCAGCGAATTTCGTTGCGGGCGATCTCGTCAAACTTTTCAGTCAGACGCTGGTTATGTTCGTCACAGGCATTGGGGTCAATGTACAGGGAGTTGATGACGTTATGCACCTCCCGGCCATAGCGGCCGCCGGCGGCCCAGGTCTTGGGAGGCAAATCCCGTTTGGGGATGGGGCGCCACTCAATGGGTTCCATCATCTGTCCGATAAGACCATCCATGACGATCATAACGGGGTTGCGGTACTGGTCGGCAATGTCAAAGGCCTCCTGCACGAAGTCCACGGTTTCCTGCACGTTGGAGGGGGCCAAGACCACGGTACGATAGTCGCCGTTGCCGCCGCCGCGGGTGGCCTGGAAGTAGTCGCCCTGGCTGGGCTGAATGGTGCCGAGACCGGGACCGCCGCGCATACAGTTGACAATGACGGCGGGGACTTCCGCACCGGCAAGATAGGTGATGCCCTCCTGCTTGAGGCTGATGCCGGGGGAGGAAGAGGAGGTCATGGCCCGCATTCCGGAGCCTGCGGCGCCGTATACCATATTAATAGCGGCAATTTCCGATTCAGACTGGACAAATACGCCGCCAGCCTTGGGCAGGTGAACGGACATATATTCCGGCACCTCGCTTTGCGGTGTGATGGGATAGCCGAAGAAGCAGTCGCATCCGGCTCGGATGGCGGCTTCGGCAATGGCTTCGTTGCCTTTCCACAGTTCCTTTTCCACGAAACAAACCTCCTTTCAGAAACGTTCCACCGTGATGATGGAGTCGGGGCATATCTTTGCACAGCTGGCGCAGCCGATGCACTGCTCCATGTCCATTACCGCAGCGGGGTGGTAGCCCTTGCGGTTGATGGCTGCGGTGTCGATCACCACGATCTGCTTAGGACATACCGTGGTGCACAGCTCGCAGCCCTTGCAGCGGTCAGATTGAAAGGTTACTCTTGCTTTCATAATGAAAAAATCCTCCTTCCACGGTGGGGCAGTTATTCCCAAGGTTTTTTCATGTGGATGCTGATGGGGAAAACAGGCTGGGGTAAATCTGAGAGCTCCTCTGCCAGACGCTGCTCGGCAGTGTGGCAGAGAATAGGGAGACCGGTTTGTTCCGATACGGCGGCGGCCAGAGCCGCGCCCTTGCGGATCTGGTCTGCGGTGGTTTCACCGCAGAGATGGGTGTTATTCACAAGACCGGTACAGGTGAGACCGGTGATTGCCTCAATGGAACGAAGATAGTCGATGGCGGTTTCAGGAGTCCGGACCTCCGGGCGATTGGCATTGATTACGTAGATCAGTTGGTAGTCTTCCATCTGGATGCGGGGCCGGAACCGAGCCAGGACCCGGGCGCCCACTGGGTCACCGCCGATATCCAGTACGCCGGTGATCTCGCGGTTTTCCAGGATGGCAAGGAGTTCCGGCGGAAGAGAGGGAACGTCGGCATCGGAGCAGGCCTGTGAGGAGGAGATGACACGCACACCGGCGCTTTCCAGCAGAGGCCGCTGTTCCCTGGACCGAAAATAGGGATTTACAATGTCCAGGTCTGCCAGCATTACCTGCTCCCGCTCCCGGATGAGAGCCAGGGCCAGGTTCACAGAGAACTCCGTCTTGCCAGTGCCGTAATGACCGGTAATGATAGAAATGCGGTGCGGAAAAAGCGTTGCGGCAGTCAAGGACATCACCCCTTAAAAAATGTTGTATTATTTCTTTCGGTGTTGTATGATGTCATTATACAAGTATGTTTGTCTGATGTCAAGACGGGGCTTGCGTTTTTACCAGAGAACAGATATATTTAGTGAAGAAAATCGTATATATTCCGGGAGGTGTTCGGCATGGCGGAAACACGAAAGATCAAGCTGTCAGAGCAAGCGGCAGATCGGTTATATGAGATGATCGTCACAGAGAAGCGGTATCTTCCGGGCAGCAAGCTGCCCAATGAAAACGAACTGAGTGAGGCCCTGCAGGTCAGCCGGACTACACTGCGGGAAGCGATCTCCTTCCTGGCGGCCCAGGGTGTTCTGGAAGTGCGCCGGGGCCGGGGCACCTTTGTGGTGGAGACGCTGCCAGCGGCGGGGCTGGATTTGACGGTGCTGGCGGATATGCGGTCCCGGATACGGGCGAAGGATCTCTTTGAGATGCGCCTGATTTTTGAGCCTGCTACCATAGCGCTGGCATGCCTGCGGGCAAGTGACGAAGAACTGGAACAGATCAGAAAAAAAGCAGAGCGGGTGGAGCGGATTGCGGCTGAGGGCGGAGACTGGCCGCTGGCGGACCAGGAGTTTCACTGGGCTATCATCAAGGCCTCCCACAACGAATATATGCGCCACCTGTATCCCATCATCAACAGCGCCGTGAACGAGATCATGCAGATTTCCCAGAACCGCCTGCACATGCAGGAACTTGCTCTGGCAGACAACCGTTTGATCCTGGATTTTCTGATGCAGCGGGATGAGGCGGGCGCAAAAAACGCCATGAGCATCCATATGAAACATTTGATAAACACCCTTTACGGATATTCATAGGCCATCTCATATAAATATGCACGGAGATATTCGTCAGTTTGACGGTTCGCATGTCTGATTTGTAAAAAAAGACGAGCTGAGAGATGGACACTTTCCTCCTTATTTACAAATTATACATAAATGTTGCACTTTTCTCTTAACAAAATTGAAATATGAGTGTATAATACTTCCAGATATAGGACTCTATATGAAAGGAGAGGACTCCATGGAAATGACTCGGCAGGAGCGGTTGGAAAAACTGCTGAACGCCTATTCCCATCATTATGATATTGAATGGGATGTTGCGGTGGAAGGCGGCAGTTTTCCCGCTGCTGCGATTTATTATCTGCGGGATGAGAATTACCTGATTTCCAAGAAGCATGTACTCAGTGCTGTGGAGAATCACGAGTACGTATATTTTTACCTGACGGAGCATCTGGATGCACAGGATCTGCAGCATCAGATCGACCTCTCTTTAAAGGAAGGTCTCAGCCGCATCAAGCCAAGTAAGGAACATATGTCCTCAAAGGTGAAACTGGTGATCCTGGCAGATACCATCGAAGCGGAGGCGGAAACTCTTCTGAAGAAGACCCGCTTCCACAAAAACTATCGGCTGGCACTCCATGGCTGGATGGAGTATCATATAGCAGCAATGGAAATTTCCAACTGTCGTTTCCTTTCTAATCCAGCCGGAAAGGAAACTCGCAAGCTCCTGGAGCAGAATTTCGGCTCCAAGGAGAAATAAGAAAGGAGAGTCAAAACATATGAATGGTTTAGTACTCCTCATCATCGGCACCGCTATCCTGGGCTGCGGCTATATTTTCTATGGTCGTTGGCTGTGCAAGCAGTGGGGCGTCGGTGAAGGCGGCGAAACCCCCGCTCATACCATGGAAGATGGTATTGACTATGTCCCCGCAAAGGCCCCCGTCCTGATGGGCCATCACTTCTCCTCCATCGCTGGTGCAGGCCCCATCACCGGTCCCATCAGCGCTGCCGGCGCTGGCTTCGGCTGGTTGGCCTGCGTGCTGTGGATCGTGATCGGCGGTATCTTCTTCGGCGGTGTCCATGACTTCGGTGCTCTGTTTGCATCCGTCCGTCATGGCGGTAAGTCCATCGGCGAGATCATCTCTGCCAACATGTCCGTTCGCGCCAAGCGCCTGTTCATCATCTTCTCCTACCTGACCCTGGTTCTGGTCGTGGCTGCTTTCGCATCCATCGTTGCCGGTACTTTCGGTGCCACTTATGTGGATGGTGTTCTGGACAAGGCTGCTTCCACTGCCAACGCTCAGGTTGCTATGGTCTCCCTGCTGTTCATCGCCATCGCCATCGTGTTCGGCTATTGCGTCTATCGTAAGAACGCTCCCGTTGGCATCGCCTCCGTGGTCGGTGTTCTGGCCATCGTTGGTATCATTTTCGTTGGCCTGAACTTCCACCCCATCTATCTGTCCACCACCGCCTGGATGTGGATCTGCGGCGCCTACATTCTGGTTGCCTCTGTCACTCCTGTGTGGATCCTGCTGCAGCCCCGTGACTACCTGTCCTCCTTCCTGCTGTATGCTATGCTGGCCCTGGCTTTCATCGCCGTTATCATGGGTCAGCCCTCCATGGATACCCTGCCTCTGCTGAACAAGGTCGGCAACACCACTCCCGTGTTCCCCGTTCTGTTCACCACCATCGCTTGCGGTGCTATCTCCGGCTTCCATTCTCTGGTTGGTTCCGGTACCACCTCCAAGCAGCTGGATAAGGAAACCGACGCTAAGCCCATCGCTTACGGCGGCATGCTGATCGAGTGCGTCCTGGCCATCCTGACCCTGTGCGCTGTCGCTCATGCTTATTCCTTCAACGGCACCGATAAGGCCTTCACCGGTGCTACTGCTATCTTCGGCGGCGGTATCGCTTCCATGATCGATCCTTCCCGCGGCTCTGTGTACAGCGTTCTGTTCACTCTGCTGGTTCTGACCTATTCCACCTTCTGCCTGACCTCTCTGGATACCGCTACCCGTCTGGCCCGCTTCATGTTCCAGGAGTTCTGGATTGACTCCACCAAGGGCGAGACTCCCGAGAATGTCACCGGCTACAAGAAGGTTCTGGCCAACCCCTATGTTGCCACCGTTATCACTGTGTTCCTGGGCGTTATGCTGGGTCTGAACGGCTATGCCAAGATCTGGGCTCTGTTTGGCTCTGCCAACCAGCTGCTGGCTGCTCTGAGCCTGCTGGCTATCGCCACCTGGCTGGGCAACATCGGCAAGAACAACAAGATGTTCCTGCTGCCCATGGGCTTCATGCTGATCGTCACTCTGGCTTCTCTGGCCATCAACACCAAGAACCAGGTGGCCGCCATCACTGCCGGCGGCGCCGACTGGGGTCCCTATGTCCAGGCCATTCTGGGCGTCCTGCTGATCGTCCTGGCCATCATCCTGGCGATCGAGGGCATCCAGACTCTCGGCAAGAAGAAGGCTGCGAAGTAAGCACCTTCCCAAATAACTACGGAGTTTTGCCAGTCTCCGCTGGTTTACAAAAAAGAAGCGCTTCGGATTTCCGAAGCGCTTCTTTTTTGTCTTGTTCAGGCATTGTCGCACAAGAGGTGCAGTGCATCCAGATATCCCCGGAGACCATGGCCCTTGACGGTGGCCATACAGGCTGCCCGGATATAGGAGATGTGGCGGAATTCCTCCCGGGTGTCCGGGTCCGAGATGTGGACCTCCACCGTGGGGATGCTGACGGCCTTTACAGCGTCCAGCAGCGCCACGCTGGTGTGGGTGTAGGCTCCGGGATTGATGACGATGCCATCCACCTTGTCGAAATAGGCCTGCTGAATGGCGTCTACCAGAGCTCCCTCATGGTTGGACTGGAAGAAGGACACCTGAATGCCCATCCGGTCTGCCTCTGCCTGTATCATGTCCAGCAGGTCCCGATAAGTGGTATTGCCGTAGATCTCCGGCTGGCGGATGCCCAGCATGTTGAGGTTCGGACCGTTAATCACCAGAATGTGCACAAAAATCCCTCCAAATCCTGTCGGCGGTGTCCTGCACCGAGCCGTTGTTATCTATGACTGCATCCCGAAACGCCGTATAGAGAGGTTTCCGTTCCACCCACAT
>SVLV01000036.1 GCA_015067765.1 Oscillospiraceae bacterium | reverse complement strand
GAATTATAAAAAACAAGACCCCAAAAAGCCTTGATTTGCAAGGGTTTTCGGGGTCTTTGTTCTTGTCAAAAGGTGCGGGATTTATTCCCACTCAATGGTGCCGATGGGCTTCGGGGTCAGATCCAGGCAGACGCGGTTGATGCCCTCTACCTCATGGGTGATGCGGTCGGTGATGTGATGCAGCAGAGCATAGGGGATCTCCTCGATGGTGGCGCTCATGGCATCGGTGGTGTTGACAGCGCGGATAATGGCGGGCCAGCCCTCATAGCGCTTGCCGTCCCGGACACCGACAGACTTAAAGTCGGGCACGGCTACGAAGTACTGCCAAACCTTGCCGGCCAGACCATTCTTGTCGAATTCCTCGCGCAGGATGGCATCGGCCTCCCGCAGGGCATGCAGACGGTCACGGGTGATGGCACCCAGGCAGCGGACACCCAGACCGGGGCCGGGGAAGGGCTGACGATAGACCATGCCGTGGGGCAGGCCCAGAGCCTCACCCACCACGCGGACCTCGTCCTTATACAGCAGTTTTACAGGCTCCACCAGCTCCATCTCCATATCCTCGGGCAGACCGCCCACATTGTGGTGGGCCTTGACACCGTCGGACTCCAGAATGTCAGGATAGATGGTACCCTGAGCCAGGAAGGAGATGCCCTCCAGCTTGGCGGACTCCTCGTCAAAGACCTTGATAAACTCAGCACCAATAATCTTGCGCTTGCGCTCCGGCTCAGCCACACCGGCCAGCAGATCCAGGAAACGGTCGGTGGCATCGATATAGATCAGGTTAGCATCCAGTGCCTTACCAAAGACCTCGATGACCTGCTCACTCTCACCCTTGCGCATGAGGCCGTGATTGACATGTACGCAAACCAACTGCTTGCCGATAGCCTTGATGAGCAGTGCGGCAACAACGGAAGAATCTACTCCGCCGCTGAGGGCCAGCAGTACCTTCTTATCACCGACCTGAGTACGGACAGCGGCGACCTGCTCATCGATAAAAGCCTGCGCCAGCTCAGGAGTATTGATTCGCTTCATGTTTTCGGGACGTACATTGCTACTCATATGTGATTCCTCCTAAAATAAATCATTACCACGGAACACGCTCTTTATGCGCTCCGTATGATGCGTTCCTTGTGATAACAGAGGATCAGTCCGCGTCTTTGCGGCCTGAAAAGGTCGGTCTGGTGGCGGATAAATCTACTTCTTATCATGCACGATTTTTGACAAAAATACAAGAGGGGAAAGAAAGAAGTTTTCTATAAGTGGAGAGATTCTTTTGTGTTTTTTGACAAGTTGTTTTGTGGACATTATCGCAGAGATAAGCTGGACTTGATGAAGTTGGAAAACCGTTGTGCGGCAGCTGTCTGGGGAACATCGCGGAGGGTGCAGAGATCCACGCTGCGGGGCGGAATATCGAAAGAGGTTTTCAGCTTGCGCAGATGACCCTGTTCCAGTTCACGGTGGACAAATTCCTCCGTGACACCTGCTACGCCAAAGCCGATGGTAGCCAGATCCACCAGCAGACTCCGAGCGCCCAGTTCAATCTCCGGATGCAGCTTCAGACCGTTCTGCAGGAAGTATTTTTCCAGATACAGGCGGGATGAGGCCTTGCGCTCCAGCAGGATGAGGGGGAATTGAGCGATCTGCTCCAGAGTATAGATCTGGTCAAAATCACAGGGATAGTCGGGACTGGCCACAAAGATGGAATGGGTGGAGAAGCAGGGGAAGGTTTCCAGAGTAGCAGTTTCCTGCGGTGTACTGGCAAAGGCGATATCTACCTTTCCGGATTGCAGCAGGCCCAGCACCTTGTGGCTGCGGCCAGAAACGATCTGAATATGGATGGCGGGATACTGCTTATGGAAGGTGTCCAGATAGGGCAGAAGAAACTGGCTGGTGACGGTGTCGCTGGCACCGATGGTCAACTGACCCATCTGCAGCTGACGGGTTTGGCTCAGTTTGGCCTCGCCAGTCTCCAAAAGACCCATGGCGCTGCGGACATATTCATAGAGCAGTTTGCCATCCGGGGTCAGGGAGACACCACGGGAATTGCGGACAAACAAACGGGTCTGCAGCTCCTGCTCCAGCTGCTTGACCGACTGGCTGACGGCAGATTGGGAAATAAACAGGGATTGAGCGGCAGCAGTAATGTTGCCTGCATCCGCAACCTCCTTGAAAACCTTGTAAAGTTCCAGTTTCACAGACATGGGACACCTCATAAGTGCAGATTATTAATTTTCGCTTTTTTAACGGAATAATTATATCACCATGAGGCCTGATTGCAAGAGGAAATTCAAGGGATAAGAATATCTTGTCAGTTAAAAAAGGATGTGTTATACTATAGCGGGAAAAAGAACTGTCACAGGAAGATACGCAGATCCCCGGCAGGTCCGGAGCTGCTGCGATGTAAAAAGGAACAGAATTCAAACAAAAAGGAGAAACGATTATGAGCTTTATGATTGAAACCTCCGCCCGTCATATTCACCTGACTCAGGAGACGGTGGAGAAGCTGTTTGGTGCCGGTTATGAGCTGACCCGCCGCAAGGATCTGTCCTATCCCGGCCAGTATGCCTGCGCTGAGCGTCTGACTGTGGTTGGCCCCAAGAAGGAGATGGCCAATGTGTCCATTCTGGGCCCCGTCCGCAAGATGGACCAGGTGGAGCTGTCTGCTACCGACGCCCGCACCTTGGGCATCGAGGCTCCCATCCGTGAGAGCGGCGATGTGGCCGGTTCCGGCGCCTGCAAGCTGGTGGGTCCTGCCGGTGAGGTGGAACTGTCCGAGGGCGTGATCATTGCCAAGCGTCATCTGCATGTACATGAGACCGATGCCGAGGCATGGGGCCTGAAGGATAAGGAGATCATCAAGGTCGCCTGCGGCGGCGAAGGCCGTAAGCTGATCTTCGACGATGTGGTGGTCCGCGTCAACAAGGATCATGCAACTACCATGCACATCGATACCGATGAGTCCCAGGCTGCCTGCAATCCCACTGTGGGTGAGATCGTTCGCTAAACTGAATCAAAAAAAATCCCCGACCAGCGGTCGGGGATTTTTTTATCTTCTCAGCTGTTCCCAAATGGTGATCTCGCCGGTTTGGCGGGTCTTGTTCATATCAATGACCCGCTGATTCCGGGAGCCGCGGAACTGGAGGCTGATGTCCTTCAGATTCTTGTCAAAACGGCCGTCCACCAGCACATCGATACAGGCCAGCATCTGGTCGGTGACTTCGCAGCGGGGATAGGAGCCATCCGTCAGCAGCTCGTCGTCCAGACGGAAACCGCTGAAGCACCAGACCGTTTTATGGGGGTACTTCTCCTTCAGCTTCTGCAGGAAGGGAACCAGTTCCCGCTGATTGGCGGGCTCAAAGGGCTCGCCGCCCAGCAGGGTCAGACCCTGCACAAAGGACTTGTCCAGCTCGGCAAAGATCTCCGCCTCCGTCTCGGCAGTGAACAACTGGCCGTAGCAGAAATCCCAGGTCTGCGGCTGGAAACAGTCAGGGCAGTGGTTGGTGCAGCCGGAAACAAATAAGGTCACCCGGACACCGATGCCATTGGCAATATCACATTTTTTCAGTTCACCGTAATACATGAAAATACTCCTGAAAGGGAATCCCGCCGGGGGCAGCGCCCCCGGCAGGGTAATGATTGAAATGATTTACAGGTGCAGGACTCGGTCTTTGATCTCCTGAGTACGACCCTGATTCCAGAACTGGGTGCCGATGTAGCCGCAGGTACGGCGGGCCACATTCATCTTGTCCTGATCGGTGTTGCCGCACTGGGGACATTTCCAGATCAGCTTGCCGTCCACTTCCTCGATGGCGATCTCACCATCCCAACCGCAGCACTGGCAGTAGTCACTCTTGGTGTTCAGCTCTGCGTAGATGATGTGGTCATAGATGAACTTCATCACTTCCAGAACGGCATCCAGGTTGTTCTGCATGTCGGGAACTTCCACATAGCTGATGGCGCCGCCGGGAGACAGATGCTGGAACTGAGCCTCGAACTCCAGCTTCTTGAATGCATCGATGGGCTCGGAGACGTGGACATGGTAGCTGTTGGTGATATAACCCTTGTCCGTGATGCCCTCGATGATGCCGAAACGCTTCTGCAGGCTCTTGGCAAACTTGTAGGTGGTGGACTCCAGAGGAGTGCCGTACAGAGAGAAGTCGATGTTGTGCTTGGCCTTCCAGGTCTTGCAGGCATCATTGAGGCGATCCATGATCTCCAGAGCGAAGGGCGTGGCGCTGGGATCGGTGTGGGACTTTCCGGTCATGAACTTCACGCACTCATACAGGCCGGCATAACCCAGAGAGATGGTGGAGTAGCCATTGTAGAGCAGCTTGTCGATGGGCTCGCCCTTCTCCAGACGGGCGCAGGCACCGTACTGCCACAGAATCGGTGCGGCATCGGACAGCGTACCCTTCAGGCGCTCGTGGCGGCACAGCAGTGCACGGTAGCACAGGTCCATACGCTCATCGAAGATCTTCCAGAACTTTTCGATGTTGCCGCCGGAACTCAGTGCGATATCCGGCAGGTTCACGGTGACCACACCCTGATTGAAGCGGCCGTAGTACTTGTGCTTGCCGGGGACATAGTTGCCGGCGTTGGCGATGTTGCCGATACCGGCATCGGTGAAGCGGTCGGGAGTCAGGAAGCTGCGGCAGCCCATGCAGACATACACATCGCCCTTGAGCTCCAGCATCTTCTTCTCGGAGATATAGTCCGGAACCATGCGCTTGGCGGTGCAGCTGGCGGCCAGCTTGGTCAGATACCAGTACTTGCTGTCCTCGGTGATGTTGTCCTCTTCCAGAACATAGATCAGCTTGGGGAAGGCGGGGGTCACCCAGACACCCTTTTCGTTCTTGGTGCCCTGATAACGCTGCAGCAGAGTTTCCTCGATGATGAGGGCCAGGTCGGCCTTCTCCTGCTCGTTCTTGGCCTCACCCAGATACATGAACACGGTGACGAAGGGAGCCTGACCGTTGGTGGTCAGCAGAGTCACCACCTGATACTGGATGGTCTGCACGCCGCGGCGAATCTCCTCACGCAGACGCTTCTCTGCGATGGTGTTGACCTTGTCCTCGGAGGCAGCCACGCCCACAGCATCAAACTCCTCGCGGACGGAGGCACGGATCTTCTCGCGGCTTACCTGCACGAAGGGGGCCAGATGGGTCAGGCTGATGGACTGGCCGCCATACTGGTTGCTGGCAACCTGTGCTACGATCTGAGTTGCAATATTGCAGGCGGTGGCGAAAGAGTGGGGTTTTTCAATGAGGGTGCCGGTAATGACCGTGCCGTTCTGCAGCATATCCTCCAGATTTACCAGATCGCAGTTGTGCATGTGCTGAGCGAAATAGTCGGTATCATGGAAGTGGATGATGCCCTCATTGTGGGCATCTACGATATCCTGCGGCAGCAGGATACGGTTGGTGATATCACGGGATACCTCACCGGCCATGTAGTCGCGCTGGGTGGAGTTGACCACAGGGTTCTTGTTGGAGTTCTCCTGCTTGGCCTCCTCATTGTTGCACTCAATGAGGGAGAGGATCTTATCGTCGGTGGTGTTGGCCTTACGCACCAGAGAACGGGTATAGCGGTAGGTGATGTAGTGCTTGGCCACCTCAAACGCGCCGTGGGCCATGATCTGATGCTCCACCATGTCCTGAATCTCCTCCACGGTGGGGGCGCGGTTCATCTTCTGGCATTGCAGCTCCACGGACTCAGCAATCCGCTGGATCTGCACCGGGGTCATACGATCGGTCTCCTCCACGGTCTCGTTGGCCTTGGTGATGGCAATGATGATTTTGGTGATGTCAAAGGCTACTTCCGAGCCGTTGCGCTTAATGATTTTCATGGCTTCTCCTCCTGATGTGTGATCTCTATGACAGCAGTTACCCGTCAAAACAGGGAAATGCTGGAAGTTATGTGCAGAGTCAAGATAATCATACACTATATATTGTGGTGTTGCAAGAAGAATAAAACAAAATATAGGCAAAAGGAATGACGAAAATTTTCGACTACTTTTGTGTAAAATAGACAAAAGAACACAAGATATGGTATGAAACAAGCCTGGATACACCACAAAATGTGGTATTTGCACGAAAAAGAGAGATGTTGCAGGAAAAGAGGGGGTCGCAAAATGGTACAAGATGTGGTAGGATACCACCAGATCTTGTGCCGCGGAGATCGGCAGGAGGGGTACATATGAAAATCTGCAGGCCGAAAATGGAATTCTGCTGCTGGGCGGACCGCTGCCCGGATACCTGCTGTGCCGGCTGGGAGATCCCGGTGGATGAGGAGAGTCTGGTCCGCTGGCAGCAGCTGCCCTCCGATTGGCGGGAGACCATGGAGCAGAATGTGGAGTGGACAGGAGGGGAGGCGCATCTGCGGCTTGCTCCGGATGGCCGCTGCATGCTGCTGGATGAGCAGGGACTATGCCGCCTCTATGCCGCCTGCGGAGAGGAGAGTCTGTGCCGCACCTGCCACCTGCATCCCCGCTTTGTGGCGGAATACGGCAGCCTGCGTGAAATCATGCCCGGCCTGTCCTGTCCCGCCTGGAGCAAGAACTGGCTGATGAGCGACGTCCGGGCGGAGTTTGTCACAGAGGAGACGGAGGAAGAGGTCAGCAGCTGCAATGAGATTGATGGTCTGCTGTTCTACCGGCTGAAGAAAGCCCGGGATCAGGCCGTGGTGCTGCTGCAGGACCGGTCGCTGCCTTTGACAGAGCGCGTCAGATCGTTTTTAACCATGGCCCAGCAGATGGACGGACAGGGGGAGACAGACATGGCGGCCGGTCGGAAACTTCCGGTATATCGCAGAAAACTGCAGTCTCTGGAGATACTGACACCCCGCTGGCGGGAACTGCTGCAGCAATCTCCCCGGCAGTGGGAGAAGCCCGACTGGTGGGAGATTGTGGGGGAGCAGGTACTGGTGTACGCTCTGTTCCGATTCTTCTTAAAGGGCGTCTATGACGGGCGCTGCCTGCCCTGGGCAAAGCTGGTGGTTTTGTACTGGCTGGCAGGGGCATCGGTGGCCGCCGGATGTGTGGACCGGGCAGAGTATTGTGAGATCCTGCGCCTGTGGGCCAAGGAACTGGAGCACAGCGGGGAAAATATGGAGGCGCTCCACCGTGTACTGCTGCGGCGCAGCGGAAATTACAGCGCAGCGGCCCTGCTGCAGGCTGTGGAAGAACTGTAACAGAAAACGAAAAGGCGTACCGCCAATGGCACGGCTTCGTAAGGAAGTAATTAAAGAAGCCATAAAAGACCTGATATAACGCAAAAAAGCCCCGTTAGGAATGCAGAAATTACTGTACTCCCAACGGGGCAAAGCGATTGGTTATTTTGCG
>SVLV01000035.1 GCA_015067765.1 Oscillospiraceae bacterium | reverse complement strand
CAAATAAGGTGATGTTCTCGGGGCGATTCTTCATCTCTTCATCAGGCTCCTTCCTTCCCGGCGTTCATTTTCTGAACGGATTTCTCGATGGTGGAGTTCAGTGCCACCAGCAGCATCAAACCGGCGGTAACCATGGGGACGATACCCATCAGAGCTTCAATGGTGTGGATGGCGCTCTCCGGCTGCACGGCCAGATCGCCGTTATATCCGCTTACCTCCAACACCATGCCGATGGTGAAGGTACACAGGGCCAGACCGATTTTGGACACGGTTGTACTGATGGCGGCGATCATGTTTTCGATGCGCTTGCCCTTTTTCCAGCTGATGATGTCGGCGATCTCGGCCAGATTGGTCTTCATGGCATTGATGGTAAAGGCCACGCCGATACCCACCAGTAGTGCATTGCTGATGGCAGCCAACAGGGAAGTGGGGAAGAAGATAAAATAGATTTTGGAGAGGATCAGAAACAGCGCGGACAGGCACATGGTCTTTTTGCGGCCCAGCTTGCGGTGGATGGGGCCAACAAGGGGGAGGACCAGCAGGGTGGAGAGGATATAGGCGGCCATGATCAGGGTGACTGCGCCTGCGTCACCCAGAACATGGGTGGCGTAATAGACGATGCTGGAGGTGACGAAGATGATGCTGAAGTCATAGAAGAGGGAAAACAGGGTGTTCTCCACCCACTCGCGGCAGCCCAACAGCAGGCCGAGCAGCTCCTTCAGGCTGGACTGCTGCTTGGTACCTTCCTCCGGCAGAACACGCTCACGGGAGGTGAAGTAGTGCATCAGAGAGCCGAAGATCCAGATGCAGGCTACCACAGCGGCACCCCAGAAAAAGCCGGTGCGGGGATTGATGAGCTTTCCGTCCTCGGTCACACCGCTGAGGGCGTTGATCAGAGGCCAGCAGCCCAGCGTGGCCAGAACGACACCGATACCGGCACCGCCGGAAATAAAGACACCCAGAGAGATTCGTTCGCTGGCATCCGAACTGGCCAGTGTCAGCATGGAGCCGCTGGGGATCATATTGAACGTGCGGAAGGTGTCATAAATCAGGTAAAGCACCACAAAGTAGGGGAAAATGAAGTGGTCGGGAATGTCCACCACGGTGAAAAGAAGGATGAACATAGCCGCGGTAGGCAGGGCGAACCACAGGGCGTAGGGGCGGGCTACCTCATTGTTTTTGAAGCGGCGGTTGGTGGCGAAGAAACCGATCAGGGGGTCATTCACGCCGTCCCAGACTGTTCCGATCAGAGAAACGGAACCGGCCATGCCGGGTGCGATTCCCAAAACATCGGTCAGGAAGAACAGCAGGAAGGTTGATACAAAATTGTTGCAGGCGTCGAGGGACATGGCGAAGGCGCCGAAGCCCAGCTTCTCAAGCAGCCCGATTTTTTCTTTTGACGATTTTAAGGTGCCTTTTTTCATGGTGTATGTCCTCCGTTTCAAGGTTTGGATGGTGGGAAAGGACGCCTGCAGAGCAATATCATCCGGTCTTTCCAAAGATATGTCTTTACTTGCAGGGGAAGTTTCCCTTATAATTTAAATCATAACAGAGAGCAGACATGGGAGCAATTCATTTGGATATCGTCTTTTTCGAAGCCTTTATATAAAGAATTCATACCTGTTTGACAGCGATTTTCCCAGATGATACCATGCGGAAAAGGAGTTGTGTGATCATGACGTTGCGGCAGATTCAATACATCGTGGAGGTTGAGCGCCTGGGCTCTCTGAGTAACGCGGCGAAGAGCCTTTTTATCTCCCAATCCACTCTGAGCTTTGCCATCAAAGATCTGGAGCTGGAGCTGGGGTTCCCGCTCTTTGAGCGGACCCACACCGGTATGCGGCCTACAGAAGGCGGTCTGGTATTTTTAAAGAAAGCCCACGCAGCGCTCTCCGCCTTCGGTGAGCTGGAGAATACGATTCCCAGTGCCCGTACGGAGACAGCCTGCCTGCGTGTTGCAACCGTTCAATCCGGATTTCTGCCACAGATCCTGCAGCAGTTGACGCCGGAATTTGAAGTGCTGCAGACTCCTTTCCGGTTAAAGTGCAAGCGGTGCGGGACCGGGGAAGTGGTGGATGAGATCTCCGGTGGTGAATATGATTTGGGGTTCATCTATGCCACGGACCGACAGCGGCAGGCGTGGAAACAGGAGTTCTTGCTGCGGGGAATAGAGGTGCAGAAGGTCTGTACGCTGGAGGTGTGTGCCATTTTCTCCGAGGCCGATCCCTTTGCCGGACGCAGCAGCGTCTGTTTGTCGGAGCTGTCCGACTATACCTTTGTATTCAGCGGCGATGATGGCCTGACCGGTTTCTCCAACCTTGCCGACTACAGTGCGCAGAATTTCAACCTGACGGAGCATCGCCGCTATTTCGATGCGCAGGATACGCTGTTGCTCAATAGTCTGCTGCGGCGCCCGGGACGGTTTTCCATCGGACACCGCTCGGTCTTTCCCCTGTATTCCGAGGGGCTGGCCTATGTGCCTTTACGCAACCGCCAGTGGGTGTATTTGCTGGCACTGCGTCTGAAAGATCAGCCGCTGTCCCAGCAGGCAGAGCGTCTCCTGACTCTGCTGCGGGAGAGGGCATCGGATATTGAGGGGCAGAGTGGATTGCCTTGATTCTCAGTGAATCTGTGTTGATATGACCCAGTAGGAAGCGGCAAATAATGCGGAGGCTGCTTCTGTGTTCCGGTTGCCGCACCGGGGTAAGGATAATCTATGAGTTTGGAAAAAGTGAGAGCTGTAGCAGAAAAGTTCCAAAAGAATTCCGCCGCCCCCCTTGGATTTGCCTTCAAGGATCTGAAAAGCGGAGAAGTGATTGCTTACCATGGGGATTCGCCGTTTCCTACGGCGAGCTCCTATAAGCTTTATATCCTTGCGGAGCTGTTCCGCCAGGTTTATACGGGGGAACGCAAGCTGTCCGACCGCTATCCGCTGACGGACGATGTGAAGGCTGTGGGTAGTGGCGTGCTGCAGATATTGGATGCCGGGGCGGAACTGACCCTGAAGGACTACGCTACATTGATGATGACGATCTCTGATAATACTGCCACGGATGTGCTTTTCAATCTGGTGGGAAGAGACAATATCAAGAAAAATGTTATTGATGCCTTGGGCCTGACCAACACGAAGTGCGACTATAACTGTGCGGAGGGGCTCGATCTTTTCTTTGACATGAGGGGGCGCAGTATTGAACAGATCCTGGCAGATAACGGCGGTGTGCCGCCCAGCTATCACAACAGCAAGTGGTATCAGTGCATCACACCGCAGAACAATCAGACTTCCCCTCTTGAGGCTCTTAAAATGCTGGAGATCCTGTACAGGGGTGAGTGGATCTGCCCGGAGGCCAGCGAGCAGATGCTCTCTATCATGCTCAAATGCCAGACCAATTCCCGCATTCCGCGCTATCTTCCGCCCTATCAGCCTGTGGCCCATAAGACCGGAACCATCGACAGGCTCAATGTTGATATCGGTATCGTTTATGCCCAGCCCGTGGGAGACTACATTATCTGTATGTTCTATAATGGAAATTTGGCCAGTAAAGAGGACTACGATAATAACCCTGTTGGACGGGTGGGCGATGACTATCTCGCCGAGCTTTCCGGAGAGATTTTTAAGGCCTACATGGAGTGAGTAGTTCTATATGATGGCAGCCGCAATTACCGGGGCCCCCGGTAATTTCGGCTGTTCTTCTGAAAAAGCTCCTTAAAAATATACGGCATTGTTGATATCATTTTCAAAATGACGTAGAATCGAAAAAAGGCGGGACAGGCTGTGAATCCCTTGATTGAACTGTATGATGAGCGTGCCATTGAAAACATTCTGGCGCCGGATATGTTCCGACCTCAGCGCATCATCTATCTCTGCCCCGGAGAAATGGCCTAGGATCGAAAATTTACCATTTTCAACAAATTTTCAAAGTTGGCAAATAGAATTTGCGGATCGGTTGTATTTTCGGTTTGTCGTTAGAATTATGATGAGAGCTGTTTCTGGTTTACAAATATCTCCAGCGGTGATATACTGATGTGGAAATCATTTGAGGAGGAGAAACCTTGCAGGAAGGATCGATGATCGGTGCGCTGACGGCACCAATGATTCGGGAATATCTGCCGAATCATCTGGTATGCTCGGATCTGCGTTGCCTGGAGACGATCGACTCCACCAACACCTACCTGAAAAGAGAGGCAGTGGAGGGAGCAGGCCACGGCACCGTGGCAGTAGCGGACTGCCAGAGCGCCGGGCGTGGCCGGATGGGCCGCAGCTTTGTCTCGCCGCCGGGGAAGGGTGTCTACCTGTCTGTACTGCTTCGACCTGCCCTCCCGCCGGAGGTGCTGATGCGGGCTACAGGTATGGCTGCCGTGGCCATGTGCCGGGCGGTGGAGCGCGTCAGCGGGGCACGCCCTGGTATCAAGTGGACCAACGATCTGGTGCTGAACGGGAAGAAACTCTGCGGCATACTGGCGGAAACGGTCATGCAGGGGGCGGAAACGGCCCTGATCATTGGAGTCGGTATCAATGTCAGCCATGATCGGGAGGATTTTGGCCAGGAGGTGGCGGGGATTGCCACATCGTTGGAGATGGAGGGCTATCCTGTGTTGCGGGCGGCTCTGGTGGCGGCGATGATCGAGGAGCTTTACCGTCTCTCGGATGCGCTTGGAGGAGACATTTCCCCTTGGGTGGAGGAGTACCGCCGTCGCTGTGTAAATTTGGGAAAAGCGGTGCAGCTTCTCTGGACCGAAAAAAGAGAACGGGCGGTTGCACTGGATATTGATGAACAATTTGGTCTGGTAGTGCGGCGAGCCGACGGGAATGTTACTTCAGTTCGCACTGGTGAGGTATCAGTGCGGGGACTCTACGGATATGTAGAATAACATCTGCGGATGATAATAGGAGTTTTGAAATGAATATTTTGCTGGATATGTTTCTCACCTTTGCCAAGGTGGGCGTGATGACCTTCGGCGGCGGTTATGCTATGCTGCCGATTTTGCAGCGCGAGGTGGTGGACAACAAGGGATGGGCCACCGAAGAGGAGTTGATGGATTATTTTGCCATCGGCCAGTGTACCCCTGGTGTGATTGCCGTTAATACGGCTACCTTTATTGGAAAAAAATATAAGGGGATTATTGGCGGTATTATGACCACTCTGGGCGTGGTGTTTCCCTCCCTTGTGATCATCTCTTTGCTGGCGGGCGTTATTGAGGAGTTCTCCCATATTGTCTGGGTGCAGCATGCTTTCGGCGGCATTCGCATCTGTGTGTGCGTGCTGATTTGCAATGCGGTGGTGAAGCTCTATAAAAAAGCGGTTGTGGACAAGTGGAGCGTCGCCATTTTCCTGGCGGTGGCGGCGGGAAGCTACTTCCTGGATCTCAGCCCTGTTGTTTTTGTGGTGATTGCGGCTCTGATGGGGATTGGCCTTCAGGTGCGAAAAGGAGGTAAAAGCTGATGCTGTATCTGCGTTTGTTCTTTGAATTTTTCAAAACAGGTCTTTTCGCTGTGGGCGGTGGAATGGCTACGATTCCTTTCCTCTATGATATATCTGATGCCACCGGCTGGTTTACCTATAATGATCTGGCCAACATGATCGCGGTGGGCGAGTCCACTCCAGGCCCCATTGGTGTCAATATGGCTACTTACGTCGGCTATCTGACTGGCATGTCGCAGGGTGGCATCCTCAGTGCTTTGCTGGGTGCGGTGACGGCCACCCTTGGTCTCATTACGCCTTCGGTGATTATCATTATGATCATTGCCTCTTTCCTGGAGAGTTTTCGCAACAGTCGTTATGTGGAGGCTGCCTTTTATGGCCTGCGCCCCGCATCTACCGGTTTGATTACTGCTGCCGGTCTCAGTGTTGCGGTCTCCAACCTGTTTTTCCCTGATGCGCTGGCGCAAGGGGTGAGCCTTGCGGTGGTCAATTGGAAGGGCTGTGTTCTGGCTGTGGTGCTGTGGCTTCTGACCAACAAGGTGAAAAAGACCAAGGGGCTGCACCCCATCGTATTTATTGGACTGTCTGCCGTGGTTGGCATCGTGTTTTCTATGTGAGTGTGTATATCCTCCGGCTCATCATCAGCCGGGGGATATTTTTTGGGACAGTCGGGGCTGTATTGCTTTTTTGGCGAAAAAAGGCTATACTACTGCCAATGAGAAGAAAGGTGGAAACGGCGATGATCTACCGTATTCTGGCAATCGGCGATGTGGTGGGGGAGCAGGGCTTGGAGCATCTGCGCCGCCATCTTCGTTCGGTAAAAAAGATGAAGGACATCCACTTTACCGTGGTCAATGGCGAAAACGCCTCGGGTGTGGGCATCATGCCACAGCAGGTGGAGGAGCTGTATATGGCGGGGGCGGATGTGGTGACGCTGGGCAACCACACCTTCGGCAAAATGCAGATCCAGACCCGGCTGGAGGAGGATGCCTACCTGCTGCGTCCGGCCAATTATACCAGCCGCGCACCGGGGCGGGGGTATGGCATCTACGACTGCGGCAGGGTGCAGATCGGTGTGATGAACCTGATTGGCCGGTGCGATCTGGATTTCCATGCGGAGAATCCCTTTGCTACAGCCGACAGACTTCTGAAGGAGGAAAAGCCCCGCTTTGTTCTGGTGGATTTCCACGCTGAGGCCACCAGTGAGAAGCTGGCGCTGGGGTATTACCTGGATGGACGGGTATCCGCTCTGTGGGGGACTCACACCCATGTGCCCACCGCTGATGAGCAGATCATGCCGAAGGGCACGGGCTATATTACCGATCTGGGAATGACCGGACCTGTGACGGGTGTGCTGGGGATCCGCCACCAGCAGAGTATCGAGAGCTTTCTCGGCGGTCAGCCGGGACGCTATCAGGTTGCTGATGGCCCGTGTAAAATGCAGGGGGCGGTATTCAGTTTGGACAGCGATACGGGCCTTTGCACAGCAGTAGAGCGGATCGATATCCGTTGACGATATGAGGAGGAATGAAATTTGTCTATTGAAAAGGTAAGAGCCTATTTTGCTCAGTACGGGATTGAGGACCGGGTGCGGGAGTTCGAGGTATCCACTGCCACGGTGGAGCTGGCTGCCGCCGCGGTAGGTGTGGAACCTGCCCGTATTGCCAAAAGTCTGAGCTTTAAGATTGAGGAGAGAACCATTCTCATCATCGCTGCCGGCGATGTGAAGGTGGATAACAGCAAGTATAAAGCGACCTTCGGCGGCAAGGCTAAGATGCTCACTGCTGATGAGGCGGTGGAGCGCATCGGCCATGCGGTGGGCGGTGTGTGCCCCTTTGCGGTGAATGAGGGTGTGGAGGTCTATCTGGATGAGTCCATGCGGCGGTTCGAAACCATGTTTCCCGCGGCCGGCAGCGCGAGTAGCTGCATTGAGCTGACCCTGCCGGAACTGGAGAAATATGCCTGCACGGACAAGTGGGTGGATGTCTGCAAGAGCAGAACGGAGTAACGCTATGATCAGGATCGTTCACGCGTCGGATTTTCATCTGGACAGCGCCTTTGCGGGGCTGCCGGAAGAGAAGGCCCGCCAGCGGCGGCAGGAGGGGCGTTTGCTTCTGGACAGGCTCTCCGCTCTGGTGCGGGAGGAACAGGCGGATCTGGTGCTGCTGGCGGGAGATTTGTTTGACGGGCAGCGGGTCTATCCGGAGACGCTGGAGTATCTGTCAAGGGCGTTGGCGAACATGGGCTGTCCGGTGTTCGTTGCTCCCGGC
>SVLV01000009.1 GCA_015067765.1 Oscillospiraceae bacterium | reverse complement strand
TGGCATCGTGGTGTTCGTGCTGGAGCACTTCTCCAAGTACGTGATCGCTGCCGAGAAGCCCGATGGCTCTCCCGACACCGGTGACTACAGCAATGTGGCTCTGTACAGCGCAATGGCCATGCTGTCCGTTCTGGGCATGGGCGTCGTGGTGCTGAAGAAGAAGGCTTTCTAAGCGACCCCCTTTCAAGAGCATAAAAGTCCGCCGGCTTAGGCCGGCGGACTTTCTTTTTCTGTTGCGCAGACGATAAAAAGCAGATATAATGAAGAAAATAGCGAAACAGGAGAGTTGTCTATGAAGATGGAAAACAAGCCTTTCACCATCGAGCAGAGCCCCATGTGCAATCCCTTTGTGGGGATTCCTACCTTTTTGATGGCGCCGCTGTGCTTTGATCTGGACAAGCTGGAGGCGGATATCGCCGTGATCGGCATGCCCTACGACATGGGCACCTCTGTCAATACCGGTGCCCGATTTGGTCCCCGCGGTGTGCGGGAGGCCTCCACCTACAACTGCTATGCCCACGAGGGCTGGTACGATCCCATTCGGCAGGAGACCTATTTGGGCGGCGACTGGCGGATCGTGGATTGCGGTGACATCGATGTGCTGCACACGGAGCAGCGCCGCAGCTTTGAAAACTGCGAGGCGGCCATCCGCGAGATTCTGGCCAAGGGGGCGATCCCCTTCACCATCGGCGGCGACCATGCCATCACCACCCCCATCCTGCGGGCCTTTGATTGCTATGAGGATCTGTGCATCATCCATTTCGATGCCCATCTGGACTTTACCAAGGATCCCCACGGGATTCCGGAGGGCCCCGGCAGCCCCATGCGCCGGGCTTCGGAAATGGCCCATGTGGGGAAGATCCTGCAGATCGGTATGCGTGGCATCGGCAGCTCCCAGAAGAGTGATTTTGAGGATGCCCGGGCCTACGGCAATACCATCATCACCTCCCGCGAGGTGCGGCAGAAGGGTGTGGACTATGTGATCAGCCAGATCCCGGAGGCCAAGTACTATTACATCACCTTCGATATTGATGGGCTGGATCCCTCCATCGCCATCGGTACCGGCTCCCCGGTGCCCTTCGGCCTGCTGTATGAGGAGGCCTCCGCCATCATCGAGGCGGTGGCGGAGCGGGGCGACATCGTGGGCATGGACATGGTGGAGATCTCCCCTCCCTGCGATGTGCAGAACATGACCTCCATGTATGGTGCGCAGCTGATGCTGGATGCCATGAGCTTTTTGACCAAGGCGAAAGAGAAACGGGGCAAATAAGAGAAGAACAACGGGACAGGCAGAAGCCTGTCCCGTTTCTTTTTGGTTATTCGTGGCTGAGAAAAATGCTCTCCAGCAGGCGGCTGCCGGCTGCCGTGCGGAAGACCCGCTCTTCGGTATAGGCCACCGTCTTGCTGTCCAGTTCCTTTTCTTCGGCATTGACCAGATAGTCCGCCTCCAGAAGGATTTGATAGTCCAAGCCGTTGACACCGGTGAAGGTGTGGTGATGGCCCACCAGATAGCAGATCCGTCCCAACTGCTCCGGAGGGAGTCGGAACTCCTTCAGAAACTCCTCTGCCATAACGGCGCCTTCCCGCTCCTGCAGCGGACCGTCCGTGCTGCCGTAGAGCCGGCGGCACAGGGGACAGGCGATGTCATGGACGATAGCGGCCAGCTCCAGGGTCTGCTGGGTCAGCGGATCCAGCCCCTCCAGCTGGCCGATGGTGCGGGCATAGGCCCAAACTTTCAGGAAATGGTTGATGTCATGGGTGCTGTCCTCATAAAAACGCACCATCTTTTCGGCTGCTTTGGCGATCAGCATAGGGGCCCCTCCTGTGCCTCCAGCATATGGATCAGCTGGGGCAGTGCCCGTTCAAACTCCACACCGTACCAGCTGGAGGCGGGCGCATTCCGGTTGCAGTGGATGCTGGCCAGCGTGAAGTCCACGGCCAGCATCAGTGCCTCCTCCAGACTGCGGCCCCGCATGAGACCGCCCACGGTGGTGGCGGAGAAAATGTCACCGGTGCCGTGGAAGTGGGCGGGGATTCGCTGGTTGTCGTAGTGGAAAAAGTCGCCGGTCTGCGCATCGTAGCACATAGCACCCAGGCGGTCCGGCGTGAAGGAGATGCCCGTCAGCACCGGGCGGCGTACCTGCAGATGATCGGCCAGCCGTTTCAGCAGATCCTTCACCTGCGCCTCGTTGGGCTCAGGCAGATAGGGGGTCCCGGTCAATAGAGCGGCCTCTGTAAGGTTGGGCAGGATCACATCAGCACGGCGGCAGACCTTGGCCATCTCCAGCGGAAAGTCCGGCCGGAAGGGGGGATACAGCTTGCCGTGATCCGCCATGGCGGGATCCACTACGATGAGGGTATCGGGGCCCTTCAGCAGGTCGAAGGCGCGGCACACTGTCTCTGCCTGCTGGGGGGAGGCCAGATAGCCGGTATAGATGGCATCCAGCTGCAGCTGCTGGCTCTGCCAGTGGTGAGCGATGGGGAGAATCTCCTCTGTCAGATCGTGGCAGGTAAAATCCGGGAACATGGTGTGGGTGCTCAGCACGGCGGTGGGGATAATGGCACACTCCACCCCCATGGTTGCCAGTACAGGCAGTGCCACGGTCAAAGAGCAGCGGCCCAAACAGGAAATATCCTGAATAGAAGCAATTCGTTTCATACATACACCCTATTTCGCATCATAGTTGATACAGTATACCACAGAACTGGTATGAGAAAAAGGGCCAGTTTCGTATTTTGTGATGATACCAGATGCCGCACCGCCGCAGTAAAAAGAAAACCGGCCGCAGGGCCGGTTTTCTGTGGAATATATTATTCCTCGGGTTTTTCCTCAGTGGGAAGCTCTTCGACGGGGGAATCCTCAACAGGAGCATCCCCGGCGGAGTCCTCCACCATGTCCTGCGGATCGGGGATCACCTCGGACACCATGCTGATGTGCTTGGCAGGGGCCTCGATCACATCGGGGGTGGA
Organism: Oscillospiraceae bacterium; assembly: GCA_015067765.1. GTDB lineage: Bacteria > Bacillota > Clostridia > Oscillospirales > Oscillospiraceae > Vescimonas. Next base: position 50,838 of record SVLV01000009.1, on the reverse strand, counting down.
GGGGCGGAAACCGGTCTGAGCGCTCTCGCGGCTGACACCGTAGTTATCCACCGTCTCGGGATCACGGCCCTCGATGATGGCCATCATCTCCTGACCGGTGATGGTTTCCTTCTTCAGCAGGTAGGCAGCAATCTGATCCAGCAGCTCGCGGTTGTCCATGAGGATCTGCTTGGCCTCCTGATGGCACTGGCGGATGATCGCGATGGTGGCACGGTCAGCGGCGGCATAAGTCTCCTGAGCACAAGCCATGGAGTAGGTGCCGTCCAGATACTGGTTCTGTACCGTGCCCAGAGCCATCATATCGAACTCCTCGGTCATGCCGAAGCGGGCAACCAGATTCCGGGCCAGCTCCGTGGCGCGCTCGATATCGTTGGCAGCGCCGGAGGTCATGGTGTTGCACACCACCTCCTCGCTGGAGCGGCCGGCCAGCAGCGTGCGGATCTCGGCCAGAATATCCTCCCGGGACATGAGGAACTTCTCCTCCTCAGGCAGGTGCAGGGTATAACCCAGTGCACCCTGCGTATGGGGGACGATGGTGATCTTGGAGACGGGCTGCGCGTTCTTCTGCTTGGCAGCCACCAGTGCATGACCCACCTCGTGGTAGGCGATGATGCGCTTTTCCTCCTCGGTGATGATGGTGCCCTTCTTCTCGGCACCGGCGATCACCACTTCGAAGGAGACCAGCAGGTCCTCCTGGTTGACGGCCCTGCGGCCCTTGCGGACGGCGCGCAGGGCGGCCTCATTGACCAAATTGGCCAGGTCGGCACCCACGCAGCCTGCGGTGGCCTGGGCGATCTTCTCCAGATTCACATCCTCTGCCAGATGGATGGTGCGGGTGTGGACCTGCAGAGTGGCCAGACGACCGGCCAGATTGGGACGGTCCACCGTGATGCGCCGGTCGAAACGGCCGGGACGCAGCAGGGCCTTGTCCAGCACCTCGGGACGGTTGGTGGCACCCAGAACGATAACGCCCTTGGAGGGGTCGAAGCCGTCCAGCTCAGCCAGCAGCTGGTTGAGGGTCTGCTCCCGCTCGTCGTTGCCGCCGAAACGGCCGCCGTCACGGGACTTACCGATGGTATCGATCTCATCGATGAAGATGATGCAGGGAGCCACCTTGGCGGCCTCCTTGAACAGGTCGCGGACACGGCTGGCACCCACGCCCACAAACATCTCCACAAAGTCAGAGCCGCTGATGGAGAAGAAGGGGACACCGGCCTCGCCGGCCACTGCCTTGGCCAGCAGCGTCTTACCGGTACCGGGGGAGCCTACCAGCAGAGCACCCTTGGGCAGCTTGGCACCGATGGCGGTGTACTTGCCGGGATTGTGCAGGAAATCAATGATCTCCTCCAGACTCTCCTTGGCCTCGTCCTGACCGGCCACATCCTTGAAGGTAACGCCGGTGGACTTCTCCATGTAGACCTTGGCATTGGACTTGCCCACATTGCCGATGCCGCCAATTCCGCCGCCGTTGCGGCTGAGCAGACGCATCAGCAGCATGAAGCCGCCTACCATGATCACCGTGGGCAGGATATAGGCCATCATGAACTCCAGGATGGGGTTCATTTCCGGCTGGACCGGGCTGGTGATATCCACGCCATGCTCTTTCAGCAGGGGCAGGAAGTTGGCATCGTTAAAGGCGGTGGTATACAGGATGACGGGAGTTTCCTCCGTGTGGGTATAGTACTTGGGTTCTCCCTTGCCGTCCTCGGCCTCTTCCGTGTGCAGATAGCCGTTGATGGGCGTGGCATAGAGGATGCCGCCCTCGTAGCGGATCCCTTCGATCTTATCCTGCTCTACCAGAGAGATCAGATCACTGTACTGGATCTCGTGGCTGGTGGACTTCCGGGTATCATCGCTGCTGTAGGCGCTGAGATAGTTGAACACAATGGTCAACACCACAGCCCATACCACCAGAGTGGAGATACCTCGCAGGTTTTTCTTATTTCGGTTGTTTCTGTCGTTCTTCTTGTTGGGCTCCATTCCGGGCTCCTTCCATACTGTCCGCGTCATGCGGTGATTTGATTATTTGGCAGTATACCATAAGAATATAAAAGTCACAAGCGGCGGCAGGTCGGATTTTCTGTAAAATTTCTATGAATGTTGCTTTATCTTGTCCGAAAGATGTGCTATCATACATATAATATCCGTTTGGAATGTAAAAACGCAGCCCTGAAATGAAAGAGGACTTCAATATGAGAGAAAATGAGAAGAAGAGATCTTTGGAGGAACTGGAGGCCGATGGCATCATCGAGGGCCGCAATGCGGTAATTGAGGCCCTGCGGGCCGGTACTGCCATTGATAAGATCTATCTGGCAAAGGGAGAGCAGGATAAGACCCTGGGCCACATCGCATCCCGTGCCCGTGAGGCGGGAGTCGTGGTGGTGGAGGCTGATCGCCGCAAGCTGGATGGCATGAGCCGCACCCATTCCCATCAGGGCGTCATTGCTTTGGCGGCACTGCGGGAGTATGTGTCGGTGGAGAGTCTGCTGGAGAATGCCTATCAGAAGGGAGAAAAGCCCCTGCTGGTGGTCTGCGACGAGATCTCCGATCCCCACAATCTGGGTGCCATCATCCGCACGGCCGAGTGCGCCGGTGCCCACGGCGTGATTATCCCCAAGCGCCGCAGCGCAGGTTTGACGGCCATCGTGGCCAAGACCTCCGCCGGTGCGGTCAGCTATATGCCGGTGGCCCGTGTGGCCAATCTGCCGGCGACCCTGAAGGAACTGAAGAAGCAGGGTGTCTGGGTCTTTGGCACTGCTGCCGAGGGAACCACTTCCCTCTACGAGGCAGATCTGAAGGGGCCGGCCGCCATTGTGATCGGCTCGGAGGGGGACGGCATGGGCCGCCTGGTCCGCGAGACCTGTGATTTCCTGGTGAGCATCCCCATGGAGGGGAAGATCTCCTCCCTGAATGCCTCTGCAGCCGCGGCGATTCTGCTGTATGAGGGTGTGCGGCAGCGCCGTATGGGTTAAACATTATTACAGAATTCAGATACTATGCGCAACTATTCGGACGATCAACTGGGTCAGCTGCTCTCGGAAACGGGACGGCTGCTGGAGGGCGCTCCCACTGTGGAGGAGACCTTCTCGCTGGATGACATCCTGGCAGAATTTGGCCAGGGTGCGGCGCAGCCTGCCCAGAACCGTCCGGCAACTGCTGTTCCTGCAGAAGAACCGCCCGCTTTGCCGGAGGAAAAACTGGCAGAGCCTGTGGCCGGGACCCCTGTGAAAGAGGTGCTGCCGGAAGCAGAACAGAATCCTGCGCCGGAACACCGTCAGGAAAAGGTGGTGGCATTCCCGGGTGTCCGTCGGGAGGAGCCAGAGCCGGTACAGGAGCCTGCTCCGGAGGAACCGGAGAGCGGAGATTCTGAGGAGGACTCTCCCGGGCAGTCTATGTCCCTGGAGGAGATCATGAATCAGACCGTCTCCTCGGTTTTGGATGAGGATGATGTGCTGCTGGATGAGGAAGTTCCTCTAAAGAAACGCCTGCAGATGGGACTGTCCGGAGGGCTGGATACGCTTCGCCAGTGGGCAGATCGGCTGAAGCAGGTGAAACGGCCCGCCCGCCCCGCAAAACCCAAGCCTCCGGAGGAGCCGGAACCGGATATGGAGCAGGCAGCTCTGGAGAGCAAGCGCTGCTGCAGCAAGCTGCATCGTCACCTGTTGTGGCTGCTGATCCCGGTGGTACTGCTGGTGGCGGTGACTGTGGCAGATGCGCTTGCTCCACTGCCGACCATTTGGTGGGAGATGTCCCTGCTGCGCTGCGGTGTGCCGGGAGGTCTGCTGCTGATTGCTGCGCTGCTGGCACTGGATGTGTGGCGGGAGATGGCCCTGCGGATGCGTCGGGGTCAGGTTACTACAGGCCTGGGGGCCGGTGTGCTGACGCTGGTGTGCTTAGGGGATTGCGTCTATGGCGCGGTGAACGGAACGGAACTCTTTCCCTTTGCGGCTTTGGCCGGTCTGCTGCTGCTGGCCTGCCAGTATGGCTTGCTTCTGGAAAATTCTGCTAAGCGGGAGGCGTTCCGGCTGGCGGACCTGGGTGGAGCGCCACCCTTTGTGGTATCGGTAACTGCGGCCGGCGCCTGCAAGCAGCAGGGAAAACTGGAAGGCTTTTACCGTACCGCCTGCCGGCAGGATCCTGCCGGCAGATGGCAGACGGTATTGGTCCCCATGCTGACGGCTACGGCCACGGTACTGGCCGGTGTGGTTTGCCTCAGCGGCGGATATGAGGAGAATCTTCTTTGGGTGTGGTCGGCAATTCTGTCGGCATCCCTGCCGCTGTCTCTGCCGCTGACGGGAACGCTGCCGCTGAACCGTGTGAGCCGGCGGCTGGCCAAGAGCGGCAGTGCGGTGGCCGGCTATCAGGGCGCCCGCAGCGTCAGCGCCTCCAAGCGGATGGTGCTGACGGACAACGATCTGTTCCCGCCCGGAACGGTGAGCCTCAACGGCATGAAGATCTACGGCGAGGAGATCGGACGGGTGTTGTCCTATGCGGCGACGGTGGCTCGGGCGGCAGACAGTCAGCTGGTCCCGCTGCTGGAACAGCTGCTGACGGCGGAAGGCGGCTGCCATCTGCCCATTCAGGACTTCCAGTTCTTTGAGGAGGGCGGCTGCGGCGGCACCATCCGGGGTGAGACCGTTATCATGGGCAGCGCCTATTTCATGAAGAAGCGAAAGGTGGCCCTGCCCCGGGAACTGAAGGTGAAAACCGGTGTGTTTCTGGCGGTGGACGGTCAGCTGATCGCCATCTTTGCCATCCAGTATCACGCCTCCCGCAATGTGGACTGGGCACTGCGACTGCTGCGCCGCAGCAGAATCCAGCCGGTGTTGGCGGTGCGGGGAAGCAATATCACACCGGGACTTCTGCGGCAAAAGTTTGGACGGGACATCAAGCCCATTTATCCGGATGTATCCGCCCGCCTGGCCCTGTCGGGACTGAGCCGGGAGATGGGAAGTCCCAATGCCATCATCTATCGGGAGGGGTTGATGCCCTTTGCTGAGACGGTGATCGGCAGCCGCCGGCTGCTGCGTGCAGTCCGTTGGGGAACGATCCTGTGCTATGTGGGGGCGCTGATCGGCCTGCTGCTGACCTATTACCTGACCGGTGTGGGTGCTTTTGATGCCCTGAGCCCGCTGCGGATGCTGGTATTTGCGGCTCTGTGGTTGCTGCCTACGGCACTGCTGTCGGGAATGGTACGGCATTATTGATTGTGAGAAAAGGCCGGAATCCTACGAGGATTCCGGTCTTTTGTTGTCTAAGAGGGGCGAAATGCATCAAAAATGCGGGAAAACCTGTGCAAAACGGCAAAAAGACGGCTTTGTGGTTGGTGATTTCTACATTTTTGGGGAGTCGCTCCAAAATTCTGGTTGTCAGCGATTGGGAAGTGCGGTATAATTCAAGTGTTGAGCAAATGGCGCATTTGCAGTATGCGCTTACCAAAACGAAGGGAGAATACTCTATTATGACTGCTAATGATATTCGCAATATTGCCCTGCTGGGTCACGGTGGCTCCGGTAAGACCTCTCTGGCCGAGCAGATGCTCTATATGACCAAGGGTACCGATCGCCTGGGCAAGACCGCTGACGGCAACACCGTCTGCGACTACGATGCCGAAGAGACCAAGCGCCAGATCTCTATTTCTCTGGCCTTTGCTCCCGTCAGCTACAAGGGTGTGAAGATCAATGTCATGGATGCTCCCGGCAACTTCGATTTCTCCGGTGAGGCTGTGTCTGCGATTCGTGCAGCTGAGTGCTCTGTGCTGGTTGGCGGCGCTAAGGACGGTCTGTCCGTCGGTCTGGAGCGCACCTGGAAGATGCTGGGCAAGAAGCCCCGCATGATCTTCATCAACCGTACCGATGAGGAAAACAGCGATTATGCCGCCTGCCTGGAGGCCATCAAGGCCAAGTTCGGTCAGGCCATTGCTCCCATTGTGGTGCCCGTGATTGATGGCGGTAAAAAGGTCACCGCCGTTGTGGATCTGCTGCACAATAAGGCCTATAATGCCAAGGGCGAGTGCCCCATCCCCGGCGAAGTGGCCGACGAAGTGGAGTCCATGCGCGCTGAGCTGATGGAGACTGCTGCCGGTGCCGATGAGGAACTGATGGAGAAGTTCTTCGACACCATGGAACTGACCGATGCCGAGATTGCCAAGGGCCTGAAGATCGGTGTGCGTGAAGGTTCCATCTGCCCCGTGCTGTGCGGTTCCGCGGCTACCGGCCTGGGTGTTGAGATGCTGATGCAGACCATCGTGGACCTGGTTCCCGTGGCTACCGATATGCCCGCCGAGGCTGCCGAGGATGATGACGGCAATGCTGTGGAAGTGGCCTATGATCCCAACGGTACCACCGCTGCCATCGTGTTCAAGACCATCTCCGACCAGTACGGCAAGTACTCCATGGTCAAGGTCGTCCGCGGCAAGGTCACCAGCGATATGGCTCTGTACAACCCCACCACCGGCAACACCGAGAAGCTGGGCCGCCTGTATATCATGAAGGGCAAGAAGACCGAGGAGACCAAGGAGATCTGCTGCGGCGATATCGCTGCCATCGGCAAGATGGACAAGGTCAAGACCGGTGATACCCTGTGCGATGCCAAGCATATCGTGAAGCTGCAGGGCATGAACTATGCCAAGCCCTGCTACAGCCGCGCCATCTCCCCCAAGGTCAAGCAGGAGATTGAAAAGCTGGGCGCCGGCCTGCACAAGCTGAACGAGGAAGATCCCACCTTTACCGTCGTTAACAACGCCGAGACCCACCAGACCGTCATCTCCGGCGCCGGCGATATCCAGATCGATATCCTGTGCGCCAAGCTGAAGAGCCGCTTCGGTGTGGAGAGCGAGCTGAGCTCCCCCCGCGTTGCATACCGTGAGAAGATTCGCTCCACCGTCCGCAAGCAGGGTCGCTATAAGAAGCAGACCGGCGGTTCCGGCCAGTTCGGTGATGTTCATATTATCTTCGAGCCTCAGGCTGAGCAGGAAGAGATGATCTTCGAAGAGAACGTGTTCGGCGGCTCCGTGCCCAAGAACTTCTTCCCCGCTGTTGAAAAGGGCCTGCGCGAGAGCTGCCTGCACGGTGTGCTGGCCGGCTATCCCGTGGTGTTCCTGAAGGCCACCCTGGTGGATGGTTCCTACCACCCCGTTGACTCCTCTGAAATCGCCTTCAAGCTGGCTGCCGGTCTGGCCTTCAAGGCTGCTCTGCCCGAGGCCAAGCCCGTGCTGATGGAGCCCATCGGCGAGCTGAAGGTCACCATTCCCGATAACTATCTGGGTGATGTGATGGGTGATCTGAACAAGCGTCGCGGCCGCGTGATGGGTATGGATCCCATCGGTGACGGTGAGCAGGTGCTGACCGCTGAGGTGCCCATGGCCGAGATGATGAGCTATGCCATCGATCTGCGCTCCATGACCCAGTCCCGCGGCAGCTTCACCTTCGACTTCGTGCGCTATGAGGATTGCCCCGGCGCCGCTCAGGAGAAGGCCATCGCTGAGGCCAAGGCTCTGGCCGAGGCTGAGTAAGCTTCCTGAAATCAAAACACCCCGAACAGAATGTTCGGGGTGTTTTTTTGTTTGCGCTTCGATCGAAAATTTTTTTAAAAAAATTTGAAAAAACCTCTTTACAAATGAAAATCCGTGTGCTATATTAGCATCACAAACAATAATGATTATCGTTAGCAACAAGAAGAGAGGTGAGCGGATGATCCAGCGCTTCAGTAAGAAGCGGGAGGCCATCATCGAGTGTCTCCGTTCTACCGATACCCATCCCACAGCGGATTGGATATACCGGCAGTTGAAGCCGCAGTTTCCGGATCTGAGCCTGGCAACGGTTTACCGAAACCTGGGCCAGATGAAGGAGGCGGGGATGATCCAATCGGTGGCGGTGGTTTCCGGACAGGAACGGTACGACGCCGAAACCCACTCCCACACACACTTTGTCTGTCAGAACTGCGATGCAGTGATGGACCTGTGGGAAACCGGTCTTCCGCAGAACATCCTCAAGCAGGCGGAGGAGAGCTCCGACTGTGAGATCCGGAGTGTGTCACTCCAGTTTACGGGCATCTGCCCCTGCTGTCGGAAGCGGACAGCGTCCTGATTACAAAAAATCTATTATTAAAAATATTTTTGGAGGAAAAGATTATGGCTAAGTATGTTTGCAGTGTTTGCGGTTATGTTCACGAGGGCGATTCCGCTCCCGCCGAGTGCCCCATCTGCCACGTTCCCGGTGACAAGTTCATCCTGCAGGCCGCCGAGAAGACCTGGGCTGCCGAGCATGTGGTGGGCGTAGGCAAGGTGTTTGGCGCCGATGTCCCCGCCGAGGTGCAGGAGCAGATCATCTGCGATCTGCGTGCCAACTTCGAGGGTGAGTGCTCCGAGGTCGGTATGTATCTGGCGATGGCCCGTGTGGCACACCGTGAGGGTTATCCCGAGATCGGTCTGTACTGGGAGAAGGCCGCTTACGAGGAGGCTGAGCATGCCGCCAAGTTCGCTGAGCTGCTGGGCGAGGTGGTCACCGACTCCACCAAGAAGAACCTGACCATGCGCGTGGATGCCGAGAACGGCGCTACCGCCGGCAAGTTCGAGCTGGCCAAGCTGGCTAAGAAGTACAACCTGGATGCCATCCACGACACCGTCCATGAGATGGCTCGTGACGAGGCCCGCCACGGCAAGGCTTTCGAGGGTCTGCTGGCTCGCTACTTCGGCTAATATAAGACATTATCGGGAGGAAGCGGATTATTCCGCTTCCTCTTTTTTCTTGGAACCATCAAAAGAGTGAACATAGCACGGAGCATACGCCCCGCGCTATGTTCGTTATTTAGCCACGCAGAAAGAGCCGGAAATTCTAACGATTTCAACGCTGACTACTTCTCGTGCGTCTCCCTCTAACTCTTTTATGAAGTTGCACACGCCTAAATATTCACCATATCTATCATTTGTATTTTCGCCAATGTATTGCCCCACATTATTCATAGTTTCTACGGTAGGTTTGGATGTTTGGGTTTTTGTAGTCTCTCCGTATGTAACGGTCTTGTTTTCAAAATCAACGGCATACGGTTTGGTTTCAATGTTACAGGTAAACTCAAAAGTAACGTTGCTTTTGCTTGCGTCAAAAACAATAGCATCTTTGCTCACGAGAGAATAATATGTAGTTACTTTTTCAAACTCGCCGAAACCATTTTCTTCAAACTTATGATATTCTCGCCTTTCAAAGTATTCCTGCCAATTATCGAGGGTGATCTCAATAAGGTCATACTGGCTCTCGTTGTAGCAGAAATAATCGCGCCAATAGAGCAGAAGATTTCCGTTTGTATCATAGCCAAGTAAAAACTCGTCTGTTACATAGAGACCACGCGCAGCGTCGTAGTTTGGAGTTGTCTGAAAAGCAGAACTTGCCAAAAACTCCGTCGCGTTGGGGAGATATTCTTTAAGCGTCCAGGTGAAGCTACTGCCATTCTTTTCAAAGTGTCCATCTTCAAAGAATGTAAATTCTTCCTCGTTACCCTCGCCGTGGCACATTCCATACCACACATTTTTTTCGCAAAGAAGTTGTGTCAATTCGCCTGTGCGATCCGTGCTGTCGGTGGTACCGCTGTCGTCTCCCGGGGGAGTGGAGGCTGAACCGCCGCCGCAAGCGACCAAAGACAGGCACATAACCGCCGCCAAAAGCAGCGTGAGAAACTTTTTCATGGAGGGCCCTCCCTTTCTGCCGGATTTGGATCAATAGATGTGCCTCCATTGTAAAAAGAACGGGGAGGAAAGTCAATGCACATGGAAGAGCAGATAGGATAGGACAGAAAAAATTTTCCTTAATAGGAATCATTCCTATTGACAAAGCTACGAAAGTGTGATAAAGTAAGATCACAAACAAGAATAATTATCATTAAGGAGGAAAAGTTATGAAATATATTTGCCCCTGTGGATATGAATACGATCCCGCTATCGGTGATCCTGAAAACGGTGTGGCTCCCGGCACGGCCTGGGAGAATGTTCCCGCTGATTGGGTCTGCCCCGTCTGCGGACTGAGCAAGGAAGCTTTTTCGGAGGAATAAAGAAAGACGAGTGATAGGAAAGGAGATCCTGTTATGAACGAGAAGATCGCACGCCTGCTCAATGAGCAGATCAATAAGGAATTCTACAGCGCTTACCTGTATCTGGACATGGCCAATTTCTACGATGAGATGGATCTGGACGGATACAAGAACTACTATATGATTCAGGCCCAGGAGGAGCGGGATCACGCGCTGCTTTTCATGGAGTATATGCAGACCATCGGTCTGAAGGTGACCCTGGAGGCCATCGGCAAGCCGGATAAGACCTTTCAGACGATTTTGGATCCGCTGGAGGTGGCTGCCGAGCACGAGAGATATGTCACCGCCCTGATCAATGCCATCTATCACGAGGCCTATGAGGACCGCGACTACCGTACCATGAAGTTTCTGGATTGGTTCATTGACGAGCAGCGGGAGGAAGAGGACAACGCCGACAAGATGGTCAACCGCTACAAGCTGTTTGGCACCGATGCCAAGGGCCTGTATATGCTGGATCAGGAGTATGCCGGCCGCGTGTATGCCGCGCCCAGCCTGACTCTGTAACAGATATTCCTCATCTTACTGATAGCCATACAAAAACGAAAGAGAGGCGCCAACGGCGTCTCTCTTTCGTTTTTTATTTGTGATGAAAGATTTTTTGGGATTGGAAGCCGCGCCATCACTTTCCCAGATATTCCTCCAGGCAGATCCCGCGGGCATAGATCTCCCGGGCGACCTCCTGGCCCACATAGCGGTAGTGCCAGGGTTCATATTTGATGCCGGTGAGCGCACTCTTTCCGGTGGGGTAGCGAAGGATAAACCCGTACTTATAGGAGTTTTCCATCAACCACTTCTGCTCGGCGGTGTTCTCCTGTTCCCGGTCCAGATCCTGATATTCCATGGAGACGATATCTACGGCCAGCCCAGTCTGATGTTCGCTGGTACCGGGGAGCGCCACCCACTGTTCTGCCCGCTGGCGGGCTTCGGCGGGGGAGTAGCCCTGCCAGATGAAGCGGTCTACCCGGTTATCATACAGGCGCTGCTGGGTCTCCTGGGTGCGATAGGAGGAGCAGATCAAAGGGGAGAGCCCCTCGGCGCGCATGGCATCCAGCATCTGCTGCAGGTAGGGATAGATGCGGCTATCCACGGAGTGGGAGTAATTGATCCGGGTCAGCTCCACAGTGAAATCGGGGGGGACGCTGTGCCAGGTATTGACCAGAATCAGCTCCCAGCGGTCCTTGTCGGAGTTACCGCTGCTGCCCACCATGGGGGATACCGGAGGATTTTGATCATCTGTGCGGTCTGCCGGTTTGCCGCCGCAGGAGGACAGAGACAACACCATCAGCAGCGCCAGCAGAAGGGATAAATACCGTTTCATGATGTCATCTCCTTCCTTTGTTTTCTGAAATTCAGTATATCGGCAGGAACGCAATTTGTCAACGAAAGGAGAACACGGACGAAACTGATGCTGACCGGACTTTTGGGTGGCACGCCGGACAAACGGGATCTCATCAATATTTTGTTGTACAGCATGTGGGGTATGGTGTATGATAAAAAAGGAAGCAGACAGTTCGTGGGAAAGTGACGGTTGGGAGGAGTACAGTATGGCATTGTTGACAAAGGCAGCCTGCACCAGTGAGGCCAATCAGAGGGAGAAGAAGAATCTTCAGGTGGCCTATCAGGCAGCCTGTGAGGGAATCGTTCTGCTGAAAAATGATGGGGCGCTGCCCTTTCAGACGAAGCGGGTGGCACTTTACGGTTCCGGTGCATCCATGACCATCAAGGGCGGCACGGGATCCGGCGAGGTGAATGAACGGCATTCGGTCACCATTTTGGAGGGTATGGAGGATCGCGGCTTTGAAATCACGACCCGCGGCTGGATCCGGGATTTTGAGGATGCCTATGCAGTGGCAGAACAAGCCTATCAGGTGGAAAAGAAGAAGCGGCTGAACCTTTTAAAGCCCAATTCCATTATGGATATGTTGTTTGATAATTTCCGGGCACCCAGTGGGCCGGCCATTTGCGATGCCTATGTAGAGGCATCCGATACAGACAGCTGCATCTATGTAGTCAGTCGCCAGGCCGGTGAGGGCGGGGATCGCAGAGCGGAAAAGGGAGATCTGTTTCTGACAGAGGAAGAACGGGAGGCAATCCGTTTCTGCGCACAGAGTTATCCCCACTTTGTGTTGGCTATCAATGCCGGCTCGGCCATTGACATGGCATTTGCAGAGGAGATCCCGGGCATCGATGGTATTCTGTACCTCTGCCAGTTAGGGACGGAGGGAGGTCATGCATTTGCGGATGTGATCTCCGGCGCGGTAACTCCCTCCGGAAAATTGTCCGACACTTGGGCCAAGCAATATGCCGATTTGCCTTTTGCGGAGGAATACAGCTATCTCAATGGGAATCTGGAGGAGGAGTTCTACAGGGAGAGCATCTATGTAGGCTATCGCTATTTCGATTCCTTTGGCGTGGAGCCGGCCTTCCCCTTTGGTTTCGGCATGAGCTACACGGATTTTGTGCTGAGCAGCGATGGGATCGCGGTGGACAGCAGCAGGGTTTCCGTAACTGCGCGGATCACCAATATCGGGAAAACTTACAGCGGCAAAGAGGTGGCGCAGTTGTATGTGTCTGCGCCGGCCGGAATGCTTCATAAAGAGTATCAATCTCTGACGGCCTTTGGTAAGACGGAGATCCTTGCGCCCGGAGCCAGCCAGACATTGGAACTGACTTTTGACCTGCGTGACATGGCCAGTTACCGGGAATCGGATGGCTGCTTCGTGCTGGAAGCAGGAGAATATATTCTGCGGCTGGGCAATTCCTCCCGGAATACAACTCCTGTAGGGGTACTGGTGTTGGAAGAGGAAGTGATCGTCTCCCGGCATGAACAGATCTGCCCGCTGCAGGCACCGATGGAGGAATTACAGGCAGCCCGGGTGGAACAGGCTCCGTTGGCAGAGGTACCTCGGGTGAAGGTGGAGTCCTCGGCCTTTGAAACAAAGGTGTACCACTATGAGAACCCCGCCGTCTGCGATGAGCCGCAGGTCCAGGCGATTCTGGACACTTTGTCCCTGAAGGAGATGACGGAGATCGTCGTTGGTGCCGGATTTTATAATCCGGCGACCCGGTTTACCCTGCCGGGTTCTGTAGGAAACACCACCTCTGCATTCTGGGACCGGGGGTTGGCCAATGTGACATTGTGCGATGGACCGGCCGGTCTGCGTATCCAGAAAATCTCCGTAGTCGACAGGAAGGGGAAGGTAAAGCCCATCGAGATGCCGATCGCCATTTTCAACTCGTTCCCGGACTTTATTCGGAAATTTATGGTGGGTGATCCGGATAAGGGACAGCTGCTCTACCAGTACACCACAGCCTTCCCGGTGGCCAATGCTCTGGCACAGAGTTGGAATACGGAACTGATGCAGGAGGTGGGCAGTGCGATCTTCCGGGAAATGAAGGAATATGGTTGTACTTATTGGTTGGCGCCGGCCATCAACATTCACCGTAATCCGCTCTGCGGCAGAAACTTCGAATATTTCTCCGAGGACCCGCGCCTGTCCGGACTCATGGCTGCAGCGATCACGAGAGGTGTCCAGCAGGAGGAGGGATTCTATGTCACGGTGAAGCATTTTGCCTGCAACAATCAGGAGGATAACCGCATGAAGGTCAGCAGCAATGTGGGAGAACGCGCGCTGCGGGAGATCTATCTGCGGGGATTTGAGCTTTGCGTCCGGGAGGGGCAGGCAAAAGGCATCATGACATCCTACAACCGTATCAACGGGGTATATGCACCCAACAGCTATGATCTTTGCACCAAGGTGCTGCGCAACGAGTGGGGCTTTGATGGCGTGGTGATGACCGACTGGTTTGCAACCAATGGCGGAACCATGCGCAACGCACTTGCCATGAAGGCCGGCAACGATCTGATCATGCCGGGTCTCGGCGGAAATAAAAAAGATATTCTCAAGGGGGTTCGTGCAGGATGCATCACCGAAGAGGATGTGCGGCGGTGCTGCGGCCGCGTGATTCGGGCCATTCTCAACAGTGCGATCCAGAAGGAGTATCTGGGATAATTGTGTGAACAGGCCGTTGCGATAAGAGAAAAACCGTTCCGCACCCATTGGGTCGGAACGGTTTTTGGCAGGAAAATTCGGGTGACTGCAAATCACTCATCCATAGGAGAACGGCCCTCACGGATCCGCCGGTCGATCCCCTGCTGGGTGATGTAACGATAGGTGGCCGCAGGCACATAAGGCGACCAGTCCTGTCCGTCGGTGATATACTGCCGCAGCATACTGGAGGAAACGCCCTTGTCCGTTTTCTCCCACAACACCTCCGTCTGATAGCCGAACTCCTGCAAACGCTGGGCCTTTCGGTGGCCCCAGTCATCCAGAATGGTCAAAAAGATGCAGGCCGTGCGGGGAACATAGAAGTGCAGCAGATGTGGTGCTCCGATGGGGAAGGGGACAATATCAAAATCAGCCCGGTCAATACCGGCCTCCAGCAGAGCGGATTCAATCATCCTCATGCGCTCATAATAGCTGCAGGGATTGGACCGGGCCTGGGACCGATTGAGATCCTCTTTTTCCGTGGGGGCAACGGAGCTGTCGGGGGAAGTAATGCCAACGATCAGATGTTGGCAGCGCTCTTTGGCTGCCAGTACATACTCCAGATGTTCCCGGTGGAAAATTTGAAAACGGCCGCAGACGGCCCCGAGTGCAACCATAAATACCTCCTGAAAGGGAATGTCGTTCATAGGATAGCACAGAGCCCAGCATCTGTCAAAGAAGTTGACAAAAGTCCGAGGTGGTCTTATCATACAAATACTAAGATGCAAGGAGGACAGACCCATGAAACAGTTTCAGCCTCAGGAGGACGAGCAGATCGTTGTTGCGCTGACCGATGAAAATGGCGTAGAAGTGGAGATGGAGATCCTGGATACCGTGTTGTATCGGGGGAAGGAATATGCGATTTTGCTCCCGCTGGAGGAAGAGGACAGTGTTGTGATCCTGTCCGTAGAGGGCTCGCTGGAGGACGGTGCGGATTGTCGTTTCGGTGAAGTGGATGAGGGTCTGCTGGACGATATCTTTGCGATGTATGAGCAGCAGGCAGCTGAGCGAGAGGAGTAAAAGATGAAAGAACAGTACAGAAACATCCTCAGCCGGGTAGACCACACACTGCTGAGCCAGACCGCCACCTGGGAACAGATTCGGACCATTTGTGATGAAGGGATGGAGTGGGGCTGCGCCAGTGTGTGCATCCCGCCCTGCTATGTGAAGCAGGCGGCCGAATATGTGGCGGGGAAGCTCCCCATCTGCACCGTGATTGGGTTCCCTAACGGCTATGCAGCCACCTCTGTCAAATGCGCTGAGACGGCGCAGGCAGTGGCGGACGGCGCGGAGGAAATCGATATGGTGATCCGCGTAGGTTGGGCCAAGGAGGGGCGGTTTGATCTGCTGGAGAAGGAGATCCGGGCCATCAAGGAGGCCTGCGATGGACGCCTGCTGAAGGTGATCATTGAAACCTGCCTGCTGACAGAGGAGGAGAAGATCGCCCTGTGTCAGGTGGTCTCCCGTTCCGGAGCAGAGTATATCAAGACCTCCACCGGTTTTGGCGGCGGCGGAGCCACCCGCGAGGATGTGGCGCTGATGCGCAAGCATGTGGCCCCCCATGTGAAGGTAAAGGCCGCCGGCGGCATTGCCGATCTGAAGGATGCTCAGGACTTTTTGGACCTGGGTGCCGATCGGTTGGGAACCAGCCGTGTGGTCAAGGCGGTGCAGGCACTGGCCAAACAGTAAGAAGAAAAGAGAGGAGCGCCGCTGCGCTCCTCTTTTTTTATGGCAGGAAGAAGCTGACGGGAAGGGCCAGCAGAAACGAGAACACGGCCTGCAGGATTTTTCCCCGCAGATAGGGCCGCAGAGACAGATCTGTATCCGCCAGCATGGCGGCAGTCTGCCCTAAAACCGAGAGACCTCCCCAGCCCAATAGTATTGCGGCCAGCAGAAAGCCCTGCTGATCTCCGGTCAACTGTAGGATGCCGCAGGTCAGTTCCACAAAGCCGGTCAGAAGCGGATGCTGCCACGGGAGAAACAGGGTCAGCAGCTGCAGGATCACCAGCGAGAAGATCACGAAACCGCAGACCTGCAGAATCCCGGAAAAAGCAGATTGGACGGCACCAATCAAAGCCGGTGCAAAAGAGCGTGGCGGTGGAGGAGCAGGCAGGGATCTGGCAGAGGGTTTCTCCTTGGGGCGCAGGAGGATACCGACCAATATAGCGGAGAAAACATGGAGGCCATACAGGTAAAGGCCCGGGCGAAGATCGCCGAATCGACCTAACCCCACCATTCCCAGCACAAAGGCCGGGCCGGCATTGTTGCAGAAGGAAAGCAGATATTCTGCCTCCT
Organism: Oscillospiraceae bacterium; assembly: GCA_015067765.1. Classification (GTDB taxonomy): domain Bacteria; phylum Bacillota; class Clostridia; order Oscillospirales; family Oscillospiraceae; genus Vescimonas. The sequence continues at coordinate 34,414 of SVLV01000009.1, read as the reverse complement.
GTCGGCCGCAGCGGCCCTCCCGATACAGTTGGCCGATCATGCGGGCTCCTACCGGATAGCCGCCCAAAATCCCAAGAAAGAATACCCCACCGGCCAGACCATCGGCATGAAACAGCCGCCCCATTACCGGCCGCAGCAGAGGGTTCAGCGCTTCACCGTACCCCAACGCCAGAAAGAGGCCTGACAGGACAAGAAAAGGAAACAGCGCCGGGATCACGGCATGGGCGCAGAGAGCAAGACCTTCCCGCACTGCGGCAGCTGCCGGGCCGGATTGCCACAGGAGCAGGAGCATGGTCCCCAAAAGGATCAGAATCGAAAAATAGCGTTTTGTCATCGGTGGCACCTCCCATTGTGGCCAATCTATGTGAGAAAAACGGGTTTTAGGACAGGCAATTTTTCTTGTGCTGCGCATACAATTTTTTTATGGAGGTGACCGCTGTGGAGAAACGGAAACTGACGCAGGTGGGGCTGGCGGCCGTAGAGCGATTGGATCTGCCCGGACAGTTGGCTGCGGGGATGCCGCAGCTGGAGTTGGTGGGGAATGCCGAACTGTATCTGGCACATCACCGGGGCGTACTGTCCTACAGTACGGAACTGGTGGAGATCAACGGAGGTGGGTTGATTGTTCGGCTGTCAGGAAAGCAGCTGCAGATCATCGCCATGACCGAAGAGGAGCTGCGTGTTGCGGGTCGGATTACAGCGCTGGAACTGGTGGATATCAGCCACTGACAAATGGGAGTTCTGCGGCGAAAGGAAATTTATATAGTTTATTTAGAAAAATAATAAATACAGGGATTGTATAGGGAATAATAATCTGTATAATAGGGTATAAAGAAGTCTAACAGACGAAATAATATATGCTGGATGAAGTTTTCGGGAGATTTGCCGTCAGGCAAAGCCGAAGGAATAAACAGCCTGTGTGTCAGACAGGCTGTGAAGATCTCAGGCCAAAGGACCGAAAACGGACAGATCTCTGGAAAAGCGTAAGCGCCGAAGGAGCAACCTGCTGCGGGCAGGGAATCTCTCAGGTTACAGAACAGGGCGAGGGACATGATGCTCCTTGTTGCCCTGTTCTTTTTTTGCGGAGGTGAGACGGTGAGAAGCAGCTTGCACGATCTTGTGATCACAAACAATCCGCTGGTGGCCAGATGTCTGCCGGAGACATATTCTGTGCAGTTGTGGGAACAACTGAATTATGAACAGATCCTCATCAAAGTGCGTGACTGTGTGTATGCCGGACACCGGTTGTATACCCATCCGCTGGCCGGCAGCGTCAAACCCAATGAGACCCCCTATCGGTCTGTCGTGATTTCCCGCACAGCAGAGGAACTCTCCTGCGACGACGCGGCACTGATCGCTTCGGCCATAGAAACGTTTGGGAAATTTACCCCTCGTCACCGGGAACTGACGGAGGAGATGCTTCGGGATTTTCAGCTGGTGGATTATTCTCTGTTATGTGCGGCGCTGGAAATAGATCCCCTGGAGGGGCTTCATCATAAAAATGAAACCAATTATCGGACAAGGAGGTGCTCGCTTTGAAACTGGAACTGGGATACATTCCAATTGCGGACATTCAGTTTGCCAAAGTCAGCAAAGTGGAGGATGGAACACTGTATGTGGATCAGGAGGCGCTGAAGGCCTTCCTGTATCAGGATGATGATGTGCGGCAGTGGGTGAAAGACTTTACCTTCGACATCGCCAAACCGGGAGAGAGCGTGCGTATTACACCTGTGAAGGATGTCATTGAGCCCCGCGTGAAAGTGGAGGGCCCGGGCGGTCAATTCCCCGGTGTCATCGCCAAGGTGGACACGGTGGGTTCCGGAAAGACGCATGTTTTGCGGGGTATGGCGGTGGTCACTGCCGGCAAGATCGTGGGTTTTCAGGAGGGAATCATTGACATGACCGGCCCCGGCGCGGCCTATACCCCATTCAGCAAGCTGCTGAATCTGGTGGTGGTGGCCGAGCCTGCAGAGGGCTATCAGGACAATAAGCATGCCTACGAGCATGCAGTTCGTATGGCGGGTCTTCGGGCAGCCACATTCCTTGGGGAACTGGGTCGGAATGTGGAGCCTGCCGAGGTGCAGGTCTTTGAAACACTGGGGATCCGGGAAGGGATTGCGCGTTATCCTGACCTGCCCCGTGTGGCTTATGTGCATATGCTGCAGAGCCAGGGTCTACTCCACGACACCTATGTATATGGCGTGGATGCCAAACGCACTCTCACCACCATCCTCTATCCCACCGAGACCATGGATGGTGCCATCATCAGCGGAAACTGTGTGTCCGCCTGTGACAAAAACACCACCTATCACCATCAGAACAACCCCGTGGTGGCGGAATTGTTTGCCGAGCATGGGAAGACGCTGAACTATGTCTGCAATATCATCACCAACGAGAATGTCTATCTGGCAGATAAACAGCGTTCCTCTGACTGGACGGCGAAGCTGTGCCGCCTGCTGGATCTGGACGGCGTGATCGTGTCCCAGGAGGGCTTTGGCAATCCCGATACTGACCTGATCATGAACACCAAGAAGATCGAACTGCAGGGAGTGAAGACCACCATCATCACCGACGAGTATGCCGGTCAGAACGGCAGATCCCAGTCGCTGGCGGATGCCGATCCCCTGGCAGATGCAGTGGTCACCGGCGGCAATGCCAATGAGGTGATTGTCCTGCCCAAGCTGGATAAGGTCATCGGTACCCTTGACTTCGTCGATGTAATTGCCGGCGGTCATGCCGGATCTCTGCGGGAGGACGGATCCATTGAGGCGGAGATTCAGGTGATCACCGGAGCCACCAACGAGATGGGCTTTAACCGTCTCAGCGCCCGATAACAGAGGAAAGGAGAATACCCATGAGCTATCGTGTGATGCATTATATCAACCAGTTCTTTGCCAATATCGGCGGCGAAGAAATGGCCCATGTGGAACCCCAGCTGCGCCAGGGCGTGGTGGGTCCCGGCATGGCGTTTGCACAGGCATGGAAGGACGAGGCGCAGATCGTGTCCACTGTCGTCTGCGGCGATTCCTACTTTGCCGAGCATGAGAAAGAAGCAAAAGAAGCCATCCTTGCCTGGGTGGCGGAGGAGAAACCGGATCTGTTTCTGGCTGGTCCTGCCTTCAATGCCGGCCGCTATGGTTATGCCTGCGCCACCATCTGCGCTGCGGTGCAGGATATGGGCATTCCTGTCCTGACGGGTATGTACGAGGAAAACCCCGGTGCGGATCTGAGGACCAAGGTGCTGATCGCCGCTACCGCCAACAGCGCCGCCGGCATGCGCAAAGCAGTTCCCACCATGGCGAAGCTGGCGCTGAAGCTCCTGCGGGGCGAAAAACTGGGCGCCTCCTGCGAGGATGGTTACCTGAATAACGGCGTGCGTGTCAACTTCTTTGATCGGGAACGCGGTGCCAAACGGGCTGTGGAGATGCTGAAGGCAAAGCTGGCCGGGCAGCCCTTTGTCACAGAGTATCCGATGCCCTCCTTTGACCGGGTGGAACCCAGCCCTGCCATCCGTGATCTGAGCAAGGCAACTGTGGCCTTGTGCACTTCCGGCGGCATTGTGCCCAAGGGAAATCCCGATCATATTGAATCCTCCTCTGCATCCCGCTACGGGGAATATAACATTGCCGGTGTAGACCGTCTGACCAGTCAGACCTATGAAACGGCCCACGGTGGCTATGATCCCGTCTATGCCAATCAGGACCCCAACCGTGTTCTGCCGGTGGATGTGCTTCGTGAAATGGAGCGCACCGGAGTGATTGGAAAGCTGCATGACTACTACTATGCTACGGTCGGCAATGGAACGGCTGTGGCCTCGGCCAAAGGATTTGCCGCTGAGTATGCCCAGAGGCTGCTTTCTGCAGGGGTAGATGCGGTGATCATGACCAGTACCTGAGGGACCTGCACGCGTTGCGGTGCAACGATGGTCAAAGAGATTGAGCGTGTTGGGATCCCTGTGGTCCACATGTGTACGGTTACCCCCATTTCCCTGACAGTTGGCGCAAACCGGATTCTGCCCACGGTGGCGATCCCTCATCCTCTGGGCAATCCCGCCCTGCCTGCTGAGGAGGAATATGCCCTGCGCAAGAAGCTGGTGCAGGCTGCCCTGCGTGCTCTGTGCACGGAGGTGGAGGATCAGACGGTATTCGAAAATTGATCAAAATTTCCTTCAACTGACAAAAGAGCCGCGCGTCTATACCAGACGCGCGGCTCTTTTCTGTAGAATCGGCGGCGTTCTATCCTGTGGAGGCGGCCGCATAGAGTGGAGGGAAGGGGTGAATGCCGATGTATAAGCGAGTGGCAAACTATCTGCGGGGCAGTGTACTGTGCCGCGTAGAATCCCCCTGTCCGGAGCGGGTGTTGAATCTTTGTGCCGTTCGGAAAATCCCCTTCTGGGATCTGCGGTGGGAGTCGGAACTGTCCTTTACGATGCGTCTTGCGGCCGGGGTCCTTCCGGATCTCTGGCAAGCGGCAGAGCAGACAGGAGCGCAGGTGGAACTGCTGGAGAAACAGGGTGCACCCTTTTTCCTGAGACAGTTCCGGCGGCGCTATGCTCTGCTGCTGGGCTTTGCGCTGTTTTGGCTGCTTCTGTTTGGCGGGAATTTTTTCATCTGGGGCTTTGAGGTGACCGGAAACGATGTGGTATCCACCCAGACCATCCTGCGGGAGCTGGAGGCATACGGCATTACTGTGGGCACATCGGGTTTCTCCATCGATCAGGAGGATATGCGCAACCATGTGCTGCTGAAGCTGCCGGATGTCTCCTGGCTGGCGGTAAATGTGCGGGGCTGCGTGGCCCATGTGCAGGTGGTGGAGCGGCAGCGGCCGCCACAGACGATCCGGGATGAGGAGATCTGCAATGTAGTGGCGGCCCGGGCAGGACTGATCACCAAGATACAGGCACTGGATGGGGAGGCGAAAGTGAGTGTGGGCAGCACGGTCACAGAGGGACAGTTGTTGATCTCCGGGGTAGTGGATTCTCCACAAAGCGGGGTGCGGCTGCTGCACGGTTTGGGCGAGGTGTGGGCCCGCACCTGGCATGAACTGTCTGTGGCGGTCCCGCTGACAGAGCAGCAGCGCACCGGGGAGGGAGAGGTGAACCGCTATTATGCGGTGGATATCGGAAAACAACGGATAAAATTCTACGGAAAGGGTAGCGTGACCGGTGGGAATTGTGATAAAATAATACGATACAAACCGATCTCTCTTCCGGGTGGCTTCCGCCTGCCGCTGACGGTGGTGGTGGAAGAAGTAACACACTGGGAAACGACCACATGGGAGCGGACTCCGGAGGACGCACAACGGGAGGGAGAGGAGTTGCTGCTGCGCCAGCTGGAAGAGAAACTTACCGATGGCGGCAGCATTACGGATACACAGTTCACCGCAAAGCAGCAGGGAGATTTCCTGCTGGTGACGCTGCAGGCGGAATGCCTGGAGCAGATCGGAGAAACTGTCACCATTGCAGAGATGCCGGGAGGATAAACTATGGAACAGCGCATTGGGATCGAGAGAATGGAGGAGGCCATCAACCTCTTCGGATCCTTTGATGAAAATATTCGTCTGCTGGAGGCGGAGTTCTCCGTGCAGGTGGTGAGCCGCGGCGGAGAGATCGTGATTTCCGGTGATCCGGAACAGGTGATGCTGGCGGAGAAAGCTGTCCAGGCCCTGCTGACCCTCTCCAACAAGGGCGAGACCATCTCCGAGCAGCATGTGCGCTATGTGGTGGGGTTGGTGCGCAGTGGTCAGGCCGAACGCATCGGAGAGTTGACGCAGGATGTGATCTGCATCACCTCCAAGGGCCGGCCGGTGAAGCCCAAGACCATCGGCCAGAAGGAATATGTCAATGCCATCATGCAGCAGACCGTCACCATCGGTGTAGGCCCTGCCGGTACCGGTAAGACCTATTTGGCGGTGGCGGCTGCGGTGGCAGCTTTCCGGGACAAGCAGGTCAACCGCATCATTCTGACCCGCCCTGCGGTGGAGGCCGGTGAACGGCTGGGCTTTTTGCCGGGTGATCTGCAGTCCAAGGTGGATCCCTATTTGCGACCCCTGTATGATGCCCTGTTTGATATGCTGGGCGCAGAGACCTATCAGAAATATCTGGAGCGGGGCAATATCGAGGTGGCGCCCTTGGCTTATATGCGCGGCCGCACGCTGGACGACAGCTTCATCATTCTGGACGAGGCACAGAATACCAGTCGGGAGCAGATGAAGATGTTCCTCACCCGTATGGGCTTCGGATCCAAGGTGGTCATCACCGGTGACGTGACGCAGATCGACCTGCCGGGGGACAAGCCCAGCGGCCTGAAAGAGGCCATCAAGGTGCTCTCCGGTGTGGAGGGTGTGGGGATCTGCCAGCTGAGCCAGCAGGATGTGGTGCGTCATGTGATGGTTCAGCGGATCATCGAGGCCTATGCCAAATTCGAAGACAAGAAAAACAGGAGATAAGCCATGGCAATCACACATGATATTCCCATTACCGCAGAGGTGTCCGGCGCAGGCAACAGCCATACCTGTGCGCTGATCCGCCGGGTGATCCGCACCGCACTGGAGGCGGAAGGATTGACCCATCCCTGTGAGATCGATGTGCTGCTGACCAACGACGAGGGCATTCATACCATCAATCTGGAGATGCGGCAGGTGGACAGGCCCACCGATGTACTGAGTTTTCCGGTCTTTGAACTGGAACCGGGGGTGCTGCCGGAGGAAGAGGATGCCGATCCCGGGACGGGACGCATTCCCCTGGGAGATATGGTGATCTCCATGGAGCGGGTGGCGGCCCAGGCAAAAGAATACGGCCACTCCCGGAGACGGGAACTGGCCTATCTGGTGACCCACTCTGTGCTGCATCTGTTGGGCTATGACCATTTGGACGAGGGTCCGCAGAAACAGCAGATGCGCGGTCGGGAAGAGGAGATTCTGGCCCGGCTGGATCTGAAACGGTAAAAGGAGGACTAGACGATGTATGCACCGATTCTGTTGGCCGCTCTGATCGGCTGGACCATTGGCGTGCTGCTGGATGCCTATATCGGCTTCGGCCCTGTGCAGATGCGGATCATCCTGCCGATTCTGGCAGTGGCCCTGCATCTTTGGTATAAGCACCGCAAGAAGAAAGAGAAGGAAGAAGAGGAAAAGGAAACCGGCCGGGACTACTGGAACCGGTGGTAATAAATGTTCAACAAAAGAAAGTTGAGGATCATCTGAATGAATATTACGAAAACTGCTGTGATCACCGTGTGCGGACGTCCCAACGTGGGCAAGTCCAGCCTGACCAATGCACTGGTGGGCGAGAAGATCGCCATCGTATCCAACAAGCCCCAGACCACCCGCAATCGCATTTACGGCGTGGTGAACCGGGATGACACCCAGTACATCCTGCTGGATACGCCCGGTCTGCACAAGCCCCGCTCCCGTCTGGGCGATTATATGGTGAAGGTAGTGCGGGAGAGTTTGGCCGAGGTGGAGGCCGCCCTGTTGCTGGTGGAACCTATCGCTCATGTGGGTGAGCCCGAGCGGGTGCTGCTGCAGCGGGTACAGGAGGAAAAGATCCCCTGCATCCTCTGCATCAATAAGATCGATACGGTAGAGAAGAAGGACGACCTGCTGGCGGTCATCGCCGCCTACAGCGAGATCTATCCCGACTTTGCCGCCATCCTCCCCATCTCCGCCCATACCGGTGACGGTCTGGAGGAACTGATGAAGTTGCTGGCCGGTTATGCCCAGGAGGGCCCCCAGCTGTTCCCGGAGGGGATGACCACCGATCAGCCGGATCAGCAGGTTTGCAGTGAGATCGTCCGGGAGAAGATGCTGCGCAATCTGGATAAGGAGATTCCCCACGGCACGGCGGTGGAGGTGACCCGCTTTACCGAGCGGGAGAACGGGATCATTGATCTGGATGTGACCATCTACTGTGAGAAGGCCAGCCATAAGGGGATTATCATCGGCAAGCACGGCGAGATGATCAAGCGCATCAGCACCCAGGCCCGGCAGGATATTGAAAAGTTTATGGGCACCAAGGTCTATATGGAGACTTGGGTGAAGGTAAAGGAGAACTGGCGGGATAACATGAATTTTATCCGCAGCCAGGGCTACGAGGAGTAAGGAGGTTACAATGGCCAAATTGGAAAAGACGCTGTATGATACGGATTTTGATCAGCTGCTGCAGCGGATTGAAAAAGGAATTTATGATACCAGTGTCTCTTCCTCTTTGGAGGAGAGCAGCGACTTCCGCAGCGGAGATGCTCGTTGCAGCGTCCGCGTCTTTGAGCGCTACAGCTATGCCGGCGGCAACCGGGTCAGTATGAATGTGACCTTGTTTCAGGGGGCCGATGGAGTGGTGCACCTGAGCGGTATTACCTCCGGCGGCAGTCAGGCCACCTTCTTTAAGGTAAATACCTGGGGGGAGGAATCCTTCCTGGACAAGCTGCGGGAGATTTTGGAATAACCGCAGAAAAATGCCATCCATAAATACCGCCGCCGGGGCAGACCCTAAGACCGGAGGAGGCGGTCTGGATGGATGAGCGGAATTTCTGCTGGCAATTGTTTGTGGAAACCGGCGAGCCGGAGGCATATCTGTTTTACCGGGCTGCCGAACAGAGGGACGGCTGAAACCGTCCCTCCCGGAGGAGAGGTACATAGATGCAAACAGGAAAAATCGTCACCTCCGGGTTGGTGCTGCGGGAGACAGATACCAAGGAGGCCGACAAGATTCTGACGGTCCTGACCCCGGAACTGGGGAAAATTTCTGTCATCGCCCGGGGTGCCCGGCGGAAGAACAGCCGTCTGGCCGCTTCGGCGCAGTGGCTGGTCTACTCGGAGATGACCCTGTATCTGCGGGGCAACTGGTATATGCTGGATGAAGCCGGCACCATCGAGTTGTTTGACGGGATGCGGGCGGATTTTGAAAAAATAGCGCTGGCCTCCTGCTTTGCGGAGCTGGCAGAGACGCTGGTGATGGAAAACTCTCCGGAAATCCTGCGGCTTTTGCTCAACGCCCTCTATGCCCTCAGTGCGCTGGATCGGCCCAACAGACTGGTCAAAGCGGCCTTTACGCTGCGACTTTTGGCCCTGGCGGGCTTTGAGCCGCTGGCGGATGGGTGCGCTTTCTGCGGGCGGCCTCAGCCCCATAAGCCTATGCTGGATGTGATGCAGGGTGTGGTACACTGCGCTGGCTGCAAGAAACCGGGGAAGGGCTTCTCCCTGCCTCTGACGCAGGATGCGCTGGAGGCGCTGCAGCATATTCTGTACTGTGATCCCAAGCGGCTGTATAGCTTTACCCTGCCGGAGCAGGTGCTGCAGCAGCTGGATCATGTGGTGGAGGAGTTTTTGTTTGCCCAGCTGGAACGGAATTTCCGTTCGTTAGACTACTATAAATCCATTGTGGAACAAGGGAATCATCTATGAGTGAATTGTTCGAAAAATCCATTGAGACGCTGGAACTGCCGGCCGTGCGGGCCATGCTGGCACAGCGGGCGGTGAGTCAGGCGGCCAAAGACCGGAGCTTGAAGCTGTATCCCAGCTCTGACCGGGAGGAAGTTAATCGCCTGTTGGACGAGACGGATGCCGCCCGAAGCCGGATGGTGCTGCGGGGAAGTCCTCCCTTTACCGGAGTGAAGGATGTGGCTGCGGCACTGCTGCGGGCGGATCAGGGCGGTATGCTCAGCACCCGGGAACTGTTGGATATTGCAGGCCTGCTGACAGCGATCCGGCGGGTGGCCCAGTACGATGAGGAGCGGCAGGGAGAGGCTACGGTCATTGACCATCTGTTTTCTTCCCTGCGGGGCAACCACTATCTGGAAGAGAAGATCCGCAGCACCATCGTGGATGAGGAGACCATTGCCGACTCTGCCAGTCCGGAGCTGGCGGAGATTCGCCGCAAGATGCGGATAGCGGCCACCAAGGGCCGACAGATCCTGCAGAAGATCATCTCCTCCCCCTCCTATGCCAAAGTGCTGCAGGAGGCCCTCATCACCCAGCGGGACGGCCGCTTTGTGGTGCCGGTGAAGGCGGAGTACAAGGGCAGTCTGCCGGGTCTGGTCCATGACATCTCCTCCTCAGGAGCAACACTCTTCGTGGAACCCATGGGCGTGGTGCAGGCCAACAACGAACTGAAGGAACTGCAGGCCCGGGAGGAGAAAGAGATCGACCGCATCCTGCGGCAGCTGTCGGCCGACTGTGCCGACCAGCGGGAGAACATCCAGTTCAACTATGATATTCTGGTGCATCTGGACATGATCTTTGCCCGGGCCCAGCTCAGTGACCATATGAATGCCTCCCGCCCGGAGGTGCGCCGCCGCGGAGCGGTCACACTGCGTCGTGCCCGGCATCCGCTGCTGGATCCGGCCAAGGCAGTGCCCATCACGGTGGAACTGGGCGGCCAGTTTGATACACTGGTCATCACCGGCCCCAACACCGGCGGCAAGACGGTGACGCTGAAGACGATTGGTCTGCTGTGCCTGATGGCCCAGTGCGGACTGCATATCCCTGCCGATGACGGCAGCGCCATCCGGGTGTTTGACCGGATCCTGGCGGATGTGGGAGATGAGCAGAGCATTGAGCAGAGCCTCTCCACCTTCTCTGCCCACATGTCCAACACGGTGAAGATCCTGGAGCAGGCGGATGAGGATAGTTTGATCCTCTTTGATGAGCTGGGTGCCGGCACCGATCCGGTGGAGGGTGCGGCTTTGGCCATCGCCATCATCCAACATGCCCGCAGTAAGGGCTCGCTGACGGCAGCCACCACCCATTATGCAGAACTGAAAACCTTTGCCATGACCACCGCAGGGGTGGAGAATGCCTCCTGCGAGTTTGATGTGGCCACCCTGCGGCCCACCTACCGGCTGCTGATCGGAATTCCCGGAAAATCCAATGCCTTTGCCATTTCCCGGCGCTTGGGTCTGCCGGAGGAGGTCATCGATCTGGCCCGGGAGCAGATGGATACGGAGTCCGTCCGCTTTGAGGATGTGCTGACTCAGCTGGAGGAGAAACGCCAGCGGTTGGAGAAGGCGCAGAATGAGGCGGATCGCCTGTGGCGTGAGCGGGAGGAGGATGCCCGTAAGGCCCGTACCTTCCGGGAACAGATGGAGCGGGGCAAGGAGAATGCCCGCAGCAAAGGTGAGGCGGAGGCCCGCCGCATTGTGCGGGAGGCCCAGCAGAAGGTGGATGAGATCTTCGCAGAACTGGACCGTCTGCGCAAGGAGCAGGCCAGACAGGGGGACCATCAGAAGATTAACGATGCCCGCGTGGCGGTGCGCCGGAATCTCAACGAGGCTCAGCAGCTGCTCCATAGCCGGGAGGAAGTTCCGGAGCTGGAGCAGAAACCCAGCCGTCCCATTCAGGTGGGCGACCAGGTGGAGCTGCCCGGCGTGAAGATGGCGGCCAGTGTGCTGGCGGTCAATGGGGATGGGACCCTGCTGCTGCAGGCCGGAAAGATGAAGATGACCACCAAGGCAGCTCAGGTGCGTCTGCTGGAGACGGCGGAGGCCGTGCAGAAGCGCAAGGCGGCAGCACAGAAATCTTCCGGCGGTCCGCAGGTGCAGCTGGCCAGCCGAGCCTCCTCGGAACTGGATATTCGCGGCTATGAGACACTGGAAGCGGAGAGCATTGTGGAGAATTACATTGATGCGGCAGTGATGGCTAAACTGGGTACCGTGACCATTATTCACGGCAAAGGAACCGGTGCATTGCGCGCCGCTGTGCATCAGGTACTGCGCCGCAACAAGGCCATCAAGAGTATCCGTTTGGGCCGATATGGTGAGGGCGAAGCCGGTGTCACGGTTGTGGAGTTGAAATAAGGCCTGATTTCGTGAAAAACGACAAAAGAAAGTGGGATTTTCACCCGGAGCAGACCAAATTTTGTGGATTTGGCCATTGCAATATTCTCCCGTTTCGGTATAATTATCATAGGAAAAACAAATCTTTGATATAACCGCAACCAAATTCATTGTGAGCTAAGGAGTGCTGGTCCATGTTTACACAGGAAATTACCATTACCAACGAAGTCGGTCTGCATGCCAGACCTGCCACCTATTTCATCCAGAAGGCCAATGAGTTCAAGAGCGGAATCTGGGTTGAGAAGGAAGAGCGCCGTGTCAATGCCAAGAGTCTGCTGGGCGTTCTGTCCCTGGGCATCATGAAGGGTACCACCATCTCCCTCATCGCCGATGGCGCAGATGAGCAGGAGGCTGTTGCCGCCCTGCGCGAGCTGATTGAGAGCAACTTCGGTGAATAATCACAGATAAGTAAAAATAAGACGGAGCGGCTTGCTCCGTCTTATTTTTTTGCCTGTGCATGGAACTTTTCATATACGGCCTGCGCGGCCTGTTCCGGCAGAATCTTTCGTAATTCACTCAGCTCTGCGGCAGCAACAGCCTTTATGGAACCGAAGTGCTTGTGCAGAGCCTTCTTTCTGGCCTCGCCTACACCGGGGATCCCGTCCAGACGGGAGGTGAGGGTGCTGCGAGTGTGCTTTTCGTGGTGATAGGTGATGGCGAAACGGTGGACCTCCTCCTGAATGCGGCCCACCAGCGCAAACAGCGGCGGACTGTGCTGGATGCCCAGCTCCTGTCCCAGCGGAGTCATCAGCGCACGGGTGCGATGCCGGTCGTCCTTCACCATGCCCAAAATGGGGACATGCAGTCCCAGTTCCTGCAGGGCTGCCTGTGCTGTTCGTGCGTGCATTTCGCCGCCGTCAATCAGCAGCAGGTCCGGAAGCTGATCGAAGTGCTCGTCCCCATCCAGGTAACGGCGAAAACGGCGGGTCAGAACCTCGTGCATGGCACGGTAGTCGTCGGGCTGATCCAATGTCTTGATCTGAAACCGGCGGTAGTCCCGTTTCAGCGGCTTTCCGTCGGAGAATACCACCATGGAAGCCACCATATCGGAGGCACCGGTGTTGGAGATGTCGTAGGACTCGATGCGGTGGGGAATGCCGGCCAACCCGGCCAATGCCCCCAGCTGTTCCAAGGTTTTGTTGGTGCGCTCGGTCTCGGAAGTGATCCGCTCCACCTCCTCCCGGGCATTGCGCCCGGCCAGACGCAGCAACTCCATCCGCTTGCCCCGCTGGGGCAGGCGCAGGGTCACCTTGTGGCCGCACTGCTGACTCAAAGCCTCAGCCAGGGTGTCGCTGTCCGGCGGCAGCACCGGCAGACAGATCTCGGCCGGCAGTACGGCGCGGCCCAGATAGTACTGGCTCAGCACTGCCAACAGCACGGCGGACTCGTCCTCCTCTGCGGCGGCGGGGAATACCTCCACCTCACGGCCCAGCAGGTTGCCGTCTTCGATATGCAGTACGCTGCAGCCGCAGCGCACCTGTCCGGTATAGATGCCCCACACATCCGTATCGGCGCAGACACCGGCAATTACCTGCTGGGTTTTGCCCAGCACGGAGATGGCCTGAATTCGATCCCGCAGAGCGGCTGCCCGCTCAAACTCCAGATTCTCCGCTGCTTCCAGCATCTGCTGCTGCAGCTGACCGGTCAGCTGCCGATGCTGGCCGCTGAAGATGTGCTCTGCCTGACGGATCCGCTCCTGATACTCCTGCTGAGAAGGGCCATCGGGCAGGCAGAACCCGTCGCAGCGGCCAATATGGTGGTTGAGACAGGGCCGCTCCTTTCCGATGTCCCGGGGGAACTGGCGGGAGCAGGTGGGCAGCTTCAGCGCGCCGCATACTGCTTCGATGGCCAGCCGCGTCTCCCGACGACCGCCAAAGGGACCAAAATAGCGGGCACCATCATCTGCCATGCGGCCCACAAGGGAAAAGCGGGGATAGGGCACATTCTGCTCCAGGCGGACGAAGGGGTACCCCTTATCGTCCTTCAGCAGGATATTGTAGCGGGGCATATGACGCTTGATGAGGGAGTTTTCCAGAATCAGCGCTTCAAACTCCGAGGAGACGAAGATGGTATCAAAGTGATCCACCTGCGCCACCATGGCCCGGGTCTTTTCGTTATGGGAGGAGGTGTCCTGAAAATACTGGCTGACCCGGTTTTTCAGCTTCTTGGCCTTGCCCACATAGATGACTTGGCCGCTCTTATCCATCATCAGATAGACGCCCGGCACTAAGGGCAGATCGTGGGCCTTCTGTTTCAGCTCCTCATGGGTCATGGATACCACCTCCTTTCCGTATATAGGTAGTATAGCATGGTGTTTTCTGCCCTGCAAGATAAAAGGGCGGTTGCGTTTTCGACAGGATGCGATATAATAGGGAGCGAAGTGAATGAAAGGGAGGAACCCCACTATGATGATTCAGGAGATTGCACCCCACGTATATGATCGCAGCTACGATACCCGTCCCGCTACGGCAGAGGATCGGGTGCTGTGCTGTGTTCCCGGCAAAGTACTGCTGCATAAGATCGATGAGGAGACCTGGGAGATTCCCCGCCTGTGCCAGCTGCAGGGGGAGGGATACCCGGAGGTGAAGGTGGGCAACTACCTGTTCCGCATCGATGGTGAGAATTGCTATCTGGGTCAGGTCTGCCTGGATGAGACCGTCCCGGCTGACGGAATTCTGGAGAGCGGTGTGCTGCCGGAGGACATGATCTGGTATACCGGTCAGCAGGCCCGGGATGTGCGCCCTCTGGCGGTGTCCTTCGCTGCCGTGACCGGTCAGCAGCTGAGCCGTTGGTACAAAAACCGTAGCTTCTGCGGCCGCTGTGGTGAGCGGATGGAGCCCAGTAAGGTGGAGCGCGCCATGGTATGTCCCCACTGCGGACTGACGGAGTATCCCCGCATCTGCCCCGGTGTGATCGTGGCCATCACCGATGGAGACCGGATCCTGCTGACCCGCTCCAAGCAGCTGGTGACCCGCAACTATGCCCTGATTTCCGGCTATGTGGAGATCGGTGAGAGCCTGGAGCAGACCATTGAGCGGGAAGTTATGGAGGAGGTAGGTCTGAAGATCAAGAACCTCCGCTACTACAAGAGCCAGCCCTGGGGATTCAGTGATACCCTGATGGTGGGCTATTGGTGCGAGGTGGATGGTCCCACGGAGATCCATCGGGATGACAGTGAACTCAGCGAGGCCTTCTGGGCCACCCGTGAGGAGATGCCCTCCCGTGCCGGTGATGTGAGCCTCACTGCCGAGATGATGGAGCTGTTCCGCAACCATCAGATTTAAGCAAACAAAAAACACGCCGAACCACGGTTCGGCGTGTTTTTTAATTCAGCGTGTCGGCGTGGAGATCAAAAAGCTGGCGGATGCGTGCCTGCAGCGCACTGTGTTCCGGCGCGCTCAGCTGCGGATCCTGCTGCAGCAGCTGACGGGCGGCGGTCTGCGCCTCGTCCAGCAGACGCATATCGCAGGACAGGTCTGCAATTTTGGTGGCTGGCAGGCCGTGCTGCCGTTGACCGAAGAAATCACCGGGGCCACGCAGACGCAGATCCTCCTCGGAGATCTTGAACCCGTCATTGGTTTGGGTCAGCACCCGCAGCCGCTGGCGGGTTTCCTCGCTGCCGCCCTCCGACAGGAGGATGCAGTAGCTCTTGGCGCTGCCCCGGCCCACACGGCCCCGCAGCTGGTGTAGCTGGGAAAGGCCGAATCGTTCGGCATTTTCCACCACCATGGTGTTGGCATTGGGCACATCTACGCCCACCTCAATAACGGTGGTGGAGACCAGAATATCACTCTCCCCGGCGGCGAAGGCGGACATGACGGACTCCTTCTCCCGGGGCTTCATTTTGCCGTGAAGCAGGGAAATCCGCAAGTCAGGGAACACCTGCTCCTGCAGCTGCCTGGCATAGGCGGTGACGGCCTTGCGCTCATCGGGGATAGTGTCCTCTTCTCCCACCAGCGGGCAGACGATGAACACCTGATGCCCCTCCCGAACCTGTTTACGGATAAAGGCTTGGATCCGCTGCCGGTAACGCTCCCCCACCGCAAAGGTATCCACCTTCTGTCGGCCGGGAGGAAGCTCATCGATGATGGACACATCCAGATCCCCATAGATGATCAGCGCCAGTGTCCGGGGGATGGGGGTGGCGGACAAAACCAGCATATGGGGGTTTTCTGCCTTGGCAGACAGGGAAGCCCGTTGATTGACACCGAACCGGTGCTGTTCGTCGGTGATGACCAATCCCAGCTTATGATATTGCACGTCCTCTGTCAGCAGGGCATGGGTGCCAATGCACAGGTGGATCTCTCCGCTGGCCAGTCCCGTCAGAATCTCCCGCCGCTCCTTGGCCCGGGTGGAGCCGGTCAGCAGGGCGCAGCGCAGGGAAAAACGGTCAAACAGAGGAGCGAGCGTCTCATAGTGCTGCTGGGCCAGAATTTCGGTGGGGGCCATCAGGGCCGACTGCCAGCCGCTTTGGGCGGCAAACCAGATACACCCGGCGGCCACCATAGTCTTGCCGGAGCCCACATCGCCCTGACAGAGCCGGTTCATAGGACGGCCGGAGCACATGTCGGCCCGGCAATCCTCCAGTGCCCGCTGCTGTGCGCCGGTCAGAGAGAAGGGCAGTGCCCGGAAAAACGGTTCCAGATCAGCGGATTGGCAGAGGGGACCGGTAACATCCCGTCGCCGGGAGCGCAGCTGCTGCAGGCCGCAGGTCAGCAGGAACAACTCCTCAAAGACCAGCCGGCGTCGGGCGATCTCCAGTGCCTCGGGAGAGGAGGGGAAATGAATATTTTCGTAAGCGAAGTTGGAAAAGCACAGGTCGTGCTGTTGTCGCACCTCATCGGGCAGCACATCCTGCAGGAGATCCCGGCAGGCATCCAGCCCCTGCCGCACGGCGCGGGACAGGATCAACTGGCTGATGCCGGCGGTAAGAGGATAGAGGGGCATGATGCGGCCGGTCAGCTGCTGACGGCCCTCCGGCTCCAAAATGGGATTGATCATCTGGCGGCGGAGCAGATCCCCCTCCACCTTTCCGTAGAAGATGTAGGTCTCTCCCCGGTGGAGGTTATTCTTGCGGTACTCCTGATTGAAGAACACCAACTCAAGCGAACCGCTGTCATCCACAGCCCGGGCTTTGACAATGGTACGGCCGCCGGAGATGCGGTGGCTGGTGGGCTCATGGGCGATCATGGCCCGCACACAGGCATGCTCTCCCAGAACCAGTTCCCGGATCGGGCGGGTCAGGGTGCGGTCCTCATAGCCCCGCGGGAAGTAGGAGATCAGATCCTGCAGCGTGTGGATATCCAGTTTTTCCAGGGATTTGGCCCGGGCCTCCCCGATGCCCTTGATGTAGCGGATATTGGTCTGCAAATCAGCCATGAGATCACCTCCCGCCCGCGTTTTCCTCATTGTAGCAGTTTTTGGCAGGAAATACAATCGAAAGAGAAGGAGGAAACGGTTGCGATTTGGCCGGGAAACAGATAAAATGGAAGAAAAAGGAGGTGGAGCATATCAAGCGTGTTGTGCTGACGGTGTTCAGCGTGTTGTGTGTGGCTGTGGCGGCATTTTTGGTGCCGGGTGGCCTGATGGATATCCTGTTTGGCAACGAGATCGTGGCACAGGTGGAGGCGACGCCCTATGTGGCATTTTCCAACGGGGAACTGTTTGAGGACAGCGAGGAGATCCTGTTTACGGCAGAGCAGCTTCTTGAGGAGCAGCTGGAGGGAGCGCAGTATCGCAGTCAGCTCCACTTCAATGCCCTTAGTGAAAAGGAACAGATCGTCTACCGGGCCTTTGAGTACGCCATGGAAAAGGGGTACACCAATGTACTGCTGGATGGTCAGCTGGTGGAAGACCGTGAGGCGGCGGAGAAGGTGCTGCGCTATCTGTCGTGGGATTCCCCTCTGCTGGAGCAAAATCTCTCTTTCGGTGGAGGCACCTTCACGATGTATCATTCGGTGCCGGTGGTGTGGATTTTCTCCCGTTCCGCCCAACTGAAGGGGGTATATCTGTCGGTCAAGAACTTTACTGCGGACCTGTGGGAAAAGAAACAGTCCGCCCTGCAGGAGGCCCGGACTGTGGTGGCCGCCCTGCCGGAGGGACTCTCTCAGATGGAGAAGGCGGAGCATTTGTTCCGCCATGTGGCGGACACGATCACCTATGCCGACTATCCCGACAGTGAGATGGATGTGGTCTATTCCTACCTCTATGACGGCTTGGTGGAGGGGAAGACCCATTGCGATGGGTATACCAATTCGCTGGCGCTGCTGCTGCGTCTGGCCGGGATTGAAAACGCGGAGAAGAATTTTCTCTCCGAGGAGAAGGGGGTGGAGGGCCACACCTGGAACTGCATGGAGATCGACGGGGTGTGGTACAATCTGGATGCGGTCAGTGAGTCCGCGATTCCGGAGAGAGGAAGCGTCATGGGAGCGGGCTTCCGCTTCGCCTTCTCGGATGAACTTCTGGAGTATACGGCCAGCAACCGTGAGGTGTTCCCGCCCTGCACGGAGAATTACTGTGTGCCGGTGGATGCCACGCTGCCTTCCTCCGACGCAAGCGGCCTGGCCGATGCGGTGGTCCGCGGCTATAGCCGTCACGGTTGGAGATGGGCCCTTGTGATCATTGCGGAATATGACAAAACGGCCACGGAGCGACAGATGCAGAAGGTGGCAAACCGCCTGCAGGAGACGGTCTATTGGAGAAGCACCTCCCTGCACGATGGGCGAACTGCCCTGCTGGTGCATGACAATATCCTGGAATAAAAAAGAAACGGCCGGCAGGCCGTTTCTTTTTTTTGCTTAAAAACCGGTGAAGGGATGGAATCCATCCGTCATGGCAAACTCCGAGGGCGCGGAGATCTCCGGAAGGAGGAAATCCTCTTCGGGCTGCTGGCGGGGCACATAGTCCACATACTGGAAACGCAAACCGTTCTCCTCCATCACATCGCTCTCCCAGGCTACCTCCCAGTTGGGATCCTCCTCCAGATTGGGGAAGAAGGCATCGGCCTCGGGATCGGCGAATACACGGGTCACATATACCCGCTCGCACAGGGAAAGGAACTGCCGATACACGGTTTCGCCGCCCACCACGAAGGCATCTGCGCCGCCGGCAAATACGGCAGCGGCGGCAGAGGGGACGGTTTCCGCCCGCTCGGCGGAAAAATCCTTGTTGGTGGTGAGAACCAGATTGCGGCGGTTGGGCAATCCCTTGCCGCCGGGCAGACTCTGAAGGGTCTTTCGGCCCATGATCATGGTGTGACCGCTGGTGATCTCCTTAAAGCGCTTCAGATCGGCACTGATGTGAAACAACAGGTCATTGTCTTTGCCAATGCCCCAGCTTTCGCTGACTGCAACGATTGCATACATACTGTCTACTCCTTAGATAGCCACCGGAATGGTATCCTCAAAAGGCTGAGGATCATATCCCTCCAAAGAGAAACTGTCCCGAGTGAACTGATAAAAATCGGTGACGGAGGGATCCATAACAAAGCGGGGGGCGGGACGCTCCTCCTGCTCCAGCATCTTCTCGATGATGGGAACATGGCGGTCATAGATGTGGGCATCCGAGATCACATGGATCAGCTCGCCTGCCTGCAGCCCGGCTACCTGAGCCATCATGTGCACCAGCACACTGTACTGCACCACATTCCAGTTGTTGGCGGCCAGCATATCCTGACTGCGCTGGTTGAGGATGGCATTGAGCGTGTTGCCGGATACATTGAAGGTCATGGAATAGGCGCAGGGATACAGGCCCATCTCGTGCAGATCCTGGAAGTTGTAGATATTGGTCAGGATCCGGCGGCTGGCGGGATTGTGCTTCAGGTCGTAAATGACCCGGTCCACCTGATCCATGTCTCCCTCGGGATAATGGTGCTTGATGCCCAGCTGATAGCCGTAGGCCTTGCCGATGGAACCGGTCTCGTCTGCCCAGCTGTCCCAGATGTGGCCCCGCAGATCTTTGATGTTGTTGGACTTTTTCTGCCAGATCCACAGCAGCTCATCAATCGAAGTCTTGAAGTAGGTGCGGCGGATGGTGAGGATCGGGAACTCCTCCTGCAGATTGTAACGGTTGACAATGCCGAACTTTTTGACCGTGTGGGCGGGAGTGCCGTCCTCCCAGTGGGGGCGCACCTGCTGATCCGTGTCCCAGACACCCTGGGTCAGAATTTGGCGGCAGTTTTCCTTAAAAATTCTATCGGCATAGCTCACGGCATATCCCTCCCGTATCGTAAATGTATTATATATTGTATCATGATGCAGTTTGAGTGGCAAGGGGGAATTCCGGGGAGCTTGCCTGCAGCGAACGGACGGATACAATACTTGGCGGCAAATGAGAAAAGTTTCCTTAAAAGAAAAATATTGAAGCTTCTGGTGAGGCAAAATTGCCTAAGTGCTCGAAAACACAAAAAAATATTGAAATATTTTCGTCTAAATAGACGGAATTGCAAATCCACATTGACAGGAAAGCGGCAGAGTGCTAATATAAAATATCCGTTTCAATTTCCTGCCTGATTTCCCTGTTTTTGGACGAATTGACAAGAAAAAGTTTCCAATTATGAAACGGAATGAGGAGGCTGTCTATGAGCATTGAAAAATGCAAGAGTCTGGTGGAGCGGGATAAAAAAGTCGTTGCCCCCTGCCAGCATCTGTCCTATTTCCCCTTGGTGGTGGATCGCTGCCAGGGCGCCCAGATCACGGATCTGGACGGCAACACCTATATTGATTTCCTGTCCAGCGCTTCTTCCCTGAACCTGGGCAGCTGCCATCCGGTGGTGACCAAGGCCATTGAAGAGCAGGCCCATAAGTTTACGCAGTATACTGCGGCCTACTGCTATAATGAGATGACGACTGCTTACGCTGAGCGTCTGGTGTCCATCTATCCCGGCGGCGTGCCGGCCAAGGTGGCTTTTGGCAACTGCGGTTCCGATGCCAATGACGCCGCAGTGAAGTTTGCCCGCGCCTATACCGGCCGGCAGAAGATTATCACCTTTATCAACGGCTACCACGGCAACACCTACGGTTCCTGCACCATGACCAGCTGCACCACCCGTATGCGCCAGAAGATGGGCCCCTTCCTGCCGGAAGTGTATCACTTCCCCTTCTTCGGTACCGATGTCAGCGATGCCTATTGCGAGGAGCGCTGCCTGGAGGAGATGGAGCGCGCTTTTGCCACCTGGATGCCTGCTGATGAAGTGGCTGCCGTGATCATCGAGCCCGTGCAGGGTGACGGCGGCATTTTGCCCGCACACCCCATCTTCATGAAGAAGCTCTACGAGCTGTGCAAGAAGAACGGCATCCTGTTTATCAGCGAGGAAGTGCAGCAGGGTTTCTGGCGTGCCGGCAAGTGGTTCTCCATTGAGAATTACGACATCATTCCCGATGGCATCATTATGGGTAAGTCCGTTGGCGCCAGCCTGTCTCTGGGTGCGTTCATGGCCCGCAGTGAGATCATGGATTCTCTGCCCGCCCCGGCACATCTGTTTACGCTGGGCGGCAACTCCATCGCCTGCGCAGCCGGCATTGCCGCTTTTGATTACTATAAGAGCGAGGAGTTCCAGTCCATTCTGGCCCGGAATACTGCCCTGCTGGAGGAGGAGGCCGCCAAGCTGCAGGCCAAGCATCCCGAGCTGGTGCACTTTGTCCGCAGCCTGGGCATGTCCATGGGTATCGGCATTTGCCGCACCCTGGAGGACGGCAAGCAGGAGGAGGACGGCGTCGCCACCTTCAAGATCCTGTTCCGCTGCTATGAGCTGGGTCTGATCGTCATCTCTCTGGCCGGCCATATCCTGCGCATCCAGCCTCCGCTGATCATTGAAGCAGAGGAGATCCGCAAGGGCTTTGCCATCATCAGCCAGGCCATGGATGATTTCAAGGCCGGCCGCATCAGCGATGATGTGCTGCAGTATCAGGCCGGTTGGTAAGCCGAACCCAATTTTGTGCATACTGCTGCCTGTCCGGCAGCTGTAAGTAATAGTTCCGAGAAAAAGGAGTCGAGAAAATGGAAACTAAGAAAAAGAAGAGCTGGATGCGGTATCTGGTCCCCGGATTCATCTTCCAGTCCGTGGTCATCGGCGGCGGTTACGGTACCGGCGCTGAGATCGCTCAGTACTTCGGTACGCAGGGCTTCGTGGGCGGCATGCTGGGCATGCTGGTCACCCTGGTGATCTGGTCCGTGCTGTGCGCTGTTACCTTCGAGTTCAGCCGCATGTTCAAGACCTATGACTACAAGAGCATGATGGGTAAGGTGCTGGGTAAGGCCGGCGTCCTGTATGAGGTTTGCTACATCGTGCTGCTGCTGATCGTGCTGGGCGTGGTGAATGCGACTGCCGGTTCCATGGTGTCCGATCTGCTGGGCATCAGCCAGTGGTTTGGCATCATCCTGCTGTCCGTGGGCATCATCCTGCTGATCATCAAGGGCACCAAGACCATCGAGAACGTGCTGTCCTTCTGGTCCTATGTGCTGTATGCCGTGTATATTGTGTTCATGGTTATTGTATTCGTCAAGTTCGGCAGTACCATCGGCAGCGAGTGGGCCAACAGTGAAGTCTCCGGCGGCAGCTGGGTTATGAGTGGCGCTCAGTATGCCTTCTATAACCTGGGTATCGTTCCCGCCTGCCTGTACACCGTCCGCGAGTGCGAGACCCGCAAGGAAGCTGTGACCTCCGGTCTGCTGGCCGGCGCCATTGGTATTATCCCCGCTGTGCTGCTGCTGATCGTCCTGTTTGGTGTACCCGCCAGCATCACTGCCGAGGTTCCTGTTACCGAAGTGTTCCACCAGCTGAATATGCCCTGGCTGTACTGGGCCTTCGAGATCGTGCTGTTCGGCACCCTCATCGAGACCGGTACCGGCTTTATCAAGGCTGTGGACGACCGTATTGAGCTGACGGTTGCTGCCAAGGGCGGTGTGGTGCCCAAGTGGGTTCGTCCCACCGTTGCCGTGGTCAGCACCCTGATTGGCGTGGGCGTCTCCACCTTCGGTCTGACCGGCCTGATCGCCGAGGGTTATGGCACCATCTGCTGGGGCTTCCTGATCGTCTATGTGGCTCCCATGATGACTCTGGGTGTCTACAAGATCATCAAAGCCGACAAGGAAAACAAGCAGTAAGCGAAGTTTCTCTGCATACGAAAAACCTCCGGAACATTGTTCCGGAGGTTTTTTATGGATAGATTTCATTAGTCCATGTCCACAGTGACATGATCGGTGCCGTACTGGGCAAATTCGCCCAGATAAGTATTCATCCGCTCCATCACATCCTCGTGATTTTCCGGGGTGATGATGGGGTCTCCCATATCCCGCAGAGCCAGTTCCTGAGCCAGGATCTCGAAGAAAATATTGTCCTCGTAGGCCATGATGGCTTCCTGAATGCCGCCCTCGGCAAAGGCGCGGGAGGGGATCAGCTCTCCCTCATACAGCTCTGTGAGAGGGACCATGCCGTGGGTCAGACAGTGAGAGAAGATCAGACTCTCCACCTCGTCATATTCCCGGATGCGGTCATCCCCGCGAGTGGAGTTAAGAATCCAGTTTCCGATATAGACCAGATCCAGCAGACGCCGGAACTGTTTTTCTGTCAGTTTGATCTCCATGGCTTCACCTCCGGAGAATTTCTTGGTAAGGACAGTATAGCAGAGGCCCATCAAAAATACTACTGAAAAAACAGGGGAAAAGCACCAATTTTTGGCTTGTGAAGAGAGCTCTTCCATAGTATAATAAATTGATTTAGTATGTGATGAAGGAGGGTGTCTATGGATCCCAGACCGATTGGTGTATTTGATTCCGGCGTGGGCGGATTAACCGTTGTGCGCCAGCTACAGAAGATTCTGCCCTCTGAACACATCCTCTATTTTGGAGATACTGCCCGTGTGCCCTATGGCGGCCGTGATCGGGAGACCCTGTTGGGCTATGCCCGTCAGGTGCTTTCCTTTATGCAGAGCCATCAGGTAAAGGCGGTGGTGGCTGCCTGTGGTACCATCAGTACCACCTGCCTGCCCCGGCTGCAGGAGGAGTCCGATCTGCCCATGGTGGGCGTTATGGATCCTGCCTGCCGGCGCAGTATCGAGGTGACCCGCAGCGGAAAAGTTGGTGTGATCGCCACGCAGGCATCGATTAACAGCGGCGTTTATCAGCGCACGATAGAGGCTTGCGGCAATGTGCAGCAGGTAACTGCGCAGGCCTGCCCCAAGCTGGTGCCGCTGGTGGAGAGTGGCCGCTGCAGCACCGATGATGTGGAAACCATGGAAGCTCTGCGGGAGTATCTGGAACCCATGCAGCGGGATCAGGTGGATACCTTACTGTTGGGCTGTACCCACTATCCGCTGCTGTCAGAGGCGATCCGGGCGATCCTCGGCCCAGAGGTGACGCTGGTGGACAGCGGTGCAGAGGCAGCCGGACATCTAATGCAGATGCTGCAGCAGCGGGATATGCTGGCACCGAAAGGGCCGGGCAGTCTGCAGCTGTATGCCAGTGGGCAGCCGGAACCCTTCGCTGCACTTGCGGAACGAATTCTGGGCGAGCCCTGCCATGCCCTGCAGCTGGATATTGAGAGGTATTGAGCATGGAGGGGAATGTAAAAGTTAAAGTAACCAGCCGGAGCATGTTCCGCGGCGGTGAGGAGGAACTGCACTTCACCGGATTCGGCGCATTGGAACGCACCGATTACGGTTGGGAACTGTTTTACCGGGCCGTGGAAGATACGGACCATCGCAACGGAGTCCGATCTGAGGTGCGCGTAGAGGAAGAGAGCGGCCGGGCGCTGATCAAAAACGGTGAGGCCGGCTACGGCCTGCTGCTGGATCCCACCCAGCAGACCGGGATCCGGATGCGTACCGATGTGGGAGAACTGCTGCTGCAGGTACAAACCAGGCAGGTGCAGTGGAAACTGGACGACCCCAGTGAGGGAAATATCCAGCTGGAATATATGCTGCTGACAGATGGCCAACCGGTTTCCGGTCTGTCTGTAACCATACTGCTGACGAGCAGTAACGAAGAGTGAACAAGGAGAGAATTGCCATGAATATGATTCAGAATGCCAAAGATCAGGTGCTGAGCCTGACCCTGCAGGCCTATCAGAAAGCTGCTGCCGAGGGTTTGCTGCCGGAGGAAGTTGCCGTCAAGCCCTCTGTGGAGATCCCCAAGGATACCTCCAACGGTGACTATACCACTACCTTCTGCCTGGCTGCCGCCAAGGCGCTGCGGAAGAATCCCCGCGAGGTGGCACAGCTGTTGTGTGAACGCATGGAACTGGAGGGTTCCTACTTCACCTCCGTGGAGATCGCAGGCCCCGGTTTCCTGAATTTCCGCCTGGGCAGCAAGTGGTTTGCCGATACCGTCACCTGTGTGGAGGCTGAAGGTGAGGCATACGGCAGCAACGAGATGCTGGCCGGCAAGAAGTATATGGTGGAGTTCGTCTCCGCCAATCCCACCGGTCCCATGCATATGGGCAATGCCCGCGGCGGCGTGCTGGGTGATACGCTGGCCTCCGTGCTGCAAAAGTCCGGTGCCGAGGTGTGGCGTGAGTTCTATGTCAACGATGCAGGCAACCAGATCGAGAAGTTTGCAAAGAGTCTGGAGGCCCGCTATCTGCAGATCATCCACGGTGAGGAGGCCGTTGCCTTCCCGGAGGATGGCTATCAGGGTGATGATATCCGTGAACTGGCCAAGAAGTTCTATGAGATCCACGGTGAGGCCTATGTCAATGCCGATGAGCAGGCTCGCCACGATGCGCTGGCTCAGTTCGGTCTGGAGCACAATATCCCCAAGATGAAGTCCGATCTGGCCCGCTACGGCATCCAGTATGATGAGTGGTTCTTTGAGTCCAGCCTGCATAACAGCGGCTATGTGGCAGACTCTGTTCAGGCACTGACCGAAAAGGGCTGGACCTATGAAAAGGACGGTGCCCTGTGGCTGAAGACGGCTGAGATCCTGCGGGAGAACCTGCGTAAGGCCGGTAAGAAGGAAGAGGATATTGAGAAGCTGGATTTGAAGGACGATGTGCTGCGCCGCGCCAACGGATTCTACACCTACTTTGCTGCGGACATCGCTTACCACCGCAATAAGTTCGCCGTCCGCGGCTTCGATAAAGTCATCAACATCTGGGGCGCCGACCACCACGGCCATGTGGCCCGTCTGAAGGGCGCCATGGATGCCATGGGTCTGGACGGGGAGAACCGCCTGGATATCGTGCTGATGCAGCTGGTGAAGCTGGTGGAGAACGGCGAAGTGGTGCGTATGTCCAAGCGTACCGGCAAGGCCGTCAGCCTCACCGATCTGCTGGATATGGTGCCGGTGGATGCCTGCCGCTACTTCTTCAATGCCAAGCCTGAGACCCAGATGGAGTTTGACCTGGGTCTGGCCGTCCGGGAGGATAGCGAGAATCCCGTCTACTATGTCCAGTATGCCCATGCCCGTATCTGCACTCTGCTGAAGGCACTGGCTGCTGAGGGACATGCTGTGCCCGCAGCTGCTGATGTGGACTTTGCACTGCTGACCGACGATGCGGAACTGGCCCTGATCAAGCAGCTGGCCGTGTACTGTGAGGCCGTTCGCCTGGCCGCCCAGAACTATGATCCCAGCCACATCAACCGTTATCTCATTGATCTGGCTGCCGCATTCCACAAGTTCTACAGCGCCTGCCGCATCAAGGGTGAGGAGGAGTCCGTCCTCTGTGCCCGTTTGAAGCTGGCCGATACCACCCGCGCCGTGCTGGCCGGCGGTATGGCCCTGATCGGCTGCCGCGCTCCGGAGAAGATGTAAGCAAAGATTCCGGAGATCAAATGATAAAAAAGGATGCCCGACCGAGTTGGTCGGGCATCCTTTTTTTATCAGGCGTTTTTCTTGTCAAAAGCAATAAACAGCAGACTGGAAAGTGCCAGCAGGAAGGGATAGAACAGCAAGGGGATCACCTCAAAAGAGGAGACCGTAAAGCCCAGCGTGGAGCAGGTGGAGATGGCCACCAGCATTTGAGCACCATAGGGGATGATGCCCTGGAAGATGCAGGAGAAAGTGTCCAACAGAGAGGCGGAGTTCTTGGCGGTGATGCCATATTCCTCACTGACCTCCTTGGCGATGGGACCGGCCATAACAATGGCTACCGTGTTGTTGGCGGTAGCGATATCCATCAGGCCCACCAACAGGCCGATGCCCAGCTGGCCGCCCTGCTTGCCGCGGAACAGACGGCGGATGGCAGACAGAAGTGCCTCAAAACCGCCGTAGGCGCGGATCAGACCGCACAGAGCGGACACCAGAATGGTGACCAGAATGGTCTCAAACATACCGTTTACGCCGGCACCCATGCCGGCCAGCAGATCCATGGCGGTCATCTGGCCGGTGGCCAGAGAAATGACTGCACCGGAGAGAATACCAACCAGAAGCACAACAAACACATTCAGGCCGATAATGCCGCCCACCAGCACCAGCAGATAGGGGATCAGCAGAAGCAGGTTATCCACCTGATAATTGCCGGCGGTGACATCCTGCTGCATGGAGAGCACCAGGATCAGCACCAGCGTAGCCAGCGCAGCAGGCAGGGCGATCTTGAAGTTGGCCCGGAACTTATCCTTCATTTCGCAGCCCTGGGTGCTGCAGGCAGCAATAGTGGTGTCGGAAATGAAGGACAGATTGTCGCCAAACATAGCACCGCCAATGACCGAAGCGATCACCAGAGGCAGAGAAAAACCGGAGGTGTCGGCAACTGCTGCAGCAATGGGGGTAATGAGAGTGATGGTGCCCACGCTGGTGCCCATGGCAACTGAGATGAAGCAGGATACCACAAACAGGACAGCTACGGCCATCTGCGCCGGTGCAATGGACAGCAGGAAATAGGCGGCAGCCTCAGCGCTGGAGCGGCCGGTGACACCGACAAACAGACCGGCCACCAAAAAGATCAGGATCATGGTCATGATGTTTTTGTCGCCTACGCCCTTGGCCATCAGATCCAGTTTCTCCTCAAAGGAGACCGCCTTGTTCTGCAGGCAGGCCACCAGCAGGGAGGCCAGGAAGGCTACGACGATGGGGATCTTGTAAAAGCCCATCTCGATTTTCAGCACATATTCAAATACGATACCCAAGCCCAGATACAGCACCAGAAAAACGCCGATGGGCAGCAGGGCAATGGGTTTGGTAGCAGGTTTTTGATTCATAAGTACAGATTCTCCTTAGGTGTTTTTGAAAGTGGTCTCCGGTCCCTTGATGACTACGCGGGTATCACGGTCTACGGAATTGGTCAAAAAGGCGTTGCCGCCCACTACGGTGTTGGCGCCGATGACGGTTTCCCCACCCAGAATGGAGGCGCCGGAATAGATGGTCACGCCGTCCTCCACCGTGGGATGGCGCTTGCCGGGCATGGAACTGTGGCCGCCGCGGGGGGACAGTGCGCCCAGTGTGACGCCCTGATACAGTTTCACGCGCTCGCCGATGATGGTGGTCTCGCCCACTACGATGCCGGTGCCGTGGTCGATGAAGAAGTGGGAGCCGATGGTGGCGCCGGGGTTGATGTCAATGCCGGTGCGGCTGTGGGCATACTCACTCATGATGCGGGGGATCAGCGGCACCTTCTGCAGGTACAGCTCGTGGGCAATGCGATAGACAAAGATGGCAAACAGACCGGGATAGGCGAAGATGATCTCCTCCTTGGAGCCGGCAGCGGGGTCGCCGTCAAAGGTGGCGTCCAAATCATGCTGCAGCATCAACTGGATCTGAGGAAGCTTTTCCACCAGTTCCCGGGCAGTATCTGCAGCGCGCTGTGCTTCCGATTCCGGGAGAGCCAGTGCGATCTGACGGGCCAGTGCACTTTCGATGCGCTCCAGCAGCAGCGCGCAGTAGCTCTCTGCATCCAGCGTCATCAGTTCCACATCACCAAAATAGGCGGGGAACATCAGCTTGCGGATGTCCTTGAGCAGGCGGATGACCGCACGGCGGTCAGGCAGACGCAGCTGGCTGCCGTACAGGGGGACGACGCACTGGTCGAAGTTCCGGGACATCTCCCGGGCGGCTTTTTGAATATGCTCGTTATACATAGTGCACCTCTCAATCTGCAAATAGGGGAGTGGACAGGTAACGGTCACCAGTATCCGGCAGCAGGACCACGATGTTCTTGCCGGCATATTCCGGTCTGCGGGCCAGCTGTGCGGCAGCCCACAGGGCTGCGCCGGAGGTGATGCCGGCCAGTACGCCTTCCGTAGCGGCCAACTGGCGGCCGGCAGCATAGGCGTCCTCTTCCTTTACGGGAATTACCTCATCAATCAGGCTGCGGTCCAGATTCTTCGGAATGAAGTTTGCGCCGATGCCCTGCAGACCGTGCGGGCCCGCCTGACCGCCGCTGAGCAGGGGGGAGGAGGCGGGCTCCACAGCGATGATGCGCACATTGGGATTCTGCTCCTTCAGATACCGGCCGGTGCCGGACAAGGTGCCACCGGTACCCACACCAGCCACAAAGACATCTACCTGCCCATCCGTATCGGTCCAGATCTCCGGGCCGGTGGTGCGGTAATGTGCCTGAGGATTGGCGGGATTCTCAAACTGGCCGGCCACAAAACTGTTGGGGGTGCTGCGGGCCAGCTCGTTGGCCTTTTCAATGCAGCCGGCCATGCCGAGGCTGCCGTCGGTCAGCACCAACTGGGCGCCGTAAGCGGCCAGCAGAGCACGACGCTCGGCGCTCATGGAATCGGGCATGGTCAGCACCACACGATAGCCACGGGCGATGGCCATAGCGGCCAGACCAATACCAGTGTTGCCGGAGGTGGGCTCGATGATGGTTCCACCGGGCTGCAGAAGGCCCTGTTCTTCGGCCAATTCAATCATCTGCAGGGCGACTCTATCCTTGGCGGAGCCGGCGGGGTTGAAGCTTTCCAGCTTGGCCAGCAGCCTGGCAGACAATCCGTTCTTTTCACTGTAACGCTGCAGATCCAGCAGAGGCGTACCGCCTACCAGCTGGCTGAGGGAAGTATACACATTCATGATCAGCATCCTTTCTCGCGGGGGAAATCCCGGAACATACAAAGCAGCAGAGGGGCTGCATACGCCCTCTGCTGCAAACAGACAATCCGCAGGAAGAGAAAACTTCCATCGACTCAACAGGCAGAAAGCGCATGACAGTTTTGGGCACAACAACAGCAGGCCATCCAACAGGCGGCCCGACAGGTCATGACGCAGACAAAGCCTTTCATACGCATTCTCCTTAAAATGATTATTTCTATTATATGACAGCTTTCTTGGGAAGTCCATAGGCATCTTGCCGAAATGCATTCAAGATTCCCCTGCAAAAATGACAGTTTTTTCTTGAAATGGTGAGGAAATGGGACAATTTCAGCAAAAAAGCATCCGGCAGACAAGGTCTGCCGGATGAAGTCATCAGGATTTGATGGGGGGCTTTGCTATGCGGTAACGCAGACCAAAGCGACCGAAGCTCAGCAGGTAAGACACAGTGCAAACAGGAACAGCAACGATTACATCGATGAGAGAGTGCTGTTTGAGAAAAACGGTGGCAAAGCTGATAAGGATAGTGCTGACGGTGAAGAATACGCGCCAACCGGGGGTGCGGAAACGGGGAATGTGCCAGGAAGTGCACCAAACTGCTGCAGACCCAACCACATGCAGGGAGGGGCAAACATTGGTATTGGTGTCAAACTGATAGAAGGCAGCCATAAAACGGGAAAGAAAATTGTCTCGAGGCAGAACATCTGGACGCAAATTCTGTACAGTGGGCCAAAGAAAAAATATCACCAAAGCAATGGAATAGGAGATGATCACAAAGCGGATCAGGCCGCGATATGCCCGGAGATCAAAAAAAACTGTGTACAGGTGAATCCCAAACAAAAATACAAACCAGAATAGGTAAGGAAGCAGAAAAATCTCCAGAAAGGGGATATAGTCATCCAAAGGGATGTATACCTCATAATAGTGTTCCACCGGGCGCAGACGCTCCACATAGTAGAACAGGAACCCAAAAATCGGCCAGTACAGCAGCCCCAACAGAGGACGAAACTCAGGCTGCAGAATGCGGCTCAGGCGCAGCCGGCGATGATCCGTGGCAAAGGGGAATTTTTGCATAAGAAAGAGCGCTCCTTTGTATAATGACCTTCCGCTCCATAACTTTCACAAACACCGGCTGCATTATAGCAGAGCGCAGGGGAAAAGTAAAGGTCATTACCCCAGCAGAACATCGGCGGCCAGCATCAGGCAGAATCCCACCAGAAGGGCATAAGTGGCGCCTCGCTGGCTGCCATGGGCGTGTGTTTCGGGAATCATTTCATCGCTGATCACATAGAGCATGGTGCCGCCGGCAAAGGCCAGGGCGAAGGGGAGGATGACGGAAGCCACATGGACGGCAAGATAGCCCAGCAGGGTTCCGGCTACTTCCACAAGTCCGGTGATCATAGCGCAGACAAAGGTCTTGCGGGGAGAAACACCGGCGGCCAGCATGGGGCCGATGATGACCATGCCCTCGGGGATATTCTGCAGGGCAATGCCGCCTGCAATCATCAGGGCGTTGGCCATATCCCCGGACCCAAAACCAACGCCCGCCGCGATACCCTCGGGCAGATTATGGATGGCGATGGCGGTGACAAACAAAAGCACCTTGCTCAAGTCCGCGTTATGGTGGGCCTCCGGATCGGGACCCATCAGTTTGTGCAGGTGGGGGACCACATGGTCGATTAGATTCAGGCACAGAGCACCCAAAAAGATTCCCCCGATGGTGACCGGCAGCCCCCAGGCTCCGCCGTAATCCAGCGAAGGCAGGATCAGACCCAGCACAGAGGCCGCCAGCATGACGCCTGCGGCAAAGGACAGTACAATATCGGAAAAACGGTGGGAGAGGGAACGGAACACAAAGCCGATCAAAGATCCGGCAATGGTGGCTCCGCCTACTCCCAGGGCTGTCAGCAATACAATCTGCATAAAAGACCTCCTGACAGGAAATAGCGGCAAGAAAGGCGATGCCTTTTCTGTCATCACAGTATATGCAAAATAGTTTTTCTTGTCAATGCGGTTCTTGACTTCTCCGGAAAAGGGCGTATAATACGGCCAAAGCGAAAGGAGATGTTTCCATGAGAATTGCAGTTACTTACGAAGAAGGTCAGATCTTTCAGCATTTTGGCCACACGCAGACCTTTAAGGTTTATGACATTGTGGATGGCAAGGTAGCATCCTCCGCTGTGGTGGATACCAACGGACAGGGGCACGGTGCCCTGGCCGGTGTGCTGCAGGGCCTGCAGGCAGATATTCTTATCTGCGGCGGCATTGGCGGCGGTGCCCAGATGGCGCTGGCACAGGCCGGTGTGAAACTGTACGGCGGCTGTGTCGGCAGTGCCGATGCAGCGGTGGAGGCCTATCTGGCCGGTCAGCTGGACTATAATCCCGATGTCCGCTGCGATCACCACGACCATGAGGAGGGGCATGCCTGCGGCAATCATGGCTGCGGCAGCCACAGCTGTCATTAAACGGAAAAACCGGATCGCAGATGCGATCCGGTTTTTTTGATTAGTTTTTGGTGATGATGCCCTGTTCGATCATGTACTGCAGAAGCGACTGGGGGTGGATGGTGCCCAGATTCACTTCGAACTCCTCCTGGCCGAGGGGGCCGGGAACAACATTCATGAGATAACCGTCAGAGTCAATGAAAAGCGTGCGAGGCAGGGTGGTGACAGCGTAGGTAGAGGATGCGCTGCCCTGCTCGTCATAGTAGACAGGGAAGGTGTAGCCGGAATTTTTGACAAATTCCTGAGCGGCCTCCAGGGACTCGCCCTGGCTGGTGGTCATATTTACCATCAGGAAGTGGACCTTGTCCCCCAACTCCTCGTACTGCTTCTGGAAGGTGGGAAGTGCTGCCTTGCAGTTGGGGCACCAGGTGGCCCAGAAGTTGACTACGACAGGCTTGCCCTTAAAGTCGGAGAGCTGCACCACTTTGCCGTCTCCATCAAAGACAGCGAAGTTTGGGGCGATATAATCGTCCGGATTGATGTCACCATCGCCATCACCATTACCGCCATTGGAATCGGTGTTGCCGCCGTTGGGATCCGTGATGCCAGTGCCGGCGCCGCCGTTGGGATCGGGATCCACATCACCGCTGAAGTGGTTGTAGAGCAGATAGCTGCCGCCCAGCACCACCACAAATGCCGCGATCAGCAGAGGCAAGAGAAATTTCTTTTTCATCGGTAAACTCCTTAATTCAATAGATTCAACAGCAGTCCCAGACTGCCGGTGGCCATCAAAATGCCTACCAGCACCAAAATGGCGCCGCAGACGATGTTGATCTGTTTGTAATGTGCCTTGATCCAGCCGAAGGCCGAGCGCAGATAGTCAATCAGCAGGGCGCTCAGCAGAAAGGGGATCCCCAAACCCAGAGAGTAGGCCAGCAGCATTAGGGTGCCCTCCAGCACATGTGCCTGCTGAGAGGCCAGCATCAGTGCCGAGCCCAGAAAGACGCCGACGCAGGGGGTCCAGCTGACGGAGAACACCAGTCCGAACACCAGTGCAGAGAAAAACCCCATCCGCTTTGTGTTGACGGACCATCCGTTCCCCTGAAAGATGGGCAGCTGGAACAGCCCCAGAAAATTCAGACCGAACAGGATCACGATCAAACCGGAGACGATGTTCACCGCCGTCCGGTACCGGACCAGAAAGCTGCCCACAGTACCGGCCAGTGTGCCCAACGCCACAAACACCAGCGTAAAGCCCAGCACAAAGCCCAACGCGCCGGTGAGGGTCCTGCGCAGGTCACGCTCCTCGCCGCCGGCAAAATAGGACAGATAGATGGGCAGCATAGGCAGCAGACAGGGGGAAATGAAGGTCAGGACACCTTCCAGAAATGATATGAAGTATGTCAAAAGCGGCCCTCCTCTCGATATCATAGGTGGATAGTGTTTGCCAGTATACCATATTTCACCCCTGCTTGTCACCAATATTTTGCAGAAAGTAAAAAACTGCCGCTCCAAAGAGGGAGGATGTTTTCTCGCTGAAGGTTGCTGTCTACCATGATGATGGTTGCCGCGTTGCGGTCGATGTTGCGGACGATGATGGGCATGTCATCGAGACCGGCAAACGCAGATGCCTGTTTTCGTCGATGCCCCGCGATCAGTTCAAATGTCCCATCGGGGAGGGGACGCGCGATGCCGGGTACAAGCACACCGAACTGCTTGATGCTCTCAACCGTCTGCTGCATCATATCATCATCACGGACGCCGAAAGGATGGTCGGGGTATGGCCGCAGCTTGTCCAAAGGGATGCGCTGAATGACTTCTAAAGTATCGTTGTTTTCCATGATTACCTCCGCAAATGCAAAGAGCGCCCAGCGAATGAAATCACTGAGCGCTCGGATTTAGGATTATTTTATTGAGGTCAAAATCAGGCAAACGATATCAAAACCAGTCAGCATTTTAGCTACCGATCACATCCATTTGAGGGCTTCGGAAGAGGCTGAAATATAGCCCATTTTTAGCCCATAATTTAACCCATCCATTAACCCATTAGGGGATTTTAACCCATATAAACGAGGATAGGTTAGGTCAGATTGCGTTAAACCATATCAAAGGAAAAACCCCGGAATTGCGATAATTCCGGGGTTTTGAGTGCTTTTGCGGTATAAAAAGTAC
>SVLV01000034.1 GCA_015067765.1 Oscillospiraceae bacterium | reverse complement strand
TGGTCATCGAGTGCGTCGCTGAGAACATGGCCGCCAAGAAGGAGCTGCTGGGCAAGCTGGATGCGATCTGCAAGGAAGAGACCATCTTTGCCACCAACACCTCTTCTCTGTCCGTCACCGAGATGGCCAACGGTCTGAAGCATGACCTGGTGGGTATGCACTTCTTCAACCCCGTGCCCGCCATGAAGCTGGTGGAAGTCATCGCCGGCGGCAATACCCCCGCTGAGCTGGTGGAGAAGATCAAGACCCTGTCCCTGGAGATCGGCAAGACCCCCGTGGTGGTCAATGAGGCCCCCGGCTTTGTGGTCAACAAGATCCTGATCCCCTATTGCAACGAAGGCGTTTGCGTTCTGCAGGAGGGTGTTGCCTCTGCAGAAGATATCGATATTGCTATGCAGCTGGGTGCCAACCATCCCATGGGCCCCCTGCACCTGGGCGACCTGATCGGCTGGGACGTGGTGCTGAACATCATGGATGTGCTGTACAGCGAGACCCACGACAGCAAGTATCGCGCAAACGTTGAAATCCGGAAGATGGTGCGTGCCGGCAAATTGGGCATGAAGTCCGGCGAAGGCATCTTCAATTATAACAAGTAAAAATCGGTAAAGGAGAAAAGAGTATGGATTTCCATCTGACTAAGGAGCAGCTGCTCGTTCGCAAGATGTATCGCGAATTTGCAGAGAACGAAGTAAAGCCCCTGGCAGCCGAAATCGACGAGGAAGAGCGTTTCCCCATGGAAACCGTCGAGAAGATGGCTAAGCTGGGCATGATGGGCATTTACTTCCCCAAGCAGTACGGCGGCGCAGGCGGCGACGTGCTGTCCTATGCAATGTGCGTGGAGGAGCTGGCCAAGGTCTGCGGTACCACCGCAGTCATCGTGTCTGCACACACCTCCCTGTGCGCAGCCCCCATTTTCGAAAACGGCACTGAGGAGCAGAAGATGAAGTATCTGCCCGACCTGTGCTCCGGTAAGAAGATCGGTGCTTTCGGTCTGACCGAGCCCGGCGCCGGTACCGACGCTCAGGGTCAGCAGACCACCGCTGTTCTGGATGAGTCCGGCGAGAACTACATCCTGAACGGTTCCAAGTGCTTCATCACCAACGGTAACGTTGCCTCCACCTTCGTGGTCATCGCTGTTACCGGCAAGACCGTTGACAAGCGCGGCCGCAACATGAAGGAGATTTCCGCTTTCATCGTTGAGTCCACCGATCCCGGCTTCTCTCAGGGTAAGCATGAGAAGAAGATGGGTATCCGCGGCAGCTCTACCTGCGACCTGATCTTCGAGGATTGCGTGATCCCCAAGGATCGTATGCTGGGCAAGAAGGGCGACGGCTTCAAGATCGCTATGAAGACCCTGGACGGCGGCCGTATCGGTATCGCTTCTCAGGCTCTGGGTATTGGCGAAGGCGCCGTGGAAGAGGCCATCAAGTACACCAAGGAGCGCGTCCAGTTCGGTAAGCGCATCTCCCAGTTCCAGAACACTCAGTTCCAGCTGGCTGATATGCACACCCGTATGCAGGCTGCTCAGTACCTGGTCTATGCCGCTGCCAAGAAGAAGGACAACCACGAGCCCTACTCCATGGATGCTGCCATGGCCAAGCTGTTCGCTGCTGAGTCCGCTTCCGATGTGACCCGCCGCGCTGTTCAGCTGTTCGGTGGTTACGGTTACACCCGTGAGTATCCCGTGGAGCGCATGATGCGTGATGCCAAGATCACTGAGATCTACGAGGGCACTTCCGAGGTCCAGCGTATGGTCATTTCCAGCCACCTGGGCGTTAAGTAATTGTAGGAGGTAATAGGTAAAATGAAAATTATGGTTACTGTTAAGCAGGTTCCCGATACCTCCGGTAAGGTGGCTGTGAACCCCGATGGTACTCTGGATCGTGCTTCCATGCAGACCATCATCAACCCCGATGATATGAACGCCGTTGAGGCCGCTCTGGCTCTGAAGGACGAGCTGGGCTGCAAGGTCATCGCTTTCACCATGGGTCCCCCTCCCGCAGAGGGCATGCTGCGTGAGCTGATGGCTATGGGTGTGGACGAGGGCGTCCTGGTTACCGCTCGTGAGTTCGGCGGTTCCGATACCTACGCTACCTCCCAGATCCTGGCTGCCGCTATCGACACCTACGGTGTTGAGGACGACGATGTCATCCTGGCTGGCCGTCAGGCCATCGACGGTGATACCGCTCAGGTTGGTCCCCAGATCGCTGAGAAGCTGCATCTGCCCCAGATCACCTATGCCGGCCAGATCACCAAGGAAGGCAACACCCTGACCGTCCAGCGTATGCTGGAGGATGGTTATATGACCGTCAAGGTGAACACTCCCTGCATGATCACCTGCATCAAGGAGCTGAACGCTCCCCGTTACCTGT
The DNA here is from genome assembly GCA_015067765.1 of Oscillospiraceae bacterium. Taxonomy (GTDB): domain Bacteria; phylum Bacillota; class Clostridia; order Oscillospirales; family Oscillospiraceae; genus Vescimonas. Next base: position 5,470 of record SVLV01000034.1, on the reverse strand, counting down.
CCGTCAGCGGTGCATTCGAGGCTTATTCCAAGCCCCTGGTCACCATGACCTATGAGACCCTGAAGGATCATCCCCTGATCGATAAGTCCACCATCGGTCTGCAGGGCTCTCCCACCAACATTCTGACCTCCTTTACGCCTCCTCAGAAGGGCGCCGGCATGATGCTGGAAGGCGCAGGCAAGGAGACCACTGACAAGCTGGCTGGCATTCTGGCCGCCAAGCATATCATCTAAGGAAGGAGATAAGAATAATGGCTTTTAATAGTGCTGATATCGCTGCCTTCAAGAACGTTTGGGTTTTCTGTGAGCAGCGCCAGGGCGTCATGATGCCCACTACTTTCGAACTGATCTCCGAGGGTCGCAAGCTGGCCAATGAGCTGGGCGTGGAACTGTGCGGCATCCTGCTGGGTGATGACGTTGACGGCATCGCCAAGGATCTGGGCGGCTACGGCGCCGACAAGGTGTACGTGTATAACAGCCCCCTGCTGAAGGACTACACCACCGATGCTTACACCAAGGTGATCGTTGAGGCCGTCGAGGAGTTCAAGCCCGAGGTCCTGCTGTTTGGTGCTTCCAACATCGGCCGTGACCTGGCTCCCCGCTGCGCAGCTCGTCTGCACACCGGTCTGTGCGCTGACTGCACCCATCTGGACATCGACATGCCCAACTACAAGGGCTTCCTGAAGGAAGCTTCCACCCTGCCCGAGGAGCGCATCGAGAAGCTGGGCACCGTGAAGATCGCTGGTCAGGATCATGACGTGTCCCGCGACCTGAAGATGACCCGTCCCGCATTCGGCGGCCACCTGATGGCTTCCATCATCTGCCCCCGTTTCCGTCCCGCTATGGCTACCGTCCGTCCCGGCGTTATGAAGAAGCGCGAGTTCTGCAACGAGTGCGCTGAGAAGGTGGAGCTGGTCCATCCCGAGTTCGCTCTGGCCGCTTCCGACATCCAGACCGAGGTCGTGGACGTTGTCAAGGCTGCCAAGAAGCTGGTTGACCTGATCGGCGCTGACTTCATCGTCTCCGTCGGCCGTGGCATCAGCAAGGACGTTGAGGGCGGCATCAAGCTGGCCGAGCAGCTGGCTGAGGTCCTGGGCGGCGTCGTGGGTTCCTCCCGCGCCTGCGTGGACGCTGGCTGGATCTCTGCTGACCACCAGGTTGGCCAGACCGGCAAGACCGTTCATCCCAAGGTCTATATTGCTCTGGGTATCTCCGGCGCCATCCAGCACAAGGCTGGTATGCAGGATTCCGAGTGCATCATCGCCGTCAACAAGAACGAGAATGCCCCCATCTTCGAGGTGGCTGACTACGGTATCGTCGGCGATCTGTTCAAGGTCGTTCCCGAGCTGATCGAGTCCTTCAAGGCAATCAAGGAAGCCAACTAAGGCTCATTTCCCTGTACCGAATAAAAAGGGTTGTCCGCATTGCGGACAACCCTTTTTTGCTTCCATATAGGAACATCCGACCCCGGTCCGCAGACCGGAGCCGGATGATTTCGTTTGGGGATGCGACGATCAGAACTCCGGATAACCGTCCTTCAGGGCCTCGTCGTAATAGGCACGCTCGCCGCCGATGAACTTGGGACGCACCCGGGCTGCCAGCACCATGGCCTCGCCGATGGTTTTCTGCTCCAGCCGCACCGGAACGGCCACCTTCTTCAGGTGCATACCGATGAGGGTGCCGCCAATGTCCAGACCGGCATCGGCCCGGATCTCTTCCAGCGCCACCGGCTGACGGAAATTCTCATAGCAGGCGGTGGCAAAGGAGCCACCGGCCTTGGGCTGCGGCCGCACATTGACGATCTCCGCCTGAGGAACAGCCTCTCGCTCCACAATGACCGCACGGTTCAGATGTTCACAGCACTGCGCTGCCATATAGATGCCCATAGGGGCAAAGACACTGTTGAGCCCGTCATAGATGGCCTGTCCCATCTCCGGCGTGGACCAGCTGCCCACAGTACGGCCTACCACCTCGCTGGTGGAGCAGCCGATCACCACGATCTGCCCCTTGTGCAGATGGGCGGCTTCCACCAACTGCCGGGCTGCCGCGGCGGCATCCTGCTTTACCTTCGTCAACAGGTCCATATTTTCCACATTGTGTACGATACCAGCCATAAATGAACCTCTTTTCCATATATTTCAGATATTTTGCGGACGCGCTGCCGCATGATGCGGCGGCGCGTCCATCTCATTTGATTCAGTATAACACAGTTAGATTTTTTCTGCAATACGGGTCTTCTTAACCATTTTCAGCAGGAGGAAACCGATCAGCAGACCTACAACACCCTGCACCAGGTTCCCGGGAATGCTGGCGGCAGCGCCGATGCCTTCGCCCATCAGCAAAGCAGCATAACCAAAGTAGCCCGCTACCATAATAATCTCACCCACCACACCGCTGACCAGCGCGGCAGCGGAGGTGCGGCCCATGGCCCGGAAGATCAGTGCAGCTGCCAGCGCATCAAGTCCTTTGATAAAAAAGGTGCCGGGAGCATAATACCCATAACCGGACAACAGGTCGGTCAGCATTGAGCCGATGCCGGCCGCTGCACCGCCATACCACGGACCCAGCAGCCAGCCGGAGAGCAACACAAAGCAGTCACCCAGATTCACATAGCCATTCATAGGGGAAGGGATTTGAACAACCATAGTGGCAATGCAGGTAAGGGCTGCCATCAATGCGCTGATCACCAGCTTCCGAACTTTTCTATCGACCATTTCGGATTCCTCCTTGCGATTTTTCCTATGGTGTAGTATAGTATCTTTTGGTATTATGAAAAGTACCAAAATCGCATTATTTGTCAATACCAGATGGAGGGATGTCATGCTGACCTACCCATTGGAAAAAAACGGAACAGTAAGTCTCTACGAGCAATTGTACCGCCATATCAAAGAGGATATTCTGTCCGGAAGGCTGGCGGCAGGTGAGAAACTGCCCTCCAAGCGGATGCTGGCTCAGCATCTGGAGATCAGCATCATCACGGTGAAGACCGCCTATGAGCAGCTGATCGCCGAGGGTTACCTCTATGCCAGCCAGCGGCAGGGTTACTTTGTGGCGCAGGTGCAGCGGCCGCTGTCGGCCCGCCCGGTGGCGCAGCCCCTGCCGGAAACGGGAAGTGACCGGGGGTGGTATCTGGATCTGGTGACCAACTCCATCGACCCGGCGGACTTTCCCTTTACTGTATGGTCCCGTCTCATGCGGCAGACCATTTTGGAGCAGGACAAGCATCTGCTGCAATCCACCCCCTGGAACGGAGCGGCGGAGCTGCGGCAGGCCATCGCCCAATATCTGCAGCAGTTCCGCGGCATGACGGTGGACCCGGAGCAGATCATCATCGGTGCCGGCACGGAGGTGCTGTATCATCTGCTGATCCAGCTGCTGGGCCGGGACAAGTGCTATGCGGTGGAGGACCCCGGTTACGGAAAGATCCGCGCCATCTACCGCAGCAATCAGGTGCAGCAGATCCCCATCGGAATGGATCAGGGCGGCCTGTCGGTGGAGCAGCTGCGCTGCCACCCGGCGGAGGTGGTACACATTTCCCCCTCCCACCACTATCCCACCGGCATCGTGATGCCCATCGGTCGGCGGCAGGAACTGCTGGCCTGGGCGGGGGAGCAGGAGGGGCGCTATATTCTGGAGGACGATTACGACAGTGAGTTCCGCTTCGTGGGCCGTCCCATCCCTACCCTCTATTCCAGCGACGAGCACCAGCGGGTCATCTACCTGAATACCTTTTCCAAGACCATCGCCCCCTCCATCCGTATCAGCTATATGATCCTGCCGCCCCATCTGCTGCTGGAATACCGCAGGCGCATGAGCTTCTATGCCTGCACCGTGTCCAGCTTCGAGCAGTATACCTTGGCCAAATTCCTGTCCCAGGGGCGCTACGAGCGGCATCTGAGCCGCATGAAAAACCGTTACCACCAGAAACGGGATCGGGTGATCGGGGAGATCCGCAGAAGTCCCCTGGCGGACCGGGTCACCATCATGGAGGAGGACGCCGGCCTGCACTTCCTGCTGCGGCTGGATACCCACCTGTCCGATGAGCAGGTGCGGCAGCGGGCGGCGGAACAGGGATTGCGCATCGCCATGCTGTCGGACTACTACAGCCGTCCCAAACCGGAACGGAGCCACATTCTGGTGGTCAACTATTCCGGTATCGACCCCGAACGCCTGCCGGAGGCACTGCGCCGTCTGGCAGAGATCCTGCATGAGGAGGAATTACACCATGTATGATGAACTGACCCGCCAGGACCTGCAGAAGATGCAGGAGGAGATCGACCACCGGGTGCAGGTGCTGCGGCCCAAGCTGATCGAGGATGTGCAGACGGCCCGCGCCTTTGGCGATCTCAGCGAGAACTTTGAATATAAGTGCGCCAAGCAGGAGAAGAACCGCAACGATGCCCGCATCCGTTACCTACAGCGGATGATCAAGACCGCCAAGGTCATCGAGGACCGCTCCGCCGCCGATACAGTGGGTCTCTACGACTCGGTGGAGATCCTCATGGAGAACACCGGAAAGAAGCGTACCATCCGGCTGGTGACCACCCTGCGGCAGAATGCGCTGGAGGGCCTCATCAGCAAGGAGTCTCCGGTGGGGCAGGCAGTCATGGGCCGCAGGGCCGGTGACCGGGTCCATGTGGAGATGGACAATGGCCGGGGCTACTGGATCCAGATCCTGTCCATTGAGAAAGGGCAGGATGACGGCTCCGTTCCCATCGGCAGCTTTTAAGCAAAAAAAGACCACCCGGTCGGGCAATGTCATTGAATTAAGCATTTAAGTATCCCGCAAAAAATACCCACCCTGTTTCCGCGAGGAAATCGGGGTGGGTATTTTTTCGCAGTTATTCAGTTGGAGGGACAGGGGGAATATCCGCAAAAATGGATTTCAGTTCGTCAACCGTTTCTGCTTTGACCCATTCTGCCATGCCAGCTTTCCAGACCAAGCTGCCAGCCACAAGCTGACCAGCCACGGCCATCTGCTGCAACACGGCAAGGTTAAACGGCCCGGTAGCCTGTCCATTGACCGCCACATGATAGGCTACGGTAGGAATGGGAGGCGGCACAGCGCCGGGTGTGGCCTGCTGATTGATACCACCCATCATGTTGTTCATAGCCCCGGCGATATTCTGGCCAACAGCGCCGCCGACGGCCATACTTGCCATCATAGCGGCCATGTTGAAGCCGCCGCCGTTGCCCCCCAAGTCCACATCACCGGCTCCATTCGCGCCCATCTGGCCCAGAGCATTAGCACCAGCGACACCGACTTCCGCTTGCTTCTCGACTTGATACGCGCCAAAGTTTGCGGTGTGGGTATGCATGTGCTGTGCGTATTGTCCCTCCTCACGCTGAATACGGAGAGTTTCTTCGTAGTTCTCGGCCTCAATGCGCTGTTTGTCGGCAATGTCCTTGATCTTGGCCTCGGCCTCGGCTTTCGCCGTCGCGCTGGCAATATCTTTGGTCACGCTCATAAG
>SVLV01000008.1 GCA_015067765.1 Oscillospiraceae bacterium | reverse complement strand
ACAACAATATTTCCCGAACCTATTGAAAAACGAAAATCAGAATGGTATAATCACAACCGTTGGTAAGTGTGGTAAAAAGTCATCCCTTGATGCTATACTGCACAGGCTGCTATCAAGGAAAGCAAGTAATTGCTGACCTTATAAAATAAATCAATCCGCCCGAGGAAACTCGGGCGGATTTTTCTTTGCAAAGTTCTTTTTGTCGGGCAGATGGTGTGCTATACTGAAGACAAGAGGTGAGAGAAATGATTTACACGCCCGAAACGAAAAAGGCATTGAAGCTGTGCTTTGAAGCCCATAAGGAGCAGACAGACAAAAGTGGACTGCCCTATGTGTTTCATCCGTTCCACCTGGCGGAGCAGATGCAGACGGAGGAGACGACCATTGTGGCACTGCTGCACGATTTGGTGGAGGACACCGAGTATACGATAGAAGATTTGATCCATATGGGTTTTGACAGGTGCATTACCGATGCAATTGCGCTGATGACACACGCCGACGGGGTCGATTATATGGACTATGTCCGCGCCATCAGGGAGAATCCCATTGCAAGAGCGGTGAAGCTGGCAGATTTGGAGCACAATTCCGACCTGACAAGATTGGACGTGGTTGACGAAAAGGCTCTCAGCAGGAGAGAAAAATACCAAAAGGCCATGGCGCTGCTGGAGGAATGATCCCCGTCCCTGTGCAGGGGTTTGCTATGCTCTGTCAAAATATCCGTAGAATCGCCACCGGAGGGAACAGATGCCGATCTGTCGGTTGACGGTGGAGGGGATCTGTCATACAATATGGCTATCTGAAGTGAGGAAGTGATTTCATGGCAATTCGGCAGGCAACCGTGCAGGATATTCCCCGGATTCTGGAGATTTACGGTCCCTATGTGGAGACCACTGCCGCCAGTTTTGAATATGTGGTGCCCAGCCGGGAGGCCTTTACCCAGCGGTTTTTGACCATCACCGCCCAGTTCCCCTGGCTGGTCTGGGAGGAGGACGGTCAGGTGCTGGGCTATGCCTATGGCAGTCTGCCCTTTGAGCGGGCCGCCTATCAGTGGAGCGCAGAGGCGTCTATCTATCTGTGCCCGGAGGCGAAGCGGAAGGGTATCGGCCAAAAGTTATATGCAGCGCTGGAGGACATCCTGCGGCAACAGGGGTACAAAAAGGTCTACGCCCTGATCACCACCGCCAATGAGGCGTCCGTGGCCTTTCATCAGGCTGTGGGTTACCGCCATACGGCGGCGATGCCCGATTGCGGCTACAAATTTGGAAAATGGTATGGGGTTGTCTGGATGGAGAAGGAGCTGAACACATGGGATGTGCCGCCCGGAGAGCCCATTCCCGCCCCCCAACTGGCGAGCCGATAAGCACCTGAGCTGCACCCGCTTACCCCCCGTGACGAAGAGAAAACGGCGTCGCCAGCCAACAAAACGAACCACCGTCCAAATGTCTTTGGGCGGTGGTTTTTCCGTACAAAAAACGGGGTAAAAAGTGTCAAAAATGCTTGCTTGTCCGGGGAAACTGCCCTATAATGTTGGGTGGAAAAATTTCAACGGAGGTAGAGAGAAATGAATCTCGTCTATGGCATCAAAGACAAACCCAAGTTTCCCCAGCTTCTGATCTTCGCATTCCAGCAGGTGCTGGCTATCCTGGCAGCAACCATCGCAGTTCCCACCATCATCGGTAACGGTATGAGCCAGTCCGCCGCTCTGTTTGGCGCAGGCGTAGGTACACTGGTCTACCAGTTCTTTACCAAGCGCAACAGCCCTGTGTATCTGGGCTCCTCCTTCGCCTTCCTGGGCTCTATGTTCGCAGCCTTTGCCGGTGCAGTTTCCACTGCTGCCGGTTATGTGGGCCTGATCATCGGCGCCACCTTTGCTGGTCTGGTGTATGTGGTGATCGCCATCGTCATCAAGATGGTGGGCGTTAAGTGGGTGGATAAGCTGATGCCCGCTGCCGTGATCGGACCCACCGTGTCCATTATCGGTCTGTCCCTGGCCGGCAATGCTGTCGGTGATCTGACCAAGGGCAAGGTTATGGTGGAGAGTGTCACCCAGGTGATCCAGGACGGCGCTATCGTGGACAGCACCTCCCTGGTCTCCGGCTGCAGCCCCTATGTGGCCCTGCTGTGCGGCCTGATCACTCTGGGTGCCGTGATGGTCTTTTCCGTCTATGGCAAGAAGATGATGAAGCTGATTCCCTTCATTCTGGGTATCCTGGTGGGCTATGTGGCCGCCACCATCTTCACCGTGATCGGTATCGCCACCAACAATGTGGCCCTGCAGATCATCGATTTCTCCGTGTTCCAGAATATGAGCATCTTTGCGATCCCCGATTTCACCTTCCTGACCGCCCTGCAGGGCATCAAGGATGTGGATGCCACCTATATCGCAACCGTGGCCGTGGCCTATGCTCCCGTGGCTTTCGTGGTCTTTGCTGAGCACATTGCTGACCACAAGAACCTGTCCACCATCATCGATCAGAACCTGCTGGAGGAGCCTGGTCTGCACCGCACCCTGCTGGGTGACGGCGTCGGCTCCATCGCCGGTGCGATCTTCGGCGGCTGCCCCAACACCACCTATGGTGAGTCTGTGGGCTGCGTCGCCATCACCCGTAACGCTTCTGTGGTGACCATCACCGCCGCCGCCGTTATGTGCATCGTGATCTCCTTCTTTGGCCCCTTCGTCACCTTCTTGGCCACCATCCCCAACTGCGTGATGGGCGGCGTCTGCGTGGCTCTGTATGGCTTCATTGCCGTCAGCGGTCTGAAGATGATCCAGAAGGTGGATCTGGGCCAGAGTAAGAACCTGTTTGTGGTCTCTGTGATCCTCATCACCGGTATCGGCAACCTGTCCGTGTCCTTCGGCAAGGTCACCCTGACTTCCATCGCCTGCGCCCTGATCCTGGGCATCCTCGCCAATGTGATGCTGAGCAAGGGTAAGGAGGACTAATCTGCCCCGCTTGTGACGACAGTTTGTGCAGGATTTCGTATGAATTGAAACAACCCCGACTCTCCGGAGTCGGGGTTGTTTTTGCCGGAGGACGCTCTCCCTTGCCTGGGGGCCTGAGGAATGATATAATACAAATAATGGATTCACAGAAGCGGGAGGAACGGATATGCACTATATTTACTGTCCGAAATGCGGGAACAAGCTGCAGCCGCGGCAGGCCGGTGACGATGGGGCCGTTCCTTATTGCGAGAGCTGCAGCCGCTACTGGTTTGACAGTTTTTCCAATCTGGTGATGGTACTGGTTTACAATGAGCAGGACGAGATCGTGCTGACCCGTCAGGGCTACCTGTCCCAGCAGTATGCCAACCTGACCTCCGGATACATTCAGCCGGGGGAGAGCGCCGAGGAGGCGGCCGCCCGTGAGGTCCGGGAAGAACTGGGCTTTGCAGTGCAAAAGCTGACCTTTGCCGGCACTTGCTGGTTTGAGCAGAGCGATATGCTGATCACCGGTTTTGCGGCCTATGTACCCAAGCAGGACTTCTGCCTCTCCGAGGAGGTGGATTCCGCCCAGTGGGTGCCCTATGAAGAGGCACCGGCGCTGATGTTCCCGGACCAGCCGGGCAACTCCATCTGGGTGGTGTACCGCCACTATCTGAAGATGCGGGAGCAGGGCCTGCTGTAAGCATATGGATAAGAAAGCACCCCACACCGGGAGACATTCCCTCCGGTGTGGGGTGTATCTGTTCAGGACGGTTTTTTGATATGTTTGAAGTTTCCGTAGGTGCTGCTGACCAGTTCACAGAAGGAGAAGGTATCCTCATAGTGGTTGAGGATCTGCTGCACATCGGTCAGCTGATGTTTGTTGACAACACATAGCAGCATGGTCTTCTCTGTGTTGGTATAGGCACCGAACGCCTCCAGCCGGGTGATGCCGTGATGCAGCTTTTGGGTGATTTCCTCGGACAGCTCCTGGGGGTGGTTTGTGATGATGGTGAACTTGTAGGCGGTCTTCGTACCCTCCAGAATATAATTGCCTACAAAATTGGAGATAAAGCAGTAGGTGATGCATAGGGCAACGGGTTTGTAGTCCAACGTTCCTCCATCGGAATAGACAAACAGGGACAGAAAGGCCACCAGCGTATTCAGCAGGAAGGTTACGCGGAAGAAGTTCATCCGGGGCCGGACTTTGCTGATATAGCGGGATACCACATCTGTGCCGCCGGTACAGGCATTGTTTTTGATGCATATGCCGTACACAAAACCACTGATCACACCGCTGATGATGACCGGAAAGATCAGATCATGCCCCTGGGCATTATACTGAAAAGGTGTCGTGTCCAGCTGCTGCAGCAGAAGATAGGAGAAGGAGTACACCAGAGTAAAGAGCAGGGTTTTCAGCGCGAACTCCCTGCGGATACAAAAAAAGGCAAACAGACAGAGGGGAATATTGATCAAAAGGGACATATAGCTGATGCTGAATCCGGTCTTGTACTGAACCATGGTGGCAATGCCGTTGAGACCTGCCGGAGCGAAATGGTTTTCCACAATGAACAGGTCATAATTGAGGGCCAGCAGAATGGCAACCAGAGCCACCGTGCCATAGGAAACCAGTTGTCTGTGCTGTGCTTTCATAGGGATACCTCCTTGGGGGTTTTGATCCGCACCCACTATAGCACAATGGGAAAATATGTAAAGAGGTTTGCGGGAAATCTTTCATGTAAGCGACAGGGACCGTTGGACAGAAAAAGGAAGGGAAAACGACAGTTTTCCCTTCCTTTTGAACATGATTTATTTGCCCAGCTGGTTGTTGCGGGCGAAGGCCGCCAGAACGGCATCCTCCACAGCGGCACGCAGGCCGCCCTTCTCCAGTGCGTGGACCCCCTGAATGGTGGAACCACCGGGGGAACAGACCTGATCCTTCAGTGCAGCGGGATGCTGACCGCTCTCCAGCACCAGCTTGGCGGTGCCCAGCATAGTCTGCGCGGCATATTCCAGCGCACTCTTGCGGGGCAGACCGCAGGCGACACCGGCATCGGCCATGGCCTCCAGAAATACGCACAGGAACGCGGGGCCGCAGCCGGATACAGAACTGGCGGCCTCCATCAGGTGCTCGCTGAGGGGCTCTACACGGCCGGCAGGGGCCAGCAGACGCTCCAGCAGGGCCATATCTTCGGCGGTAGCCAGATGGTTGCCGCAGTAGGGAATCATTCCGGCACCAACTCCGGCAGGCGTGTTGGGCATGATCCGCAGCACGGGATACTGACCGCCGGACAACTCCATAATGTGATCTGCAGTATGACCGCCGGCCATGGAAACCAGCAAAAACCGGTCCTTCCGTGCGGCCAGTACCGGGGCGATATCGGCCAGCATGCCGGCCATCAGCTGGGGCTTGACACCCAGAAAGATCACCTGCGCGTTGGCGGCAATGTCCCGGTTGGTGGAGGAATGTGCGCCCAGCTTTGCAGCAAAAGCCTGTGCTTTTTCCGTGGTGCGGCTGGAAACCCACAGGGCATCCGGGCCCGCGGACTTGGCGATGACCGAGGCGATGGTGCCGCCCATATTGCCTACGCCGATGCATCCGATTCGTTCCATAGTAAGCTCCCTTCCCGCTCAGCGGATCTGGCCGCTGCCGCGCACAATATATTTGTAGGTGGTCAGCTCCCGCAGACCCATAGGACCTCTGGCGTGGAGTTTCTGAGTGGAGATGCCCATCTCGCAGCCCAAGCCAAATTCGCCGCCATCGGTAAAGCGGGTGGAGGCGTTGACATAGACGGCAGCACTGTCCACCCGGCGGGTGAACTGCTCAGCAGCAGCGTCATCCGCGGTGAGGATGGCATCACTATGGCCGGTGGAGTGCTGTGCGATGTGGGCAATGGCTGCCTCCACATCCTCCACCACGGCGACAGCCAGAATATAATCCAGATGCTCCGTATCAAACCCCTGCTCGCCTGCGGGGGTGCAGCCCAAAACAGCAACGGTCTGTGCATCGCCCCGCAGCTGGACGGGGGGCAGATTGCGGGCGGTGCGTTCCTCGGTCAGACGGCGCTGGAGGCGGGGCAGAAAAGCGGCAGCGATATCCCGATGGACCAGGCAGACCTCGCAGGCATTGCAGACGGAGGGGCGGCTGGCTTTGGCATTTTCCAGAATCTCCAGGGCCATATCCAGATCGGCAGACTTATCCACATAGATGTGGCAGATGCCGGTGCCGGTTTCGATGCAGGGAACGGCAGCATTCTCGGTGCAGGCGCGGATCAGACCGGCGCCGCCCCGGGGGATCAGCAGATCAATATACCCAACCCCGTTCATCAGATCCGAAGCGCTCTGGCGGGTGGTATCCTCCACCAGCTGGACCAGATCGCCGGGCAGACCTGCGGTATCCAGCCCCTCCTGCATGGCGCAGGTGATGGCCCAGGCGGAGCGCCAGGCTTCCTTGCCGCTGCGCAGAATACAGGCGTTTCCACTCTTGATACACAGGGCGGCAGCATCGGAGGTAACATTGGGGCGGCTCTCGTAGATGATGGCAATGACGCCCAGCGGCACGGCGGTCTTCTCGATCACCAGTCCGTTGGGGCGCTCCACGCGGGCCAGCACCTCTCCGACAGGGTCCGGGAGAGCAGCCACCTGACGGATCCCCTCCGCCATGCCGGCGATCCGTCCGGCGTCCAGCGCCAGGCGGTCCAGCATCACCTCGGAGATGTGGCCCCGGGCGGCATCCAGATCCTCCCGGTTGGCGGCCAGAATATCCTCCTGCCGCTTCTGCAGAGCATCTGCCATGGCCAGCAGAGCATTATTTTTCGTGCGGCTGTCCGCTGCGGCCAGCAGAGGGCTGACCTGGCGGGCGCGCTGCATCCGTTCCAAAGTGGTCATATCAGTTCTTCCTTCCCATAAATCTGGTGCCCACGGCCTGTCCCTCGGCAATGGGATAGAGGATCTGGGGATCCTCGCCGTTGGCGATGATCATATCGATGCCGGCATCGGTGGCGATCTGCGCGGCGTGCAGCTTGGTGGCCATACCGCCGGTGCCCAGATTGGAGCCGCTGCCGCCGGCCAGTGCGTAGATCTCTTCGGTCAGCTCCTCCACGCAGGGGATCAGCTGGGCCTGGGGATCCTTGTGGGGATCGGCGCTGTAGAGTCCGTCGATATCCGACAGAAGCACCAGAAGATCCGCTCTGGCGCTGACGGCCACAATGGCGGAGAGGGTATCGTTGTCGCCGATGCTGATCTGTTCGGTGGCCACACTATCATTCTCGTTGATGATGGGCAGCGCCTCCAGTTCCAGCAGGCGGAAGAGGGTATTTTCGAAATTGGTGCGGCGATCCTCGTGCTGAATGTCGCTGCCGGTCAGCAGGATCTGCGCCACCGTGTGGTTATATTCGGAAAACAGCTTGTCGTAGGTATACATCAGCTCGCACTGACCTACGGCAGCGGCCGCCTGCTTGGTGGGCATATCCTGGGGGCGCTGGCGCAAAGACAGCTTCCCCATACCCATGCCAATGGCGCCGGAGGAGACCAGAACGACCTCGTTGCCTGCGTTTTTCAGATCGCTGAGGACCTTGCACAACTGCTCTACCCGGCGGATATTGATGTGGCCGGTGGTGTGGGCCAGCGTGGACGTGCCTACTTTGATGACAATTCTCATGGTTGCATTCCTCCTAATTGCCCCTATTCTATCAGCATTCTCCGGGAATTGCAATCATCCTGCCGATCCCGGTAAAAAATATCTCTTTTGTATTTTTTGCCGCATAACGGCGTTGACATAACGATGTGGAAAACTATGTGGAAACTGTGAAAAACCTTGTGGCCATAAGGTTTTTTGGCGGTTGCAGGGAGGTTATTTTTTCTGTAAACCTTGCATCTTTTTTCCTTTCCCGATGCATTCTGTCGAAGGCAGGCGGAGGGGAGATTCCTGCACTTGCCAGATGAGGGAAATTGCGATAAAATAAAATAGTATATGTTCATTCGGAGGAGCTGTATGGCTAAGAAGAAAGTTTATGATAATGAGAGTATCTCCAGCCTGAAGGGCGCAGACCGTGTCCGCAAACGGCCCGGTGTCATTTTTGGCTCCGACGGATTGGAGGGCTGTCAGCACGCGGTATTTGAGATCCTCTCCAATGCCATCGATGAGGCCCGGGCCGGGCATGGCCGGGTCATCACCGTGACCCGTTACGCCGACCACTCTGTGGAGGTGGAGGATGCCGGCCGCGGCTGCCCGGTGGATTGGAATGAGAAAGAAGGGCGCTACAACTGGGAGCTGGTATTCTGCGAGCTCTATGCCGGCGGCAAGTACGACAATGAGAGCAGCGAAAACTATGAGTTTGCCCTGGGTCTCAACGGTCTGGGCTCCTGTGCCACCCAGTATGCCTCCCGTTATATGGATGTGACCGTCTGGCGCGAGGGGAAGGAGTATACCCTGCACTTTGAGCGGGGCGAGATCGTGGGCCAGATGCAGACGGCGGAGCAGACCGGCAGCAAGAAAAAGACCGGCACCCTCATCCGCTGGCTGCCGGATCTGGAGGTCTTTACCGATATCGATATTCCCGCCGACTACTACCGGGATGTGATGAAGCGTCAGGCGGTGGTCAATGCAGGCATCACCTTCCGTTTCCGCAATCAGGTGGGCGGCAAGTTCCAGACGGAGGATTTTGTCTATCAGAACGGCATCGCCGATTATATTGCGGAGCTGGCCGGAGAGGATGCTCTCACCGAGCCCGTCTGCTGGGAGACGGAGCGTCGGGGCCGTGACCGGGAGGACAAGCCGGAGTATAAGGTGAAGCTGAACATTGCCTGCTGCTTCTCCAACCGGGTCCATCTGGTGGAGCACTACCACAACTCCAGCTGGCTGGAGCACGGCGGCAGTCCCGAGAAGGCAGCCCGTCTGGCCTTTGTGGCGGCCATCGACAAGTACCTGCAGGAGAACAACAAGTATACCAAGGGAGAGACCAAGATCACCTATCCCGATGTGCAGGACTGCCTGATTCTGGTGTCCAACAACTTCTCCACCCAGACCAGTTATGAGAACCAGACCAAGAAGGCCATCACCAACAAATTCGTGCAGGACGCCATGAATAAGTTCCTGCGGGAGCAGATGCAGGTCTATTTTATTGAAAACCGGGAGGCTGCCGAAAAAATCGCGGCCCAGGTACTCATCAACAAGCGCAGTCGCGAGACGGCGGAAAAGACCCGCATCAACCAAAAGAAAAAACTGACGGAGAAAATCGATATTGCCAACCGGGTGCAGAAATTCGTGGACTGCCGCACCAAGGATGTGTCCCGCCGGGAGATCTACATCGTGGAGGGTGACTCCGCACTGGGCGCCTGCAAGCAGTCCCGGGACGCCGAGTTCCAGGGTCTGATGCCTGTCCGCGGCAAGATCCTCAACTGCCTGAAGGCGGATTATCCCCGTATCTTCAAGAGCGATGTGATCACCGATCTGATCAAAGTGCTGGGCTGCGGTGTGGAGGTCAGCGGCAAAACCGCCAAGGACATCAACCAGTTTGACCTGAATAGTCTCCGCTGGAACAAGGTGGTTATCTGTACCGACGGTGATGTGGACGGATTCCAGATCCGCACACTGATTCTGACCATGCTCTACCGTCTGTGCCCCACCCTGATCCGTGAGGGCTATGTGTATATTGCAGAGACGCCCCTCTTTGAGATCACCTGCAAGGAAAAGACATGGTTTGCCTACTCCGAGCGGGAGAAGGTGGAGATCCTGCGGGAGCTGGAGGGCAAGAAGGTCAATGTCCAGCGCTCCAAGGGACTGGGTGAGAACGATCCCGAGATGATGTGGCTGACCACCATGAATCCCGAGACCCGCCGTCTGGTGAAGGTGATGCCCGACGAGGCGGAGGAGACCGCCCGGGTCTTTGACCTGCTGTTGGGCGATAACCTGTCCGGCCGCAAGGACTATATTGCGGAAAACGGCTACAAGTATCTGGATATGATCGATGTCAGCTGATGTCCCCATAATCAGGAAAGGAATCCGCTGTTATGGCTAAGAAGAAAACGGAAAAAGAGGTGTCCATCCGGCGCGTGGCCGATCCCAATGTGATGGGTCTGCGTGGCACGGTGCTGGACCAGCCCATTACGGAGACGCTGGACAGCAACTATATGCCCTATGCCATGTCGGTGATCGTATCCCGGGCCATTCCCGAGATCGATGGCTTCAAGCCCTCCCACCGCAAGCTGCTGTACACCATGTATAAGATGGGGCTGCTGTCCGGAGGTCGGACCAAGTCCGCCAACATTGTGGGCCAGACCATGCGCCTGAACCCCCATGGTGATCAGGCGATCTATGAGACCATGGTGCGCCTGTCCAAGGGCAATGAGGCTCTGCTGCATCCCTTTGTAGACAGTAAGGGTAACTTCGGCAAGGTATACTCCCGTGACATGGCCTATGCCGCCAGCCGTTATACGGAGGCAAAGCTGTCCCCTATCTGCGCGGAACTGTTCCGGGACCTGGACTGCGACGCAGTGGACTTTGTGGACAACTACGATAACACCACCAAGGAGCCCAGCCTGCTGCCCACCACCTACCCCAATGTGCTGGTTTCGGCCAATCAGGGCATTGCCGTGGGCATGGCCTCCCAGATCTGCGGTTTCAACCTGGGGGAGGTGTGCGACACCACCATTGCCCTGCTGAAAAACCCGGATCACGACATCTCCAGCACGCTGCTGGCCCCCGATTTTTCCACCGGCGGTCAGCTGATCTGCCAGCCGGAGGAGCTGAAGGAGATCTACCGCACCGGCCGCGGCGGTGTGAAGGTGCGGGCCAAGTACCGCTACGACAAGAAGGAAAACCTAATCGAGATCTATGAGATCCCCTACTCCACCTCCCTGGAAGTGATCCTGGATAAGGTGGCTGAGCTGGTGAAGGCCGGCAAGATCAAAGAGATCAGCGACATGCGCGATGAGACGGACCTCTCTGGCCTGAAACTGACCATCGACCTCAAGCGCGGCGTGGACCCGGACAAGCTGATGCAGAAGCTGTTTAAGCTGACACCGCTGCAGGATACCGTCAGCTGCAACTTCAACATCCTCATTGCCGGTATGCCCCGGGTTCTGGGTGTGGGCGAGCTGCTGGACGAGTGGCTGGCCTGGCGCACGGACTGTGTCAAACGGCGGGTCTATTTTATTCTCTCCAAGAAGAAGGAGAAGCTGCATCTGCTGCTGGGCTTGAAGCGCATCCTGTTGGATATCGACCGGGCCATCGCCATCATCCGCGAGACGGAGGAGGAGGCAGAAGTCATCCCCAACCTGATGATCGGCTTTGGTATCGACCAGATCCAGGCGGAGTATGTGGCAGAGATTAAGCTGCGCAACATCAATAAAGAATACATCCTCAAGCGGGTGCAGGAGACGGAGAGTCTGACGGCGGAGATCGCCGATCTGGAGGATACACTGGCCAAGCCTGCCCGCATTCGCAAGATCATCGTGGGCGAGCTGGAAACTGTACGCAAGAAATATGCCCAGCCCCGTAAGACGGAGATTGTCTATAGCCATGAGGTGGAAGAGTATGAGGAGGATGTCCAGGTAGAGGATTATCCGGTGACTCTCTTCCTGTCCCGGGAGGGATACTTTAAAAAGATTACACCGTTGTCCCTGCGGATGAGCGGTGAACAGAAGTTTAAGGAGGGGGACGGCCTGCGTCAGCAGGTGGAGGCCAGTAACCACACCGAGCTGATGTTCTTCACCGACCGGCAGCAGGTGTATAAGATCCGTGCCTCGGAATTTGCAGACAGCAAGGCCTCGGTGCTGGGTGATTACCTGCCTGCTAAGCTGGGCATGGATGAGGGCGAGAACGTGGTGGCCATGGTGCTGCCGGGGGATTACAGCGGACACCTGCTGTTCTTCTTTGAAAACGGCAAGGCAGCCCGTGTGGAGCTGAAAGCCTATACCACCACATCCAATCGCCGCAAGCTGACCGGCGCCTATTCCGATAAGAGTCCCCTGGTGGCAATTCTGCCTCTGGCAGAAGATCGGGAGCTGGCACTGTACTCCACAGAAACCCGTGCATTGCTGATGCACACCTCCCTGCTGCTGCCCAAATCCACCCGCGCCACACAGGGGGTACAGGTGATGACACTGAAGACCAAATACCGTCTGGAGCGCGTTGCGCCGGTGGAGGAGACCGGCATCTGCAACCACAGCCGCTATCGCAGCCGTTCTCTGCCTGCGGCCGGTGCGCTGCTGAAGCCGGAGGATCAGGGTCAGGAACAAATCTCGCTGCTGTAAACGGGGGCTTGTTATGAAGAGAGTATTATCCTGTCTGCTGCTGTTGGGGATGCTTTTGACGCTGCCCGGCTGCGTTGCACTGCTGAATCGGGAATATGGCACGGTCCAGCCCCACAGCTCCACCTATTATGAACGGGAGAATCTGCTGCGTGCGGAGAACTATCAGGATCTGGTCAACAGCCTGCTGCTTTTGGTACAGGATGGTATCTCGGAAGGCGTGATCTGGCTCTATCCTCCCGAGGAAAACTTCGATGTTCGCAATGCTGTGGAAAGAGCCTGCGATGAGGTGCGCACACAGACTCCCCTGGGTGCCTACGCAGTGGAATACATGGCCTATACGGTGGATGAGGACAACCGCAATTATGATCAGATCCGGTTGACCATCAGTTACCGTGGAGATCGGGAAAGTCTGAAGAAGATCATGCATATTACCGGCGTGGAAGCACTGCAGGATCTGTTGACTGCGGCGGCAAAGAGCGAGGCCGCAGAACTGGTGGTGCAGATGGGCCATTTTGACCGAAGCCAGCAGGAACAGGTGCGGAAGGTAGTGAGCCGTGTTCAGATGGAATTGAACGGACCTGCAGCGGAAAATTGGCAGGTAAACTTCTATCCGGAGGACGGCAGCGTGGTCATTATAGAAATTTTGCTAAAAAATTGATTTTTGAGGCTTGACAAACAGAAAAAGCTACGATATAATCAATCCTGCGTTTGCGGGCGTAGCTCATCTGGTAGAGCGCGACCTTGCCAAGGTCGAGGTAGCGAGTTCGAGCCTCGTCGCCCGCTCCATAAGAAGCAGTTGTGAAAACAGCTGCTTCTTTTTTTCTGTAAAAGAAAGGCGCACCCTGAAGGGTGCGCCTTTGGCATATAAGGAAGAGGTCAGGTCAGATTGCGGTCGAAAGCGCCCTCCACCCGGACGCCCTCCTGAATGATGAAGAATGCGCTGGGATCGATTTCATGGACGTGATCCTGCAGTTCATCGATCTCGTATTTGGACAGACAGACGCACAATACGCGCAGACCCTCGTCCGTATAGGCACCCCGGCCCTCCCAGTAGGTGATGCCGCGGCCCAGCTTCTGCATAATGAACTGTGCCAGCTCGGAGCCCTGCTGCTTGCTGAAGATCAGCACCTGAACGGTGATGTTCTGCTGGTGAAACTTATCGGTGAACAGGGAACCGAACACAGAGGAAATGGCGGAATAGATGGCGGTGGAGGCGTTGAACAGGAACAGGTACATCATGTACAGCAGAACATTAAATGCCATGCTGATCTTACCCACGGTGAAACCTCCACCCTTCTTGGACAGGTACAGGCCGATGATATCCATGCCGCCGGTGGAGCAGCCGCAGGTCAGAAGCAGACCGAAGCCGAAGCCGCCGATGATGCCGGCCAGCAGACAGCTGGTGAGAATATCGGTGATGATGGGGGTGGCCGGAATAGGGATCAGGGTCAAAAACAGAGAGTTGGAAATGGTGCAGATGATGGTCTTTACCATGAAACTGTACCCCATGGTGCGAATGCCCACCCAGAACAGAGGCAGGTTCAGCAGCAGATATAGGATACCGGCCAGATCTACCTGGGTGACGGTGATGCCGCCTACCGTGGAAAGAAGGGTACGGATCACCTGGCACAGACCGTACAGTCCGCCGGAATACAGACCCTGAGGAACGATGAATATATTGGTACCCACCGCCATCAGAGCGGTGCCAAACACACCCATCAATACACGGGACCAGTTGTGATGCAAAGCTTTATTCCACATGAAAAGATCTTCCTTTCGTGTCAAAATGCAGGCGAAGTGCTATCAGCATTTTATATGTTCCGGAGACAGAAAGTCAAGAGTTATGTGCTACAGACTGTAGCGCAGGGACCGGTAGAGTTTTTCGGTGCACCGCGCCAAAGTTCGGGAGACAGTGGACTTGTTCAGGCCCAATTCCAAAGCGATGGCGGTAACGGTCATATTTTGAGAGAACCGCATTCGGAGCACTTTTCTCTGGTGCTCCGTCAGTTCCTGTTCAATGGCCAGAGGAAGATTGCGCAGCAGGCGCTGGATCTGCTGGCGGTTGTCGTCGGCATCTGCCTGCTGCCAAAGGGCGAGGCTGGCCAAATCCATTGGATCAAATGGTGTATGCAGCATCGCGGCGATACCCCCTTTCATAGTAGTGCTCCATCAGTTCTGCCAGCTGGTTGGTTTGCAGCTGAAGCGGTCGTAGTGCCCGGATGCGTGTCTGCAATTCCAGGAGCTGCTCCGGGTCGGTGGTGATTTTGCTTTGTTGCTTTAGTTGGGCGATTCGCTGGGCGATCAGCCGGGCGCTTTGGCGATATTGGGGCGCCAGCTGTTGCAGGGTCATGGCAACGCTCCTTTCGGTCATCTGTGTGTATTTGCCTGTGATAAAAATTTTGTGTTGACAAACAGCAATGCATCTGTTAATATAGTGTTCGCTGGTCATGTGCTGGTGTAGCTCAGCTGGTAGAGCAGCTGATTTGTAATCAGCAGGTCGGGGGTTCGAATCCGTCCACCAGCTCCAAAAAGTTTATATGGGGGATTTCCCGAGTGGCCAAAGGGGACAGACTGTAAATCTGCTGGCAACGCCTTCGGTGGTTCGAATCCACCATCCCCCACCAATACCGAGTTGATGCGAATGCGTCGGCTCGGTATTTTTTATTTATTTTAGCAGTGCGCTCTGTCTGTCTGAACAGCGGAAGAACCTCCTTTCTTGTTTCGCTGTCCGTCCGATAGCAAGTTTCTTGATACACATCACACGATATCACAAGATTATTGTTGTGTCAACACCATAAATACAAGATACTTGTAAAAAGTTTGTTGACAAACGTCGAAATTTGTCATACCATAAGGTGTGTGGGAATACCGCTACAAAAAATGCGTATTATTTGGATGTATGGATGCGCTGAAGGGATAGAATGGAGGAAAGGTATGGCTTTTGGTGAACAGTTGCGCCACAGACGCACGGAACTGGGCTTGTCCAGATCGGATTTGGCTGCTCAACTGGGCGTGTCGCCCTCAGCCATTGGCAATTATGAAACGGGGATCAGTACGCCCCGTGAAGATGTCCTGCTTCAGATGTTTGATGCGCTGCAGGTGGATCCCAACTATCTCTATCGCGGTAGTTTTCGCCCGGGGGATGGTGCCCTGTCGGATGAGGAGCGCAATCTGTTGGAAAAGTATCGGCAACTGGGGGTAACCGGCCGTCAGGCGGCCCAAACGATGCTGGGCGCACTGGGACTTATGCAGGAGGAGGCAGCCAAAGATCGGCCTGCGGAGACCGCCCGGGTCATCCCGCTCTATAGCTGCCCGGCCGCTGCCGGCTATGCCGCTCCGGTATTCGGGGAGGATTATCAGCTGATCCAGGTGACCGGCGAGATCCCTGCCGGTGCGGAGTTGGCGGTCCGGATTCAGGGGGATTCCATGGAGCCTTATATCGAGGATGGATCTGTTGTTTATGTAAACCATGATCCGCTGGTGGCGGGCGATGTGGGTATCTTCTGTGTGGATGGGGATATGCTGTGCAAGCAGTACTATAAGGATCCGTTGGGAATGGTGTACCTGTTTTCTCTGAACCGCAAGCGGGCGGATGCAGATGTGGTGCTCCCTTGGGACAGTGGCCGCAGCCTCACCTGCTTTGGCCGGGTGATTCTGCACACACTGCCTCTGCCGGAATAAAAGAAAAACAACGGCACGGAAATTTCCGTGCCGTCGTTTTGCGTTGCTATATATTATATAAGGTATATCAGAGGATAAAGCCTCCATCCGCGGTGAGAACCTGGCCGGTGATGAAGTCTGCCTGTTCCGAGGCCAGGAAGGCTACTGCCCGGGCGATATCCTCCGGCTGACCCAGCCGTCCCATGGGCGTCTGCTCTGCCAGTTGTGGCAGAACCTCCGGCGGCAGGGCGGACAGCATATCCGTATCGATCACACCGGGGGCCACGCAGTTGACCCGAATGTGGGTGGGTGCCAGCTCGGCGGCCAGAGAACGGGTCAGGCCGATCAGTGCGGCCTTGGTGCTGGAATAGGTGACCTCACAGCTGGCGCCCCGCTGACCCCAGATGGAGGAGATGTTGATGATGCAGCCGCAGTGCTCCCGCAGCATGTGGGGCAGTACCGCCTGAATGGTGTGGAAAGCGCCGTCCACATTCACAGAGAAGTAGCGGTGCCACATAGCATCGGAGACCTCCTGGAACAGGCACTGACCCGCAATGCCTGCATTGTTTACCAGCAGGGTCACGGGACCGAACGCCTCCTCCACCTGCCGAACCATGGCATTCACCTGCTGTCGGTCGGCCACATCGGCCTGCACAGCCATGACCTGGCAGCCTTCGACCTGCAGCTGTGCGACCAGCTCCCGGGCGCAGTCCTCCCGCTCAATATAATTAATGCAAACAGCATAACCGTCCCGCGCCAGACGGGCGGCGATGGCCCGGCCGATGCCGCGAGAGGAGCCGGTAACCAGTGCGACCTGTTTCATAGATGTAACCTCCTTGCGTGTGCTTGAGGGCAGTATAACAAAAATTTTCGTCAATAGCAAGAAAAGTGTTGACAAAGGCTGGGAGATAGGGTAATATAGCAATGTTCTCCGCGCGGTTAGCTCAGCTGGTAGAGCACATGCTTGACGTGCATGGGGTCACAGGTTCGAGTCCTGTACCGCGCACCACAAAAGATCTTGCTGTAAGGCAAGGTCTTTTTTGTTTTATTTCGTGAAGAAGTCCTTGGGAATGCTATGGATTGAGAAGCTGCCCCGGTGTCAGAACAGGCGTCGGGGCGGCGATTTGTTTCAAACATATTCAATTGACTCGATTTATTGGGTGAGATTTGTGAAAGAATTTGCGATTTTTTGGCGATATCATCCCGCCGGCTTATTGAGAGAACGTTATTACTCGGCTGAAATCGAGGTGTGATTTTGCCCTGTTTTCTGCAGAGGAGTTTCTACAAATTGACGAAAAAGTTTCCCAATAAGAAATTTTGAACATGAAATTTTTGTGAATTGCATCACTGTGCCTGCAAAATTTTGTCTATCTATACATTTTTGGCACAAGGTGCCCTCTCCTTGCTTGACTTTTTTTCATGCAGCGAGTATTATTGTTATACCAATTGTAAAACGATTGGTATCCTGTCATGGGATAAAAATTTTGAGGAGGAAAACAAATGAAGAAGCTTATCTCTTTGCTGATGGCTGCTCTGATGCTGGTCGCCGTTCTGGCCGGCTGCGGCGGCGGCGCTGGCGAGGGTGGCGGCAAGGATGACAACACTGTCACTCTGCGTAACACCGCTATCCTGAACTGGACCGACCCCCATGCAACCACCAACACCCATGAGTACACCGTCCACGAGCAGTTCTATGAGGGTCTGTATGACCTGAACGAGGCCACCGGCGGTTACGACCTGCGTCTGGCTGAGAAGGTCGAGGCCAACGAGGATGCCACCATCTACACTGTCACCCTGAAGCAGGGCGTCAAGTTCCACGATGGTGAGACCATGGACGCTGACGACGTCGTCTTCAGCTACAACCATGCTCTGGCTAACCCCCGTATGACTTCCTACACCCGTCCCCTGGAGAAGTGCGTGAAGGTCAGCGACTATGTCGTTGAGATCCACATGAACCAGCCCTTCTCCCCCCACGGCCACCTGTTCCACAAGGTGAAGATCATGTCCGAGAAGGAAGTCACCGCTCAGGGTGAGGATTTCGGTAAGATCGCCAACCTGGCTGGTACCGGCCCCTACTACTGGGACAAGGACAACTGCAACCTGAAGGTGTCTTGGACCGGTCTGGCATTCGAGGATTATCACCGCGGCGCTCCCAAGATCAAGAAGGTCGTGTGGAACGTGATCGAGGATGATACCTCCGCCATCACCGCTTTCCAGAACGGCGAGGTCGACTACATGGTCGTTCCCATCGCCAACTGGAAGCAGATCAAGGATTCCGGCAAGTTCACCTGCGTTGAGAAGGCCTCCAACGAGGTCATGCTGTTCGCCATCAACGTCGAGTCCGAGAAGTATGGCGAGATCCTGCAGAACGATAAGGTCCGTCTGGCTATGATGTACGCTATCGACCGTGACGGCGTCAACACGCTGGTCTGCGACGGCTACGGCCAGCCCCAGTACATGTACATCAACCCCGACTACGCTGCTGCCGCTCCCAAGTTCGAGTCCCTGAAGAACCCCATCCCCTTCGATCTGGAGAAGGCTAAGACCCTGCTGGCCGAGGCTGGCTATCCCAACGGCGTTGAGGTCGGTGAGTTCCTCGCCGCTGCCGGCCGTAACGAGAGCTACGCTATCGCCATCCATGCTCAGCTGGCTGCCGCTGGCATCACCTCCAAGCTGACTGTTCTGGACTACTCCGTCGTCGGTGAGCGTCAGATCACTCAGCAGTACGAGCTGCTGATGGCTTATGACTGCGGTAACTACGACTTCAACAACTTCGAGCAGCAGTCCGCTTCCACTGCCGTTGGTATCACCAACGTCACCTGGACCGGCGCTTCCGGCAAGTATACTGAGCTGTCCAAGAAGTTCGATGAGTGGCTGAAGGCTGGCTCCTCCACCGCTGTTATGGAAGATCGTATTGCCATCTACACCGAGATGTACAATGCTTACTATGACACCCACTGCCAGGTGCCCGTCATCACCCTTCCTTCCTGCGTTGCTTACGCTAAGGATCTGAATGCTGTTGCTGTTCCCACCGACTACCGTGTCTACGACTGGAGCTGGAACGCCTAATCAGCGCCCTAACCAAGTCTAACAAAGCCGTTATTTGGTAAAGATTCGTGTGCAGGCGGCTCTTTCGGGCCGCCTGCACACCTCTTAAAGTGTAAAGATTTTACTTTGTAAAAGTATCGTTTCGTTTTTAGGAAAGCTTCCGTTTGGGAAACGAATTTTCCGTTGAGAAAGTAGGGAAAACATGCATCGATATATTATTAAACGACTGTTGTTCCTGATCCCCACCGTGCTTGGCGTTACCCTGATCATCTTTGCCGTTATGAGCCTCACGCCCGGTAACCCCGGCCGTATGATCCTGGGACCCAATGCAACCGCGGCGGAGGTCGAAGAAATGAACCAGGAACTGGGTTACTACGATCCGGTTCTCGTGCGCTGGGGCCGCTACGTAATTAATGTTTTCACCAAGGGTGATTTTGGTCAGTCTTTTTCCACGAAGCTGGGTGTTGTTGAGGAACTTTGGCCCCGATTCCTGATCACTCTGCGTCTGGCAATTATCATTCTGACAATATCCGTTTGTATTGGTGTTCCGCTGGGCATTTTGTCGGCCGTGAAACAGAACACGCTGATGGACACCATCCCCTCTATGATTGCATTCTTCTTGGCGGCAGTACCAAGCTTCGTGGTTGGTATTACGCTGATGTTCGTATTTTCGCTGCAGCTGAACCTGCTGCCCTCCTTCGGCCTGAGCAGTGTGCGGCACTATATCCTGCCCATCATGTCCGTTGTTATCTGTGAGGTTACCGCTTATCTGCGATTCACCAAGTCCTCTATGTTGGAGTCCATCCGTCAGGACTACGTTCGTACCGCCCGCGCCAAGGGTGTTGCGGAGAAGACTGTTATTTGGAGACATGCCCTGAAGAACGCCCTGCTGCCCGTGGTTACCTCCATCGGTATGCGTTTCGGCGCTCTGCTGGCCGGCATGGTCACCACTGAGCAGCTGTTCTCCATCCCCGGCGTTGGTTCCATGATCGTTGAGTCCATCAGCATGAAGGATGAGCCCGCCGTCATCGGCTGCGCCGTGATGGTGTCCATCTGCTTCACCCTGCTGATGATCGGTGTGGACCTGATTTATGCATTCATTGACCCGCGTATCCGGGCCAAGTACAGCAAGAGGAGGTGATCTCAGTGGCTAATACTACTACCAAGCCCGTCGTCGATATGCTCGATGGCGAGGAAATCAGCTTTAAGCGTCCCAATCAGGCTAAGGAGATCATTCGCCGCCTGAAGAAGAACAAGGGCGCCATGATCGGCCTGTTCATCCTGATTCTGATCGCTCTGATCGTTATTTTCGCAGATGTCATCGCCTCCTATGAGGTCGGCGTCGTTCAGGTGCCCGACAACAAGCTGGCACCTATGTCCTCTGAGCATCCCCTGGGCTGCGACAGCTACGGTCGTGACGTTCTGTCCCGTCTGGTGCACGGCGCCCGCAACTCCCTGCTGGTCGCCATTGCAGCATCCATCTCCTCCTGCCTGGTGGGCTGCACCCTGGGTGCTATTGCCGGTTACTTCGGCGGTAAGATTGATATGCTGATCATGCGCGCACTGGATATCTTTATGTCCATCCCCGACCTGCTGTTCACCATGGTGGTCGTGGCCTCCCTGGGTTCCAGCATCACCGTGCTGATCATCGCTATGACGTTGGCATACTTCACCAACTATGTCCGTCTGGTCCGTTCCGGCGTTCTGAACCTGGTAGACCAGGAGTACATTGAGGCTGCCCGTGCCGGTGGTTCCAGCTCTGCCCGCATTATCGTCAGCCACATTATCCCCAACACCCTGGGTATCATTCTGGTTAACGTGACCCTGAACGTCTCCAGCCTGGTCATTTACATGTCCACCCTGAGCTTCATCGGTCTGTCCCTGCCCGCACCCGCACCCGACTGGGGCTCCATGCTCGCCAGCGCCCGTGTCGATATGCTGCGCGCACCCCTGCTGGTGGTGTGGCCTGCTGCGATGATCGTGCTGACCGCATTCTCCGTCAACCTGCTGGGTGACGGTCTGCGCGATGCTCTGGATCCTCGTCTGAAGAGCTAATTCTGAAGAAAGGAAATCATCACAATGTCTACTGAAAAGAAAATGTTGGAAATTCAGGACCTCAGCGTGATCTATAAGACGGACCTGGAAACCGTGTATGCGGTCAATGGCGTCAGCCTTTCTTTGGAGAAGGGCGGCACTCTGGGCCTCGTGGGTGAGACCGGTGCCGGCAAGACCACTCTGGCTCTGACGCTGATGCGTCTGCTGCCCGCTCTCACCGGTAAGGTGACTGAGGGTACCGTGACCTTCGAGGACATGGATATCGTCAACCTGCCCGAGCATGAGATGCGTAAGGTTCGTGGTGACAAGATCGCCATGATTTTCCAGGATCCCATGACCGCTCTGAACCCCGTTCTGACCGTCGGCGAGCAGATCGCTGAGTCTCTGGAGGTTCACAATGAGTCTGGCCGTACCAAGGAGCAGATTCAGGAGCGCGTGGAAGAGGTTCTGACCATGGTGGGTATCCCCCCCGCAAGAAAGAACGACTATCCCCATCAGTTCTCCGGTGGTATGCGTCAGCGCGTGGTTATCGCCATCGCTCTGTCCTGCGAGCCGGATCTGCTGATCGCCGATGAGCCCACCACCGCTCTGGATGTGACCATCCAGGCACAGGTGCTGCTCATGATCCGCGACCTGCGTGACCGTCTGGGCACCTCCATGATCATGATCACTCATGACCTGGGTATCGTTGCTCAGACCTGCGATAACGTTGCCGTTATGTATGCCGGTGAGATCATCGAGGCCGGTACTGCTGAGGACATCTTCACCAGACCCATCCACCATCCCTACACCGATGGTCTGTTTGGTTCTCTGCCCAACCTGAAGGAGAAGGCTACTCGTCTGAAGCCCATCCTCGGCCTGATGCCCGATCCCACCAATCTGCCCAAGGGCTGCAAGTTTGCTCCTCGCTGCGAAAAGTGCATGGAGATCTGCAAGGAAGTTCCCCCGGCAGTTTACACCGATGGCACCCACAGCATTCGTTGCCATCTCTATACTGAGCAGAAGGAGGGCTAAGTCATGGCAGAAGAAAGAATTCCTCTGATTGAAACCGTAGACCTTAAGAAGTATTTCAAGGTAGGCGACAAGTCCTTCCTGCATGCTGTTGACGGCATCAACATGAAGGTCTATGCCGGTGAGACTATCGGCGTCGTCGGTGAGTCCGGCTGCGGTAAGTCCACCCTGGGCCGTACCATCCTGCGCCTGATCGAGCCCACTTCCGGCCAGATCCTGTACAATGGTCAGGATATCACCAAGTACAACAATAAGCAGATGAAGGACATGCGCAAGGAGATGCAGATCATCTTCCAGGATCCTTACGCCAGCCTGGATCCCCGTAAGACCGTCATCGAGATTATTGCCGAGTACATGGTCATCAACAAGACCCTGTCTTCCAAGCAGGAGATCTATAACCGCGCTGCTAAGCTGATGGATACCGTCGGTCTGGCCCGCCGTTATGCTGCTGCCTATCCCCATGAGCTGGACGGTGGTCGCCGTCAGCGTATCGGCGTTGCCCGTGCACTGTCCGTGAACCCCAAGTTCATCGTTTGCGATGAGCCCGTCTCCGCTCTGGACGTGTCCATTCAGGCTCAGATCCTGAACCTGCTGATGGACCTGCAGGATGAGATGAACCTGACCTACATGTTCGTTACCCATGACCTGAGCGTTGTTAAGCACATCTCTGACAACATCATGGTTATGTACCTGGGCCAGTGCCTGGAGTATGCCAGCTCCGACGAGCTGTTTGCTAACCCCATCCACCCCTACACCAAGGCCCTGCTGTCCGCCATCCCCGAGCCTGATATCGCCATGCGTAACAAGGAGATTCAGACCATCCGTGGTGAGGTTGTCAGCCCCATCGATCCCAAGCCCGGCTGCCGTTTCGCAGCTCGCTGCGATATCTGCGAGGAGCGTTGCCATATCGACTCCGCTCCCCTGCGCGAGGTTGCTCCCGGCCACTTCGTGGCTTGCCACCTGCGCTAAGCAAAGGATTTTGCTGGAGATCTTTGGATCAAAGCGAACAGAAACAGCGACAGACTTTTGTCTGTCGCTGTTTTATTTTGCTGGTGTGCAATATTGTCAAAAAAGGGGATCCGCACATTTAGCGGATCCTCTTTTGCTTCTTATCTGCTGCGGAGCTTTGCCAACGCCCGCTCAAACTCTTCCGGCAACGGACAGGAGAGGGCGATCATTTCTCCGGTGCGGGGGTGCAGAAATTGCAGTCCCACGGCGTGGAGGCACTGGCCGGTCAAGTCGGGTACAGGCTTTTTGTTGCCGTACACCGTATCCCCCAGTATAGGATGTCCAATGTGGGCCAAATGAACACGGATCTGATGGGTGCGTCCCGTCTCCAACCGACAACGCAGGTGCGTCACGCCGGGATAACGGGCGACGACCTCCCAATGGGTAATGGCATGGCGGCTGTTGTGGGTGGTTACCGTCATCTTCTTTCGGTCGGTAGGGTGGCGGCCGATGGGGGCATCGATGGTGCCGCTGTCCTCGCGGAAGTTCCCGATGGCCAGACACTCATAGGTGCGGGCCAATGTGTGATCCGCCAGCTGAGCGGCCAAACCGAGATGGGCGGTGTCGTTTTTGGCGGCAATAATCAGGCCGCTGGTGTCCCGGTCGATGCGATGCACGATACCGGGGCGTTTTTCTCCGCCAATGCCGGAGAGGCTGTCCCCGCAGTGGTGCAGCAGGGCATTGACCAAAGTGCCGTCCGGATGGCCCGGAGCGGGATGGACCACAAGTCCGACGGGCTTATTCACCACAATCACGTCACTGTCCTCATAGACCACGGAAAGTGGAATTTCCTGGGGGACGACCTCGGTTTCCGCGGCCTCAGGAAGCAGCACAGAAATCGTCTGACCTGCAGCGGTCAGATGACTCTTGGTCAGGATCTTCCCATCACAGGTGATGGCACCTTCTTTCAACAGTCGGGCAGCCTGTGAGCGAGTGATTCCCTCCAGTCGGGCAGCCAGAAAGCTATCCAGCCGCAGACCAGCCTCTTCAGTTGTGATCTGCAGGGTCGTGGGCTCCATTGTCAGACTCCTTCTTAATCGGCTTGTCATATTTCTCATAGAACCAAAGGTAGTAGATGGCGCCAAGAATCACGCCCACTACCACAAAGCAATCCGCCACATTGAACACGGGATATTCAAATAACAGCAGATCAAACATGTCCACCACATATCCATGCCAGACGCGGTCAATCACATTGCCCAGACCGCCGCCAAGGATCAGCAGACCGGCAATTCTGCCCAGAGGATGACGCACGAGTTTCCACAGGGCCCACGCAACTGCGGCCAGCATTACCACATTCACCGTCACGAGAAAGAGGGTTTGGCCGGAGAAACTGGACCAGGCGGCCCCGTAATTATGGACGCGGGTCAGCTGCATCAGACCGGGGAGAAACGGAACAGATTCTCCCAATTCCAGCGCAGTGACAGTCCAGTACTTCAGCAGCTGATCCGATCCGATCAGCAGGATAATGACCAAAATATTCCACATAGGCGATCCCTTCGTCAGAAATGTTTCATTGTTGGTATCATATCCTATCCGGAGAAAATTTGCAACGGAAAAGCAATTTTTTCACGGGCTCTTTCTTGTACTGCAAGCCGCTTTATGATATAATTTCTTAATTAAAGTGGCATAGTGTTGGCTTGAGCCAACAGGGAGGGTTCTCTTGGAAAGAAGAAAGGTACTGCTGGACGAAGCACAGGTGCAGCGCCAGCGTGAATTTGAAGAAAAACTGGCTGGAATCCACAGTCAGCAGGGCAAGACACCCCTGGCATTGGTGGATACCTTCGGCTGCCAGCAGAATGTAGCCGACAGTCAGCATATTATGGGCATGCTGAAAGCCATGGGCTGTGAATTTACCGATGAGCCGGATCGGGCCGACATTGTGGTGCTGAATACCTGTGCCATTCGCGACCACGCGGAAAAGCGGGTATACGGCACACTGGGCGCTTTGACCCACAGCAAAAAGGCCAACCCGCAGCAGATCATCTGCCTGTGCGGCTGCATGGCACAGCGGCCGGAAGTGGCGCAGAAAGTGCGCCAGTCCTACCGTCATGTGGATCTGGTTTTTGGCCCGCAGGCCATGTGGAAATTCCCGGAGCTATTGTACCAGGTCTATACCCGCCGCGGCCGCGTGTTCTCGGTGGAGGAGGAACATGGTTCCATTGCAGAGGGTACGCCCATTGTGCGGGAGGGTGACATCAAGGCCTGGGTCTCCATCATGTACGGCTGCAACAATTTCTGCTCCTATTGCATCGTGCCCTATGTGCGCGGCAGGGAGCGGAGCCGTGATCCGGAGCGGATTCTGGAAGAGGTACGGCAGCTGGTGCAGGAGGGTTATAAGGAGATCACGCTGCTGGGGCAGAATGTCAATTCCTATGGCAAGGATCTGGAGATCGAGTATGATTTTGCAGATCTGCTCTCTGCCATCGACCAGATCCCCGGCGACTATTTGATCCGCTTCATGTCTTCCCAGCCCAAGGATGCTACCTATAAACTGTTTGATACCATGGCCCGCTGTAAGCATGTGGCCAAGCAGCTTCACCTGCCGGTTCAGTCCGGAAATGACCGGGTGCTGCGGGCCATGAACCGCCCCTACAACCGGGCCGGCTATCTGGATCTGATCGGTTATGCCCGCAAGGTGATGCCGGATCTGGTGTTGACCAGCGATGTGATCATCGGATTCCCCGGTGAGACTGAGGAGGAGGCCATGGAAACTGTGGAGCTGGTGCGGCAGGTGGAATTTGACGCACTGTTCACTTTCATTTTCTCCCCCCGTCCCGGCACCCCCGCTGCCCGCATGGAGGATCCTGTGCCTCGCAGTGAAAAGCAGAAGTGGTTTGATACCTTGTGTCAGACACAAAATGAGATTTCGGCCCGTCTCCATGCCCAGTATGTGGGGCAGACCGTTACCGTCCTGGTGGACGGTACCACGGAGGATGCGCGCTGGCCTTTGTCCTCCCGCACTGCCGGTGGTCGGCTGGTGCATCTGGTAGGTGACGCCTCTGCCATCGGTCAGTACCGGCAGGTGAAGATCACCGACAGCAATACATGGGCGCTTTTTGGGGAGCTGACCTAAAATTTTTACACTTTTCCACGAAGTTTTCCACAACAACTTGAGGATATGCTCATAAACGAAAGAAGGAGAGGACATACAATGGCTGAGTTGACCCCGATGATGCGCCAGTACATGGAAATCAAAGAACAGAATCAGGATGCCATTCTCTTCTTCCGTCTGGGCGACTTCTATGAGATGTTCGGTCCCGATGCGAAAACGGCCTCCCGGGAACTGGATCTGACGCTGACCACCCGCGATAAGGATAAAAACAAATCCTTTGAGGAGAAACTGCCCATGTGCGGCATCCCCTATCACGCGGCGGACTCCTATATCGCCCGGCTGATTGCCAAGGGCTACAAGGTGGCCATCTGTGAGCAGATGGAGGACCCCGCCACCACGAAGGGGCTGGTCAAGCGGGACATCATCCGCGTGGTGACGCCCGGCACGGTACTGGATGAGACCTCGCTGGAGGCAGGCCGCAGCAATTTCTGTGCAGGCCTCTATCTGGATGACGATTTCGCCGGATTTGCCGTCTGCGATATCTCTACCGGCAAGACCCATGCTACCGCCTTTGCCGGAGCCCAGCGGTTGGAGCATCTGGTCAATGAGCTGGGGCGTTTTTCTCCCGCGGAAGCGGTGCTTAATGAGGGCGCTTGGTTCTGCCCGTCGCTGCAGGAGATCCTGGAGGAGAAGTTCCGCTGCCACCGGGAGAAGCGCAAGACCGCCATGGAACAGGCGGAAAAGGCCATTCGCCTTCAGTTTGGAGAAGAGGCGCTGACGCGTCTGCCACGCAGCAATCCCGCCGCCGCACTGGCTTTGGGCAGCGTGCTGTGCTATCTCTATGAGACCCAAAAAACGGAATTGGGCCACATCGACTCACTGGAATACTACCAGCAGGGTCAGTTTATGGAACTGGATCTGGATACCCGCCGCAATCTGGAACTGACCGAGACGCTGCGGGACAAGGAGAAAAAGGGAAGCCTGCTGTGGGTGCTGGATAAAACAAAGACCGCCATGGGCGGACGAATGCTGCGCAGCTTCCTGGAGCGTCCCCTGCTGTCTCCCACGGCCATCAACCGCCGGTTGGAGGCGGTGCGGCAGCTGGTGGAGCACACGGTGGCCCGTGAGGAACTGATTTTGGCCCTGACGGGCATCAGCGATATGGAGCGCCTGATGGGCCGCATCGTATACGGATCTGCCGGCGGCCGGGATCTGGTGTCCCTGCGCCTGGCCATGGAGAAGCTGCCGGCTCTGCGGGAACAACTGGCCGGTTTCGATAAGGGCCGTTTGCGGGAGCTGTGCCAACAGCTGGATCCACTGACGGATCTGGCTGAGAAGATCGCACGGACGCTGCAGGATGAGCCGCCCTTCTCCGTGCGGGAAGGCGAGATGGTCCGGGACGGTTTTGATCCGGAAGTGGACCGGCTGCGCCAGATCCTCCACGGCGGAAAGGGCATCATGGCCTCCATGGAGGCGGCGGAGAAGGAGCGCACCGGTATCCGTACGCTGAAGATCGGTTACAACAAGGTGTTTGGCTACTATATTGAAGTTTCCAACTCCTTCCGGGATCAGGTGCCTGACACCTATATCCGCAAGCAGACGCTGGTCAACGGAGAGCGCTATATCACCCAGGAACTGAAAGATCTGGAGCATGAGATCCTTGCCGCCTCTGACCGGATCGGCGCCCTGGAATATGAGATTTTCAACAACCTGCGGCTGGAGATCGCCTCCCACGTGGCCCGGGTGCAGGAGTCCGCTGCCGCTGTGGCGGAGCTGGATGCCCTGTGTTCACTGGCCGCTGTGGCGGTGAAGAACAACTATTGCTGCCCTGTGGTGGATGATTCCGGTGTGCTGGAGATCGCCGACGGTCGCCACCCGGTGGTGGAGCGGATGCGCAGCGGCAGTCTGTTTGTCCCCAACGATACCTATATGGGCCGCAGCGAAAACCGTGCGGCCATCATCACCGGACCCAATATGGCCGGTAAGTCCACCTATATGCGTCAGGTGGCGCTGATCGTACTGATGGCACAGATCGGATCCTTTGTGCCGGCATCCTCTGCCCATTTGGGCGTGGTGGACCGGATCTTCACCCGCATCGGAGCCAGTGACAATCTGTCCGCCGGCCAGTCCACTTTCATGGTGGAGATGACGGAGGTCTCCCAGATCCTCAAGTCCGCCACCCGGGACAGCCTGTTGGTGTTGGACGAGATCGGACGGGGTACCTCGACCTTCGACGGTATGTCCATTGCCCGCGCAGTACTGGAGCACTGCGCCGATCCCCGGCGGCTGGGAGCAAAGACACTCTTTGCCACCCACTACCACGAGCTGACGGATATGGAGCAGGAGCTACCCGGCGTGAAGAACTACAATATTGCCGTGCGCACCCGGGGAGAGGAAATTATCTTCCTGCGCAAAATCATCCCCGGAGGCGCCGACCGCAGCTACGGCATCGAGGTAGCCCGTCTGGCAGGTGTGCCGGAGGAGGTGCTGCGCCGGGCCAAGACCATCCTGCAGGAGCTGGAGACGGCTGCGGCCGTACCCCATGCAGCACCGGTGCAGGACGATCAGATCTCTCTGACCGCTGTGGCGGAAGAGGAGGTCCTGAGCCGTCTGCGGCGGGAGCAGGTGGATACCCTCAGCCCCCTGGAGGCGCTGACGCTGCTGTACGAACTGAAACAAAAGCTGAACTGACCGCATCGACGCGGCAACCGAGAAGGAGGAACGTTCCATGCCCCAGATTCAATGTCTTGCACCCCATGTGGCAGATCTGATTGCTGCCGGTGAGGTGGTGGAGCGCCCTGCCAGCGTGGTGAAGGAACTGCTGGAAAATGCCATGGATGCCGGTGCCGGCGCCGTGGTGGTGGAGCTGCAGAATGGCGGCCTGACCTATCTGCGGGTCACTGACAACGGCTGCGGCATTGCGCCGGAGCAGCTGCCTACCGCCTTCCTGCGTCATGCCACCAGTAAGCTGCGCGAAGCGGAGGATCTGGCCGCCATTGGTACGCTGGGCTTCCGTGGAGAAGCGTTGGCTGCGATTGCGGCGGTTTCCCGGGTGGACATTCTCTCCCGGGAGAAGGGGGCTGCCAGCGGCGCCTCTCTGCATTTGGAGGGTGGCGTGGCCGAGCAGGTCTGCGAGATCGGATGCCCGGAGGGCACCACCATCTGCGTGCGGGACCTGTTCTTCAACACCCCGGCCCGCATGAAATTTATGCGCCGGGATTCTGCTGAAGCCAGCGCCATCACCAACATCGTCACCCAGCTGGCACTCAGCCATCCGGAAATCTCCTTCCAACTGATCCGGGATGGCAGCTCTGTGCTGCACACCCCCGGTGACGGGAAGCTGCACTCCGCCATCTATGCAGCGCTGGGCAGAGACTTTGCCCTGAACCTGCTTCCTGTCCGGGGAACCGGCGGGGAGATCGCAGTGGAGGGCTTTGTCACCAAGCCGCTGGCCGGTCACGGAACCCGTGCCCGACAGATCTTCTTTGTCAACGGCCGCCTGGTGAAGAGCCAGCTGCTGACTGCCGCTCTGGAGGAAGCCTACCGCAACCGCCTGCTGAAGGGGAAATTCCCCGGCTGCGTGCTGCAGATTACCCTGCCCGCCGATCAGGTGGATGTGAATGTGCATCCCGCCAAGACGGTGGTGAAATTCCTCAGCGACAAATCCGTGTTTGACGCGGTATATCATACGATTCTGGACCAGCTGACGGCCGGTGAGAAACCGGCCCAGCCGCAGGTGCGGCCTGTACCGCAGACCCGTCCGGTGGCGCAGCCTGCTGCACAGAGTGCCCCTGCTGTCCGCTCTGCGCCGCGGCAGGAGAGTTTCTATCAGACCATGACGGTCCAGCAGTTTAAGGATAAGACCTCTCCGCAGGCGGAGGAGCGGCGGCCGTTAGGGTCCTATGTGGCCCGCCCCTCCACGGTGTCTCCTGATGAGAAGCTGCCGGTGTGCGATGTGAAGCCGGTGCAGCAGGAATCCTCCATCTGTCAACCGGTGGAGCCGGAGTACAGCAGAGCACCTGCTGTGGAGAAAACGCCGGTGCAGTTGCCTGCTCCGGAGCAGCAGATGGTGGAACTTCCCATGGAAGAGAGTCAGCAGTCGCTGCAGCCCGGGGAGGCCCCCTGGCGCATTGTGGGCGAGGTGCTGGAGACCTATATCATCTGTCAGGATGACCGGGACAACATCCACTTGATCGACAAGCATGCCGCCCACGAGCGGATCCGCTTCGATCGGCTGAAGGAGAATACTGAGCCGCTGATGGCACAGACACTGCTGGCACCGCTGGCGGTGACCCTGTCTGCCGAGGATCATGAGGCGATCCTGATGGGATTGGATACGCTGCACCAGTTCGGGTTTGCCTGCGAGGATTTTGGCGACAGTACCATTCTGGTGCGGGAGATCCCCTCTCAGATTCCCACCGGCGAGGCAGCTGCCACGCTGGAGGAACTGGCACAGGGCCTGCGCCTGGGTCATGTGGACCCGGAGAGTGCGCGGGACAGCCTGCTGCAGACCATGGCCTGCAAATCCGCCATCAAGGCGGGGATGCACTCCGACCCTGCGGAACTGGCTGTGCTGGTGGAGCAGGTGCAGAGCGGCCGGATCCGGTATTGCCCCCACGGCCGGCCCGTGGCGGTGCAGATGACCCGATACGAGATCGAAAAAATGTTCAAGCGGGCATAGTCCGCTGATGGGAAAGGAGAGACTTCCATGCAGGATCGCATCCTCTGTGTCGTAGGCCCCACCGCCTCCGGCAAGACCCGAATGGGCGTGGCGCTGGCCAAGGCCTTCGGTGGGGAAGTGGTCTCTGTGGACTCCATGCAGATCTACCGGGGAATGACCATCGGTACGGCTGCCCCGACAGAGGAGGAGATGGAGGGAGTCCCTCATCATATGATCGCCATAGCCGATCCCGATGAGCAGTGGTCTGTAGCGCGCTTCGCGCAGGCGGCAGATGCCTGCATTCAGGATATTCTGGCCCGGGGCAAGCTGCCTGTGCTGGTGGGCGGTACAGGCCTGTATCTGGATGCGCTGGTGCGGGGCAATGCTTTTGCGCCCGGCAGCAGCGAGGGTGAGATCCGCCGCAAGCTGCAAAAGCAACTGGAGGAAACCGGCATCGAGCCGCTGCTGGAGCAGCTGCGGGCCGTGGACCCGGAAACTGCCCGGCGGCTGCATCCGGGAGATGAAAAGCGTATCCTGCGGGCGCTGGAGGTGTGGCAGGAGACGGGTCATACCATGACGGAGCACAACGCCATGACCCAGCAGAAGCCGGACCGCTATGAGGCGCTGTATATCGGCCTGTCCTTTCGGGATCGGGCGGATCTGAAGGCCCGCATTGACCGGCGGGTGGATCAGATGGTGCAGCAGGGACTGCTGCAGGAGGTGGAGCAGCTTCTGGCCGGCGGAGTGGCGGAGGAGGCAACTGCCCTGCAGGCCATCGGTTACAAGCAGTTTTTGGCCGTCCGCCGCGGCGAATGTACGGTGCAGGAGGCCGTGGAGGAAGTCAAACTCCGGTCCCGGCAATATGCCAAGCGGCAGCTGACCTGGTTGCGCCGCAACGAAAAGATTCATTGGGTCCTGTGGGAAAAAGAACCCGATTTCCAACAGGGTCTGCAAAATGCGACAGAATATCTCACCGCTCAGGGCTTATCCTAGTCCCGGGCGGACAGGCACATCGTCCGCACCAAGAAAGAAAAAGGAGCAGACGATATGCAAAAGACAAACAACCTGCAGGAGATCTTCCTGACAAAAGCCCGCAAGCAGAGCACCCCGGTTACGGTTTTTCTGGTCAATGGATTCCAGATCCGGGGCATCGTGACCGGCTTTGATTGCTTCACCGTGGTGTTGGACACCGAGGGGAAGCAGCAGGTCATCTACAAACACGCTATTTCCACCATTGTCCCCCTATATCCGATTTCCTTGACAGAGGACTGCGTAGCTGCGCAATCGGAATAACAGGTGGGGGGACTGCTGTGAGGTATCACCATGAAAACGTCCCCCATTTTCAAGATACTGTCTGTTGCGGTGCTGGTTGCCGTGGTGCTGATGTTTGGCATCCAGAGTTACCGCTATGTGACAGACCCCTTCACCACCACACTGGCCTATAACAGCCAGGCGGAGGAGACCATCCCCGTCAATGGCTGGCTGGTGCGGCAGGAGGAGATCCTGTCTGATGTGCCAGGGACCCTCTACCACTATTTGGAGGAGGGGGAAAAGGTCGGTGTGGGGCAGACCATCGCCACGGCATACAGCAGCGAAAATGCATTGCAGACGGTGGCCCAACTGGAGGAGCAGGAACTGCGTCTGCAGCAGCTGCAGTTTGCGCTGACTTCTTATCTCAATCCCGATGCAGCCCTGAAACTGGACAGCTCCATCACAGAGGGGATCCTCTCTCTGCGGGGACATCTGTCTCAGGGGGATTACGCCTCCGCTGATGAGGCAGTCTCCCAGCTGAAGGCGGCGATCCTGAAGCGCAGCCATACCTATTCCTCTGCCGAGGAGATCCAGAAGGACATCGCCTCTGTGCAGAAACAGATCAAGAAACTGGAGGGGAGCCTTTCCGGAGCCAAGAGCATCACAGCGACCCGTTCCGGAGTGTACAGTGCCGTATGCGATGGATATGAGACTGTGCTGACCCCGGAATTTCTGGAGGACTTGACTCCTGCCAAACTGGAGAACATTCGCCCGCAGGACGGGAGCGGCAAGGTGGGAAAACTGATCTACGGCAGTACTTGGTACTATGCCGCCACCGTGTCGGCCCGACAGGCGGAAGAACTGGAGAAGGGACAGGTTGTGCAGCTGCGGTTCGCCAAGGGCCTGAACACCGATGTGCAGGCAACCATTCAGTCCATCAGCGTCGGGGAGAACGGCAAGGTGGCCGTGGTGCTGCGCTGCGACCACTACATGGCCCAGACCACCTTACTGCGCCATCAGCAGGCAGAACTGATTCTGGAGGGCCATAAGGGCATCCGCGTTCCCGCCAATGCTCTGCGTTTGGATGAGGACAAGCAGCCCGGTGTCTATTGTATAGTGGGTGTGACCGCCCGCTTTAAGCCGGTGACGGTGCTCCATCAGGGAGACGGATATGTGCTGGTCCAGCCGGAGAAGTCGGCTGCCGGTACCCGGATCCTGCGGCCCGGAGACGAGGTCATCATTACCGCAACCCAGCTTTCCGACGGCAAGATCGTCGGGTAAGACAGAGAGGAGAACATCATGTCTATTTCTGAGAACATTGCAGAGATTCGCCGCCAGATTGCCGAAGCTGCGGAGGCCTCCGGGCGCCGCGGGGAGGACATTATTCTGGTGGGTGCCAGTAAAATGAATGATGCCGCTGCCTGTCAGGAGGCCATTGCCGCCGGGATCGATGTGCTGGGTGAGAATCGGGTGCAGGAGATGGTGGCAAAGCTGGAGCAGGATGCCTATCGGGGCCGCCCCCTGCATTTCATCGGCCACCTGCAGCGCAATAAGGTCAAGCAGGTGGTGGGCAAGGTGGACCTGATCCAGTCGGTGGGTTCGGTGGAACTTCTGGCAGAGATCGAGAAGGTGGCTGCCCGGCTGGACCTGGTACAGGATGTCCTGCTGGAGGTAAATATCGGCGGTGAGGAGGCCAAGAGCGGTTTTGACCCGGATGCCGTCTATGCTGCGGCGGAGCTGGCGTTGACCATGCCCCATGTCCGGGTGAGAGGCCTGATGACCATCCCCCCCGTGGAGAAAGAACCCCATGGGAATCTGCCGTTTTTTGAGAAAGTATACGCCCTTTATGTTGACATAAACGGCAAATTGTATGATAATAAATGGGAGTATATCTCCATGGGTATGAGCGGAGATTTTGCCGATGCCATCCGCGCCGGCAGCAATATGATCCGCGTTGGAACCGCCGTGTTCGGTGCCCGGAACTATACGAAATAACAGATTGGGAGGCTATGCCATGAGCTTGATGGACGAGTTTAAGAAGATTATTCACCCCTACGATGATGAGGACTACGATTACGAAGAGGATTTCACCCCGGCAAAGCCTGTCAAGGAACCCTTTTATGATGAGCGCAAGGAAGAGCGCAAGGCGGAGGATCGCCGCAACAAGGTGGTAAATATCCACGCCACCACCCAGCTGAAGGTGGTGCTGGTAAAGCCCGAGCGCTTCGAGAATGCCTCCGAGATCGCCGATCACCTGAAGGAGAAGCGCACGGTGGTGCTGAACCTGGAGAGCACCAACAAGGATATTGCCCGCCGCCTGGTGGACTTCCTGTCCGGCGTAGCCTATGCCGGCGAGGGCAAGATCAAGCGTGTGGCCGCCAATACCTACATCATCACCCCCTACTCTGTGGATATCATGGGTGACCTGATTGATGAGCTGGAAAGCAACGGCCTTTACCTGTAAAGAGAAAAGATAATCGGAGGGATATGCTATGTTTACACCCCAGGAAGTTTCCGAGAAGACTTTCCCGAAAGCCTCTTTCAGCGGCGGCTACAATATGGCCGCTGTGGACGAGTTTCTGGACTCGCTGGTAGAGGACTATACCGCCCTGTATAAGGAAAATGCCACCCTGAAGGCCAAGCTGAAGGTTTTGGCCGAGAAGGTGGAGGAATACCGCGCCACGGAGGATGCCATGCGCTCCACGCTGCTGGCCGCCCAGAAGATGGCCGCCAATATGGTGGAAGAGGCCAAGGCGGAGAAGGAGCAGGTTCTGGCCAAGGCCCGCGCAGAGGCCGCCGCACAGGTGGCAGATCTGGAACAGCAGACCCAGCTGGCCAAGGACAAGCTGGTGGTGGCCCAGCAGAAACTGGCAGAGTTTGTGACCCACTCCCAGCAGCTGTGCGCCCAGCAGGCCGCCTTCCTGCAGCAGCTGCCGGAGATGGATGCCGCCCTGCTGGCAGAGGCCGCCCCTGTTGCTGTCCAGCCCGAGGTGCAGGAGGATGTGCTGACCCAGGATACCGTCCGCCTCATTGAAAAGGACATTCTGGCAAATTTCCAGAAGGCACAGGAGGAGCCCGTTGTGGAGGAGCCTGCCCCTCTGGTGGAGGAAACTCCTGTCCAGCCTGTTGTAGAGGAGGCTCCTGTCCAGAAGCCGCTGGCGGAGGAGATGGATTTTACCACGGACTTCAAGCTGGATCTGGAAGAGCTGAAGTTTGGCCGCAACTACACCGGCGAAAAGTAAAAGTCACCGTAAAAATGGCCGCGTCTGCGGCCATTTTTTATAAGAGGAGGAAACACCATGGAACGGCCCATCATTGCGCTGCTCTACGACTTTGATAAGACCCTCTGCACCACCGATATGGAGGATTATGCCTTCATTCCCGCCCTGGGCTACAGTCCTGCGCAGTTTTGGGAGAAGGCCAATGACTTTGGCCGGGAGAACCGAATGGATGGGCTCCTTGCCTATATGTATACCATGATCGCGGAGTGCCGAGCCAAGGAGATCCCGCTGACCCGGGACTTTCTGGTGCGCTGCGGCGAGCCCATGGAGCTGTATCCCGGCGTGGCGGAGTGGTTTGATCGGATCAATGCCTTTGGCGAGAGTCAGGGCGTGCAGATCGAGCACTATGTGATCTCCTCCGGTCTGCGGGAGATTATTGAAGGCAGTGGGATCAGCCACCAGTTCCGGGAGATCTATGCCTGCGAGTTTTTCTATGATGAAAGCGGCATCGCCTCCTGGCCCAAGCTGGATGTCAACTTTACCAACAAGACCCAGTTTGTCTACCGCATCAACAAGGGTGTGCTGGATGTATCCGACGATCGGACTCTCAATGCCTCCATGCCGGATGACAGCAAGCGGGTGCCCTTCACCAACATGATCTATGTGGGAGATGGACTTTCGGATGTGCCCTGTATGAAGATGATGCGGGCTTACGGCGGTCAGGCTATTGCCGTGTACCATGAGGAGAACCGGCAGGGCGTGGAGGATCTGCTGGCCAAGGGGCGGGTGGATTTCATGTTCCCGGCCGATTATCGGGAGGGAACGGCGCTGGATGAGACGGTGAAAAACATCATCCGCAAGATGGCCATCTGCGACCGGTTGACGGAGGAAAACAACCAGCAGCTGCGGCAGATCGGCAAGGGCGACCTGCCCTATCAGGCCAGTTTGTTTGAAAATTGATACGTTGAACCGTCTGCGCTAAAATCGGCGTAGGCGGTTTTCCGTCAATGCGCAGATTCCATAAAGATTGTGTTTACTTTTTGTTAATATTTTTTTGGAATAGCATTGAAAAGAAAAAACGGCTGTGGTAAAATAAATTGTGCCCTGTGAAAACATTCACAGGGCGAAAAAGAGAGGAGGACAATTATGTTCAAGAAATTTACCAATGCTTGCGTCCGCTTGGTGAACCGTTGGCTGCCGGATCCGTTCCTGTTTGCCGTGATTCTGACCATCGTGGTTTTCATCGCTGCGATGTTCGCCACCGGACTGGGCCCCGTCGAGATGGTGGGCGCCTGGGGTGCTGATAGTGGTTTCTGGTCCCTGCTGAGCTTCTCTATGCAGATGGCTCTGGTTCTGGTGCTGGGTTCCGCCATGGCATCTGCCGCCCCCTGCAAGAAGGCCCTGCGCGCCATCGCCAGCCTGGCCCACAATAACATGCAGGCCATCGTGATCACCACCTTCGTGTCCGTGATCTGCTGCTGGCTGAACTGGGGCTTCGGTCTGATCGCCGGTGCTCTGCTGGCCAAGGAAGTGGCTCGCCGCGTTCCCACTGTGGACTATCCCCTGCTGATCGCTTCCGCCTATTCCGGCTTCGTGATCTGGCATGCCGGTCTGTCCGGTTCCATCCCCCTGGCCCTGAATGGCGGCTACAAGGTTGCTGATGTTGTCTATGAGGCTTCTACTCTGGATACCATCTTCCACCCCATGAACCTGGTCATGTGCGGTGTGGTCCTGCTGGTGATGCCTTTTGTCAACTATGCCATGCATCCCTCCAAGGAGCAGACCATCACCATCAACCCCGCTCTGCTGGCCGAGACCGATGAGGAGAAGGTCTACGAGATCGAGACTCCCGCTGACAAGCTGGAGCACTCCAAGATCCTGTGGCTCATCGTGCTGCTCTTTGGCTTTGGCTATATCGTCAAGTACTTTGTTGAAACCGCTATGGCCGGCAAGAACATCGCCGGTGCTCTGGGTCTGAACATCGTCAACATGATCTTCATGTTCCTGGGTGTTCTGCTGCACGGCAACCTGCGTAAGTACATTGATGCCATCGGCGAGGCCGCTTCCGGTGCTGCCGGCATCCTGCTGCAGTTCCCCTTCTATGCCGGTATCATCGGTATGATGACCGTCAAGGGCGCTGACGGCGTGTCTCTGGCTATGATCATCTCCAACTTCTTCGTGATGATCTCCAACGAGGTCACCTTCCCCGTGTGGACCTTCCTGTCTGCTGGCGTTGTGAACTTCTTCGTTCCCTCCGGCGGCGGTCAGTGGGGCGTTCAGGGTCCCATCGTGATGCCTGCTGCTGCTGAGCTGATGGTCGAGCCCGGCCGTGCCGCTATGGCTATTGCCTGGGGTGACCAGTGGACCAACATGATCCAGCCCTTCTGGGCTCTGCCCGCTCTGGGTGTTGCCGGCCTGAAGGCCCGTAACATCATGGGTTACCTGATCATCGTGCTTCTGTTCACCGGTCTGGTTGCCTGCCTGGGCTTCCTGGCATGGGGTCTGTTCTTCTAAGAAACAAACCGCAATAAAAAAGACTGCACCGCAAGGTGCAGTCTTTTTTGTTTGAAAATGTTTACTGAGCCTGTTCCAGAGCCATCACGCCGTCAATAAGCATCTGCTGGGTGACGGGATAGGGCCAGACCCGCACATCAATGCCGTTGAGGGCTTTCTCAGTGACGGCGGGCAGGTCCTCCGGAGTGGCATGGATATCAGCGAGCTTGGTGGGCAGACCGATGGACTTGTTGAAGGCCAGCAGGCGATCCCGCTCCTCAAACTGCTGATCCACCGTCAGCAGCACCAGGATGCCGTAGGACACCACTTCACCGTGGAGATGGCCGTAGTGCTCCGTGGAGGGGAGAATGGTGAAGCCGTTGTACATGGCGTGAGCCATGCCGGTGGTATAATCGATCTGTACAAAGTTGGAAACAAGACCGGTGGAGACGATGATGGCCAGAATCACTTCCGTCAACTCATCGGTGACAGTATGTGCTTCGCAATCAGCCATGGCCTGAGTACCCCAGCGGAGAATGGGCTGAGCGCACATGGAGCTGAGGGTGATACCCATAGAATCGCTGTGGGCGGGAATGTGACCGCGGGAAGAGACAGTGCTCTCATAATGCTTGGCCATGGTATCGCCCATACCGGCCCAAAGATAACGGACCGGAGCATCAGCGATAATTTGCGTGTCAATGAAAATATGCTTGGGAGGGATCTTGGAGAAAGAATACTCCCGCAGGCTTCCGTCCAGATGGTAGAGGATGCCCAGACCGGTGCAGGAGGCGCAGGTGGAGGCGATGGTGGGGAAGGTGAAGAAGGGGCGCTCTGTCTGATGAGCCAGTACCTTGGCCGTATCAATGGCCTTGCCTCCGCCCACGGCGAAGATCATATCCGCTTCGGTCACCTGAGGCTGCAGCATCTCAATATTTTCCACTGCTGCCTCGCCGCCGTACCAGCACACGGCAACGATCTCAATGCCGGCTGCTGCTGCAGCAGCCTCAATTTTGGCCTGCGCGGCCTTCAGCGCGTTCTTGCCGCCGATG
Organism: Oscillospiraceae bacterium; assembly: GCA_015067765.1. GTDB lineage: Bacteria > Bacillota > Clostridia > Oscillospirales > Oscillospiraceae > Vescimonas. The sequence goes on along the minus strand of SVLV01000008.1, from coordinate 17,534 downwards.
ATGGCGGCCTTTTTTCCGTAAGGGGTGCAGACAGAGGCGAGATCCTCATAGGCATCCGGGCCGATGGAATAACCCGGGAAAAGCATTCTTTGCATGGTGATGGACTCCTTTACTTGGTTTCGGTTTCAGCGAACTCCTCGCCGTTGGCCTTCATGTACTTGCGGTTCTTATAGACACCGATGGTGAGGAAGGGGATGACAACAGCCAGAGCGCCCACATAGCCGCAGTAGCCGTAGCCGTACTTGATGATATTGGTGAGGCCGGCCAGAGAGATGAACATGGACAGGCCGATGATAAACACAGAGCTGATAGCGTTTCGGGTAGGGACGGACGCGATCTTCTTGTAGATGGCGGCATTCTCAAAACGGGAGACAAAACCGAAGGTGATGGTGACGCCGGTGGAGATCAGGCAGAGGATCAGGCAGATGCTGTAGGCGACGGTGAGGAAGGGGACGCCCATGGCCACGCAGCTGGTGAGGGTGGGGATCGTGGTGCCGCCCTCAGCTGCCGTATAGAAGCTCTCCCAGGACATGAGCATGAAGACAGAGAGCACCAGTGCCATAGCATTCATCACAAAGGAGATCCACATAGAGGCGGCGCAGCCCTTGCGGTTGGTGAGGGGCTTGCCGCAGGCGATCAGAGTGGGAAGAGTCACACACTGGAAACCGGCATAGACAAAGGCATTTTCGATGGCCTTGGGCACATTGGTAAAACCGGCCTCGGAGAAATCTGCGGAAAACACATTGCCGATGGAGTCGGGAGCATTGAAGATGCCGATCGCATAGATGGCAATGGCGGTGACCAGAATGCCGATGCCCATATAGGTGGAGGCCTTGCGGACCAGGTCGGCACCGAAGATGGTCAGCATCATGACGATAATACCAACGACCAGGATGCCTACATAATAGTTCATGCCCATATAGGTCTGCAGAGCAGATGCGGCACCGGAAATGGCAGCGGCGATGGCCATGAGGACCATGATGTAGAAGAAGATTTCGAAGACGATTTCCAGCTTATCCAGCGGGTGGAACAGGGTCTCAAAGAGCTGGCGGGTGGACTTGATGTTCCGGGAGTTGTACATGATCATGGCTTCCCGCATGGTCAGCGTCAGCAGGAGCATGGCGACGATGGCGGCAACAGGGCCGATCCAACCCAGACCCACATAGTAAGTATTGGCCTGGTTACCGGTGGCAAAGCCGCCGCCGGCGTGGGACGAGAAGAGCACGGAGCCTACAGAGAAGGCCATGGCCATGGATACTTTCTTTTTCATACGATGTTTCCTCCTGCAAATAGATTGAGATGTTTGCCAGGAAAAACAAAAAACCCTTCGTCTTTCCTGCCCTTTGGCAGAAGAGACGAAAGGCGAACCTTCCGCGGTACCACTCTTCTTTGTCCTCTTCGTGAGAACACCCTCTGCGGGATACCAACATACCCCTGTCCTGTAACGGGGACTTCCGTCTGCACCTACTGAATTTCGGGGCAGCCGCTGTTGCAGCCAGTTCGGCAATTTCAGAACTTTGTGCCTCGCACCAACCGGCACTTCTCTGAAAGACTGTCCTTGCTTACTACTCTGCGTCATCGCGTTTTTTGATGTTCCCAATCATAGCACCTGCTTTTTGACTTGTCAACAACTTTTTGCAAAAAATTTTTTATAGCGAGAAAGAAACATTGACTCCTGCCGGAAGGATGATAGCTGCGGGAGGTAGATTTTCCCGACTGAGGGTGTTATAATGTGTTCAGAAAAGCCGACAGATAAAGGCAAAACAAGAGAAAAGAGGGATTGGAATGGATTTTTCCGTCAATAGTCCCATCCTCTTTGTCCTGGTGGGACTCATCATCTTGGCCGTGCTGGGCCAATCGGTGTTTTTCCTGGTCAAGGCGCTGCGCCGGGCTAAGGAACTGGGGATGGATCAGAAAAAGCTGCGGCATACCATGCGCTCGGCGGCCATGTTTACAGTAGCACCGGCTGTGGCGATTGTCATCAGTGTGATGACCCTGTCCAAGGATCTGGGACTTCCGCTGCCCTGGCTGCGGCTAAGCGTGGTGGGTTCCATGTCCTATGAGACGATCGCAGCTACCAACGCAGAGAGCGCTATGGGCCTGGTGTTTGGTCAGGTGACCAGTCTGACAGCGCAGCAGTATGTGACCATTGCGTGGGTCATGACCCTCAGCATTATGGTAGGCATCTGGCTGGTGCCGGTGCTGGCCAAGCGTCTGCAGAGCGGCATGGACCTGATGGAGAAGCGGGACAAGAAGTGGGGCGATACCTTCCAGAATGCCCTGTTTATCGGTATGATTTCCGCCTTCCTGGGCTATGTGTTTTGCGATTTCTCCACCATTTTTGTGGGAGATACCTCCGGACTGATCCCTGTGTGCGTAATGGCCGTTTCGGCGCTGCTGATGGTGCTGACAGCGCTGGGCATGAAAGTGACCGGCTGGAAATGGCTGTCGGAATACGCGCTGCCCATCAGTCTGCTGGGCGGCATGGCGGCAGCGATCCCCATTACGGCGTGGCTGGGATAAGGAGGTGCACATCATGAAAAAGAATCTTACCTATATGGATTCCGTACATCGGGATGGCACCATTTGGAACCTGTCCGTGATGGGAATTTTGATGGTGTTCCCGCTGGTGGTGGGGCTGTTGTTTGGTACGGCTCCCGATTGGAAGGGGCTGGCTATGGGCCTGCTGGCCACCGCGCCCATGTACTGGGCGGTGGGTATTGTGGAGACCATCACCTATGTGCCCATGCTGGGTGCCGGCGGCTCCTATTTGTCTTTCGTCACCGGCAATATTACCAATCTGAAGCTGCCCTGTGCGCTGGGTGCGCTGGAGCAGGCCGGGGTGAAAGCCAACAGTGAGGAGGGTGAGGTGATCTCCACCATCGCCATTGCCATCTCCAGCATTGTCACCACCGTGATCATCATTGTGGGTGTTCTGTTGATTGCCCCGCTGGAACCGGTGCTGCAGTCTCCTGTGCTGGCTCCGGCATTTGCGCAGATCCTGCCGGCCCTGTTCGGCGGATTGGGCGTGGCCTTCGTGTCCAAGAACTGGAAGATCTCTGTGGCCCCTGTTGTGCTGATGCTGGTCCTGTTCATTTTTGTGCCGGCCCTCAATGCCGGAACAGTGAGCATCATGGTTCCCGTCAGCATTCTGTTCACGCTGGCCGTCAGCCGTGTGATGTACAAAAAGGGACTTCTGTAAGAGGAGGAGAGACGTATGATCGTTTTGTATATCCTGCTGGCCCTTGTGGCACTGTTTGCAGCCGTGATTTTGGTGCGAACTCTGCAGTTCCGCCCCAAGACCACCGGCGAGGAAATCTATGAGCAGGAGACTTTTGATGGCGATAAGGTGCTGGCCAACCTGCAGGCGCTGGTGCGCTGCAAGACCGTCTCCTACCGGGATCATAGCTTGGAGGATGAGGCGGAGTTCGAAAAGCTCATCGGCCTGCTGCCGGATCTGTATCCCCAGGTGTATCGGGTCTGCGCCCTGCAGCAGCTGGGAGACCGCTCCCTGCTGTACCGCTGGCCCGGCAAAGAACCCGGTGATCCGGCTGTACTGATGGCCCACTACGATGTGGTACCGGTGGAGGAAGAGAACTGGGATAAGCCCCCCTTTGAGGCTATTCTGGAAGACGGCGTTCTGTGGGGGCGCGGCACACTGGACACCAAGGTTACCTTCAACGGCATCCTCTCTGCGGCGGATCATCTGATCGCCCAGGGTTTTGTGCCGGAGCACGATATCTATTTTGCTTTCTCCGGCGGCGAGGAGGTCAACGGCCTGGGCGCGGTGCGGATCGTGGACTGGTTTGAGGAACAGGGAATCGAGCCGGCGCTTGTCGTGGATGAGGGCGGCGCCGTGGTGGAAAATGTGTTTCCCGGTGTCAAGGCGCCCTGTGGTCTGATCGGTATTGCGGAGAAGGGCATGCTGGATGTGGAGTATCGCATCTCCTCCGGCGGCGGCCACGCATCGGCGCCCCTGCCCCGTACCCCTATCGGGGAATTGGCGCGGGCCTGCGCCCGGGTGGAGGAGAAGCCCTTCCCCTTCCATCTGACCAAGCCGGTGGCGGAGATGTTCGACACCTTGGGCCGTCATTCCACTTTTGTGTATCGGATGATTTTTGCCAACCTCTGGTGCTTTGGGCCGGTGCTGAATCTGATCTGCAAGAAGAGTGGTGGTGAGATCAATGCACTGGTGCGCACCACCGTGGCCTTTACGCAGATGCAGGGCAGCAAGGCATCCAATGTGATCCCGCCCAGCGCATCGCTGGTCAGCAACATCCGTCTCAATCCCATGGATACCATGGACAGCGCCATGGCCTATCTGAAAGAAACCGTGGGCAACGATAAAATCCAGCTGACCGCCCTGCACGGCATGAACCCCAGCCGCATTTCCCGTACGGATTGTGAGGGCTGGCAGCGGGTGTGCCGGGCCGTATCGGGCACCTGGCGCGGCTGCCTGGTGGCACCCTATCTGATGGTACAGTGTTCCGACAGCCGCCATTATGGCCGCATCTCGGATAAGGTCTATCGCTTCTCCGCTATGGACCTGACCAAGGAGGAGCGGGGCACCATTCATGGCAACAACGAGCGGATCCGCGTGGAAACTGCCCGCCGCGCCGTGGAGTTCTTCATTCGGCTGATGAAGCAGTGCTGAAACAATAAAAAACCGGACGGCTCAGCCGTCCGGTTTTTATATAGGAAACAATCAGGTGGTCTGCTTCCGGGTGAACTTTTCACCGGGGCAGCGGCACAGGGGGCACAGATAACCCTCGGGCATCTTTTCGCCGTTATAGACATAACCGCACAGGGGGCACACCCAACCGCTCACCTCTTCCAGTGTGCGGTAAACGGTGGCAGTGGGCGGTACGGCGGCCTGATCCTTGCCCAGGAACTCATCCACGGTCATCATCCGGCCGTCACCCAGCACTTCGCCGCTGACGCCTTCGCACAGGAACAGTACATAGCGGCCCACATCCATGGTGTCCACCACCTTGCAGGTGACGCGGCCCACCATGCCGTCGGCAATATAGGGGTTGCCCAGTTCATCCACAGCAGTCTCGTAGGAGGCGAATTTATCCACCACGCGGCTGGACTTATAGCCGAACAGATTGACCAGATCCTTGGCGCAATCCTTGCCCAGCATGGTCACGGCAAAGGTGCGGGTTTCCAGCAGAGCCTTGCAGGTCTCGTTATCCCGGTTGAGGGTAACGGTGAACTTCTGGGGCATATTGCTGGTGACCTGTGCAAAAGAGTTGACGATACAACCAACCTGCTTGCCATTGAAAGAAGTGCCTACCAGAAACAGGCCGTAGTTGATTTTTTCCAAAACTTTGCGATCCATACAGAATCCTCCTTCTGTTTTGATTTTCTTTATTATAACACAGCCGGAAAGAAAAAACAGTGATAAAATCACATTTCATAAAAAAGATCGTCTCCGGTAAAGAGACGATCTTTTTGGTTAGATGTAATTGAGCGGATTGACAAAGGTGCCATTCTTCATGATGCCAAAGTGACAGTGATTGCCGCTGCTGACACCGGTGGAGCCCATTCGGGCGATCCGCTGACCCTTATACACATGCTCGCCCACAGAGACCAACAGCGAACTGTTATGCCCGTAATAGGTTTGATATCCGTTGCCGTGATTGATGATTACCAGATATCCGTATCCACCCATCCAGCCGGAGTAGGAGACGGTACCGCCATCGGCAGCCAGGATGGAAGTGCCGTAACTGTTGGCGATGTCGATGCCCTTGTGGTAGGTGGATGCACCGGGGATGCCGGTGTTGCGGTAGCCGAAATAGGAGGTGATTCGTCCGCTGCAGGGCCAGCGGAAGCTGCCGGTGGGATGCCAGGAGGGGCGCTTCTTGGTGCCACGGGCCTGCAGCTCGGTGACAGGCTCCTCCAGAGTGACGGAAGCGACTACCTCGCGGTCGATCTCCTCGCCGTTGATGTAGGTGACATTGGCCGTGACATCGGCCTTACCGACCTTGCCGGGGCTCAGCACCCGGTAATCGCCCTCGTACATACTGGAGTCATCCTGATAAGTGGTGGCGTAGGGCACATCCTCCACATAACTCTGACGCTCCACATTGACCACCGTCAGATAGGAGACGGCGTTGCTGACCGTCAGCACATCGCCCACATGGATCAGGCTGATGTTATAGCCGGGGTTCAAATCCAGCAGCTGACTGCTGCTCATTTGATGGGCCTCAGCGATCCGGGACCACACATCACCGGACTTGACCGTATAGGTTTTCTCTGCCTGTTTGGTGTCGTGGAGCAGCTCTGCAATGTAGCCCAGATTCATCATGTACTTGGCATCCACATAGTCCTGCCGGATCTCCACTTTCTCCTGGAAGGAGCATGTGACCGTATTGTCTGTAATGTAGCCGACTTTCAGCTGCTCCAGCAGTTCCTCCAGTGCTCCGGAGAACTTGGTGGCTGCCACCGGCTCCTCATTGACATACAGCACATAGCCATAATCCACCAAACCGATCTGTTCGGTCAGTTCAGCCTCCAGAAGATCCTGATCGGCCAGCTGAGAGCGGGCCACCACGGTCCACTGAGTATCCAGCCGATCCCGGTCGATGGTGTAATCACTGTCTCCCAGAGTTTGGCGGGTGGCCTCCTCCAGATGGGTCACCACGGCATTTACCGTGGAACGGCTGGAGACTGTACCCAGTTTGACACCGTCATACCGGGCGGTGGTTCCGATGGTATAAAGACTCATCACCACGGCTGCCACGGCGATCATGGCGGCGCCACCTAAAAAGACAAGGGGATGCAGGTGCATGTTCTCAAAGGCGTGCTGCAGACTTTTGGAACGGATCCGCTTTTTCCGCGAATTCAAAAATCGTTCCTGCAGCAAGCCCAGTGCACGGGGAATACAGCTGCCTGCAAACAGCAGAAATTGCGTCAGCTTATGGTTGGACTCTGTAAACTGGTGCGAAGCACTTTTGGCCTGCGTAAGCTTGCGATGGGTATGGGACAGATTCTTGCGCAGCGGAGCTGTCCAACGGCGTACCGCGGCCTGCGGATCGATCACATACCAATCCGGATGCTCCTCCAGATACCAGATCCAATCCTTTAAATTGTTTTTCCAAAAAGTCCAAAAGGAGGGCTTGGGGTCTTTCACCTGCAGCCGCTTTTCCGAAACTCGCTTTCGTTTTTCCATAGAATGTCCAATCCTAAAAGTTACAAAATCGTTACAAAATGTATCTTACATGGTTTTCCGAATCCCGTCAAGTGAAATTTCCCTACTTTAACAGGAAAGACTTGCCATGAAAAGAAAAACTGGAAAATGCCATTTACTTTTTGTATAATATGGGATATAATTTACTTCCTGTAATAAGAATGTGTAAAGAAGAGGATGAGAGGAATGAGCAGTGATTTTTCCCGCACGCTGAGCCTGCTGCGGCAGGAGAAGGGAATCTCGCAGCGCAAGGCTGCCGGCGAACTGGGGATTTCTCAGGCGCTGCTGAGCCATTATGAAAATGGGATCCGGGAGCCGGGTCTGGCTTTTGTGGTAAAGGTGTGTGACTATTACCATGTGTCGGCGGATTATCTGCTGGGGCGCACTTTGAGCCGGGATGGTGCCATCATCGGAGCCGATGATCTGTATGATGCCTCTGTGGAAAAGGGCAGCCTGAAGGGCAGTATTCTGGCCACACTGCAGAAGAAGCTGGTGGTAAACACAGCCGGTATGCTGTTTGACCTGTTGGGCAAGACGGGGGACCGCCAGCTGATCGGTGCTGCCGGCAGCTATCTGGCCTCCGGATTGTATCAGCTGCTGCGGCTGCTCTACCGGGCCTCTGGCGGAAACGAGGATCTGTTTGCCGCGACCCCGGCGGATTTCGATGCCGGGCTGGTGCAGGCGGATATGGATCTGAGTCGGATGCAGTATCAGCGGCGGCTGGGTGAACTGGCCGGCCGGCAGGAGCTGCCCGCCCTGACGGCGGAGAGTTTGACGGCATATCCGGGCCTGGGGCAAAGTGCGGCCCAGTTGTTCCACAATACCGACGAGCGCTGCAAAGAAATTCTGTGATGGTTCCCTGGATGGAGGTTTATCGTTATGTTTGACCAGTCTCATATTCGTAATTTTTCCATTATTGCTCATATTGACCACGGTAAATCCACACTGGCAGACCGTCTGCTGGAACAGTGCGGCGCGGTGTCGGAGCGTGAGATGTCCAACCAACTGCTGGACAACATGGAGCTGGAGAAGGAGCGCGGTATCACCATTAAGTCCCGCGCAGTACAGATCTTTTACAAGGCACAGGACGGAGAGACCTACGCCCTGAATCTGATCGATACCCCCGGCCATGTGGACTTTAACTATGAGGTGTCCCGCTCTCTGGCCGCCTGTGAGGGCGCACTGCTGGTGGTAGACTCCACTCAGGGTGTGGAGGCACAGACTTTGGCCAACACCTACCTGGCCATGGATCACGATCTGGAGATCCTGCCCGTATTCAATAAGATCGACCTGCCGGCAGCAGACCCCCTGAAGGCCAAGCAGGAGGTAGAGGATATCATCGGCCTGCCTGCTCTGGAGGCTCCGGAGATCTCCGCCAAGCTGGGTCTGAATATCGAGTCTGTGCTGGAGGGCGTGGTGCAGAGCATTCCGGCTCCCGACGGCGATCCCAAGGCCCCCCTGCAGGCACTGGTGTTTGACAGCCAGTACGATCCCTATGTGGGCGTGGTGGTCTATTTCCGGATCAAGCAGGGCACCATCCGCAAAGGACAGACCATCCGCATGATGGCGACCGGCGCGGAGTACACCATTCTGGAGTGCGGATATCTCAAGCCTCTGGGCAATGAGCCGGCGGATGCCCTGCAGGCCGGCGAGGTGGGTTACTTCACCGCCAGTATCAAGAATGTGAAGGATACGCAGGTGGGTGATACCATCACTGAGGCGGCAAATCCGGCGGCAGAGCCGCTGCCCGGTTATCGTCCTGCCCAGTCCATGGTGTACTGCGGTATTTATACCGAGGACGGCAGTAAGTATCCCGATTTGAGAGATGCGCTGGAGAAACTGCAGCTGAACGATGCATCCCTGACCTTTGAGCCGGAGAGCTCTGTGGCCCTGGGCTTCGGTTTCCGCTGTGGCTTCCTGGGGATGCTCCACATGGAAGTGATTCAGGAGCGCCTGGAGCGCGAGTTCAATCTGGATCTGGTCACCACCCTGCCCAGCGTAATTTATCATGTGTATAAGTCTGACGGGTCTATGGTAAAGGTGGATAACCCCCACAACTACCCCGATCCCGGCCATATTGAGCATTCTGAGGAGCCCTATGTGAAGGTGTCCATCATTTCCCCCCAGGACTATGTGGGCAATATCATGCCCATGTGCCAGGAGCGCCGCGGTGAGTTCAAGGACATGCAGTATCTGGATACCCATCTGGTGGAGCTGCACTATCAGATGCCTCTCAATGAGATCATCTACGATTTCTTTGATACCCTGAAAGCAAACACCAAGGGCTATGCCTCGCTGGACTACGAGTTGTCCGGTTACCGGGCCAGCGATCTGGTGAAGGTAGATCTGCTGCTCAACGGTGACGGCGTAGATGCCCTCAGCTTCATCGCTCACCGGGACAAGGCCTATGGCCGCGGTCGCCGTCTGTGCGAAAAGCTGAAGGAGAATATCCCGCGGCAGCTGTTTGAGGTGCCCATTCAGGCCGCCATCGGCGGACGCATTATCGCCCGGGAGACCGTCAAGGCGATGCGCAAGGATGTGCTGGCCAAGTGCTACGGCGGTGACATTACCCGTAAGAAAAAGCTGCTGGAGAAGCAGAAGGAAGGTAAGAAAAAGATGCGGAATCTGGGTACGGTACAGGTGCCCACCGAGGCCTTCATGGCAGTTCTCAAACTGGACAGCGATTGATCCTGCAAAAAGGACACCTGCGAAAGCAGGTGTCCTTTCTATTTGTTTGTGCGGTTCACAGCGGCATCCAGCTTCCGCTGGCAGAGGCCAGCAGCTTGCCGTTGGCGCGGTCAAACAGCTCTGCCCGCAGACGGATCAGGCTGCGTCCGGCCTTGACGATGTAGACCTTCAGGCCCACATCCATCCCCATCTCCACGCCCCGCAGGAAGGAGATGTTCATATCCGTCGTAGTGGCCTCGTTGGGGCCGGCGGTAAAATTGGCCACCACGCCGAAGGCGGTGTCAAACATACCGGCGATGGCACCGCCGTGAATGCCGCCCTTCTCATTGATCTGCCACTTCTGGGTTTCGAATCCGTAGGTGATGCTCTGCTCCTCGTAATTGCACTCCAGCAGGCGGACCTTCATGTTCTCATCAAAGCCACCGTCCCCCAGATTCAGATAGTGGTGGGAGCGCTCCTCCACCATGGCGATCCATGCTTGCTTCTTATCCATAGAACTCCCTCTCTTTCACGCTGTTTCTTGTTATAGGGATACGGTCAGCTGGCCACCGCTGGCATCCACCTCACGGACCGTCTCCAGTGCAAAGTCCACATCCCGCCGCAGGGCCTGCAGTGCGGCATCCAGATCCCTTCGTTCCATTGCATCCAGAATGGCGCCGTGAATTTCCAGCGAGCGCATATCATCGGTGGAATTGTCGTAGAAGATCAGATAGATGCTGCTTTTGTTCAGCAGCTCATTGAGGTACTTCTGCAGGTAGGGGTTTTGGGAGGCACAGGCGATTTCCCAGTGGAATTCCCGGTTTAGCTCGGCATATTCCGGGATATTGAACTGGTTTCCCAGGTGCCGCTGTGCCTCCAGATTGGCCCGCAGACGGGACAGGGTGGTCTCCGTTAACCGGGGGATGGCCAAAGTCAGCGCCCGCTCCTCCAGCAGGGTACGGATCTCATAGACCTGCCGCATCTCCTCCAGCGTGGGCTTGACCACATAGGCGCCGCGGTTGGGGAAAATCTCCAGAAACCCTTCATATTGCAGCTTCTGCATAGCGGTGCGGATAGAGGTCCGGCTGACATTGCTCTCCCGGACGATCTCCTCTTCGATGACCCGGTTGCCGGGGAAGAGGGTTTTGTTGATGATGCGATGCTTGATGTGCTCATATGCGATTTTGGTGGGTGACAGGTTTTTCATTTCTCCTGAGCCTCCAAACAATAAGTTCCCACCTATTGTAGCAGGTTCGGTCGGCTTTGTAAATGATTTGCATACAAATAATTGCAGGGCTATCGTGCGAAAAAACAGGTATTTTTCGAAATTTTCGGTACTTTACAGAATGGCTCTTGACATCCCTCTGCATTTTGTATACAATTTGAGTGCGGGTTGTAAGAGCCCGGATATTACTGTGTTTTCAAATAGCAGACCATAAAATACAAGAAGTGAAAGGAAGGAACTCAACTATGATTATTGGTGTTCTGAAAGAGATCAAGGAGAACGAATATCGCGTTTCCGCCACTCCCGCTACCGTGCAGGAGATCGTTGCTCACGGCCACAGCGTGCTGGTGGAGAAGTCTGCCGGCGACGGCAGCGGTTTTTCCGATGCTGAGTATGCTGCTGCAGGTGCTGAGATCGTGGAGACTGCCGATGAGGTATTCAAGCGCTCCGATCTGTTCTACAAGGTGAAGGAGCTGTTCCCCCAGGAGTTCCCCTACCTGAACTCCGATAAGATCGTGTTCACCTATCTGCACTCCAATGCCCATCCCGAGGAGACCGACGCTCTGCTGAACAGCCATGTCACTGCTTTCGCCTATGAGGATGTTACCAGCGATGAGCCCGGTCAGTTCCCCCTGCTGGCTCCCATGAGCGTTCTGGCCGGTAAGGGCGGCTTCCTGGCTGCTCTGCACCACATGCAGGCTGTCAACGGCGGTAAGGGTATGCTGCTGGCCAAGCTGTGCGGCGTGGAGACTCCCGTCATGACCATCCTGGGCTGCGGCCACTCCGGTAAGGCCATTGCTGAGCTGGCTGCCGGCTTCGGCTGCGAGGTCCGCGTACTGGATATCAACATGAAGGTCATGCAGGAGACCCAGAAGTACATGCCCGCCAATGTCAGCTTCCTGATCTCCAACCGCTCCAACCTGGAGAAGTGCCTGAAGGAGTCCGACGTGGTGTTCAACTGCATCCTGTGGCCCAAGCACCGCAAGGATCACATCATCTATCGTGAGGACCTGAAGATGATGAAGCCCGGCTCCATGATCGTGGACGTGGCCTGCGACGACGGCGGCGCTGTGGAGACCTGCCTGAGCACCACCCATGCCAACCCCGTCTTCAAGGCTGAGGGCATCACCCACTACTGCGTGGATAACATCCCCTCCGCATTCTCCCGTTCCGCTTCCATCCTGCTGGCCAATGCCACCCTGCCCTACCTGCTGCAGATCGCTGACAAGGGCCCCGTCCAGGCCATCAAGGACAACAAGCACCTGCGTGCCGGCCTGACCTGCTATGACGGCTACCTGACCCTGGAGGAGACCGCTCTGAAGCAGAACCGCGTGCATACTCCCGCTGACAAGCTGCTGGAGACCCTGTAAAAACAAAGCGTTCCATAGAAAAGACCGGCGCAGATGCGCCGGTCTTTTTTTATTATCCTCTTGAAAAATCGAAAAAATTGATATAGAATATCTACTGCCTTCAATGACTTGTGAAATGAGGTGAGGAGATGACGGCTGCCGGAATTGAGGCATTTCTGACCGTCTGCGAATGTAAGAGTTTTTCCCTTGCTGCAGAGCGTCTGTTTATCAGCCAGTCCTCCATGAGTACAAAGATCAAAACACTGGAAACGGAGCTGGGTTATCCGTTGTTTCTGCGGAAAAAGGGTTCCCATGCGGTGGTGTTGACCCAGGAAGGACACGCCTTTTATGGTCTGGCAGTGCAGTATCGGCAGATCGTGGAGCAGATGTTCGCCCTGCGTCCCCAGCAGAAGCAGCAGAAGCTGCGGGTAGGGTCCATCAACAGTATCGGTACGCATCTGATGGGCGCGGTATACGATGCTTTTATGCATCAGTATCCCCATATTGCGCTGGAGGCGCAGGATATGGATACCGATCTGGCCTATCACCATATTGAAAATGGCTCAACGGATCTGGCCTTCACCACCGGTTACCGCTTCTCCGGAAAGGTCACGGCGCAGAAAGCGTTCTCCGAGCCTATGGTGTTTGTCTGTTCCTCCCGCTCCAATTATCCGGAAGTGGTGGGGCCCTCCTGCCTGCAGATTAAAAACGAGGTGTTGGTGGATTGGTCCATGCCCTTTGTGCAGTGGCGCATGCAGACATTTCCTCATCAGGAAGCACCCCGTATCCAACTGGCTATCATGAGCCAGCTCCCCTTCTTCCTGCGCCAGCCGGACAGCTGGGGCATCGTGCCGGTTAGTGTGGCCCGCGCTCTGCTGGAGAGCGGCGGAATTGAGCAGCGGCGCATGGATCTGGCCCCTCCGGATCGCATCACCTACTGCCTCAGCAGCACGGAGGCCCATAAGAACGAGGCTGTGGCCCTGTTTCTTCGCTGCCTGCAGGATTCGCTGCGGGAGCTGGAGCCGGACGGTCTGCAGATCAGTATGTAAATACAATATTCGCATCCACAGGCTTCTGTTACGGACAGGAGCCTGTTTTATTCAGGTTATTCTGTATATATGCAGAATATTTTGGGCGCAACTGTATAAATCTTTTTGCGGGACAGGGGCTATTTTGACAAGCGCGTCGGCAAAAAAGCTTGAAATTGCAGCACTTTTTATAAAAGATGAAAAAATTTTCCAAAAGGGGTTGACAAGTGGAAGAACATGCAGTAATATACAAACTGTTCAATGAATATGCATGACACATGCATGAATTCATGAAGGAGGAAACCCCCGTTATGATCACAGTAGCAGATATCCAGAAAAAAGTAGATGCCTGTCAGGATGAGGCCCTGCAGTGTCTGGTAGAGGCCATCCAGTCCCCCAGCCCCACCGGCAGCGAGCTGCCCATGGCCCAGACCATGAAGAAGTGGCTGGATAAGCTGGACATCCAGGTGGACGCTTACGAATATGAAAAAGACCGCCCCAACTTCATCGCAACCTGGACCGGCAGTCAGGAGGGCAAGAGCTTCCTGTTCAACGGCCACATGGATGTATTCCCCGCCACGGAGAGCGGCGATCCCAACTATAATCCCTGGTCCGGTGAGATCAAGGATGGCTACGTCTGGGGCCGCGGTACTTCCGATATGAAGGGCGGCGACTGCGCGGCGCTGATGGCAGTCAAGTTCCTGAAGGAGATGGGCTTTGATCCCAAGGGCAAGATCATTCTCAACTACGTGTCCGATGAGGAGAGCGGCGGCGAGAAGGGCATCCTTTCCCTGCTGAATGACAATCTGATCCAGGCCGACTTCGGCATCAGCATGGAGCCCAGCAGCCAGACCGATGATACCACCGATGTGATGGTGGGCCACGGCGGTGTATATCCCTGCAAGATCGTGGTTTACGGCGATGGCGGCCACGCAGCCAAAACCATCGACCCCAACGACTCCGATAATATCTACGGCGGTGAGCACGCCATCCAGAAGGCCATGAAGGCCGTGGCGGCGCTGGAGAAGCTGGCTGTAGAGATCAGCAAGAAACCTCCCACGGTGCTGGGACAGTCCCATCTGGCGGTGACCAAGATCAACGCCGGTATCGCCGTCAACAACTATCCGCGACGAGCTGAGATTTGCATCGACCGACGATACATGGAGAATGAGACCCCCGAGTCTGTGGATGCTGAGATCATCGCAGCACTGGAGGCAGTGAAGCAGGAGGATCCCACCTTCGCTTACGAGTTCCACAATCACTACGAACCGGATACTCCCGTCTTCATCAACGATGAAGAAAGTGAGATCGTCAAGGCCATCGACGCCAGCTGCGAAGCCGTCTGCGGCCGTACTCCCAAGCACTTCACCAAGGTTGGTGGCTGCGATATGGCCTATGTGAAGAGAGCCATCGGCGGCAACTATCCCTGGTTCGGCCCCGGTCTGCTGAAGGGCATCGCCTCCGCCGATGAAAAAGTCCCCGTTGTTAACTATCTCAACTGCATCAAGGTCTATATGGCGACCTTGGTCAAGCTGATGGGTTAAAATCATAAAATAATTAATTTATTTATCATTTGAAAGGAAGTTACTACGATGAAAAAGATGAAGAAGCTGTTTGCACTGGTTATGGCAGTTGCAATGATTATGGGTCTGGCCGCTTGCGGCAGCAGCAATAAGGACGTTGTTACCTACAAGGTTCTGACCAACGCTACCTTCCCTCCCTTTGACGTGCTGGATGAAGAGACC
Organism: Oscillospiraceae bacterium; assembly: GCA_015067765.1. Classification (GTDB taxonomy): domain Bacteria; phylum Bacillota; class Clostridia; order Oscillospirales; family Oscillospiraceae; genus Vescimonas. The sequence goes on along the minus strand of SVLV01000008.1, from coordinate 2,328 downwards.
GGCGAAGTCACCGGCTTCGATATGGACCTGATCGCCGCTATCGGTGAGGACCAGGGTTTCAAGGTGACCTTCGTTGATATGGCTTTCGAGGCTCTGATCCCCGCTGTCCAGAACGGTGACGGTGACATCATTGCTGCAGGTATGTGGTCCGGTGACCCCGATCGGCAGGCCAAGGTTGACTTCTCCGACGATTACTGGGTTGGCGGCGCCGCTCTGCTGGTCAAGGCTGACAACACCAAGATCACCGGCCTGAGCAGCCTGACCAAGGACATGAAGGTCGCTACTCAGATCGCTACCAACTACGCTGATGACATGACCGCCAAGAAGGAGAATGGCGAGCTGGGCGATGTGATCATTCTGGACGGCTTTGATACCTGCGTGCTGCAGCTGCTCAACGGTGACGTGGACGCCGTGGTTGCCGGTATCGATATCGTCAAGGCATATCAGAAGAAGAATCCCGACAAGCTGAAGGTTGCCGATGAGGGTGGCGTGTACGAAGCGTTCGGCTTCGCTGTCCAGAAGGGCAATTCCGAGCTGCTGGAGAAGATCAATGCCGGCCTGAAGAACGTGAAGGAAAACGGCAAGATGGACGAGCTGATCAAGAAGTGGGAGCTGGCCTGATTCTGATTCGGAGCAGATCACACACATTACATTCATAAGTTACGGAAGGAAGCCGGACAATTTGCCCGGCTTCCTCTCCCCATGTTAGAAGAAAGAGAGCAGGTATTCTATGGAATTCATGGAATTGTACATCAAAGGCTTCACAGTAGCTCTGGGGGGCGTGCCCGCAACGCTGGGCGTTACCCTCATTGCCTTGATTATCGGAGTGCTGCTGGGTTTGATCCTGGCCCTGATGAAGATGGCTCAGAACAAAGTTCTCAACGCCATTGCTACCGTTTATATTGAGATCGTCCGCGGTGCACCGCTGATCGTCCAGGCACTGATTCTGGCTTACGGTGTGCCCCAGTTCCTGCAGGCCAACGGTGTGGATTTCCGCTGGCCCTATCTGGTGATCCCCGCCATTATCGTCTGCGGTCTCAACAGTGCCGCCTATGTGGCTGAGCTGATCCGCAGCGGTATTCAGGCTGTGGATAAGGGCCAGATGGAGGCTGCCCGTTCTCTGGGTATGAACAAGTCCAAGGCCATGCGCCTGATTATCATCCCTCAGGCCCTGAAGATCGTGCTGCCCGCCTTCGGTAACGAGTTCGTCAGCCTGATCAAGGAGACCTCCGTGCTGTCCTATGTGGGCGTGGTGGAAATTCTCCGTAAGGGTGCCCTGTGGAACGCAGCCACCTTCAACACCTTTGAGGCTTATATCGGTGTTGCTCTGGTGTACATGGTGCTGACCATCCCCACTTCCAAGTTGGTGAAGTACATGGAAAAGAAAATGGCCACGGAAAGCAAGTAAGGGGGAAGCGGCATGAAGAATATTATTGAAGTCAAGAATCTGAAGAAGGATTTTGGGTCTCTAAAGGTCCTCAAGGGCCTCAATGAGGTGATCCACGAGAATGAAGTGGTCTGCATCATCGGCCCTTCCGGATCCGGCAAGAGCACTTTCCTGCGCTGCCTCAACCGTCTGGAGGAGGCCACGGAGGGTGAGATCTTTGTGGAAGGCGTGAAGCTGTCCGCTGAGAACGAAAACGAGATCCGTACCGAGATGGGTATGGTGTTCCAGAACTTCAACCTGTTCCCCCACATGACTGTGGTGGACAATGTGACCATCGGTCCCCGTGAGGTGCGAGGCACCGATCCGGAGGAGGCCAAGAAGGCCGCTATGGAGCTGCTCAAGCGCGTTGGCCTGGAGGATAAGGCGGATGTGTTCCCCGCTGCTCTCTCCGGCGGTCAGAAGCAGCGTGTGGCCATTGCTCGTGCGCTGGCCATGAATCCCAAGATCATGCTCTTCGATGAGCCCACCTCCGCACTGGACCCCGAGATGGTCGGCGAGGTGCTGGATGTTATGAAGGGCCTGACTCACGGCGGCATGACCATCGTTGTGGTGACTCACGAGATGGGCTTTGCCCGTGAGGTGGCAGACCGCGTGATGTTTATGGATGACGGCTATGTGTTGGAGCAGGGAACGCCCCAGCAGATTTTCGACAATCCGCAGGAGGAGCGCACCAAGTCCTTCCTCAGCAAGGTTCTGTAATCGAAGTAAAAGGGCGGAGACGGCAGTCTCCGCCCTTTTTGCATGAAAAAAGCGCCTGCCAGTCGTGAACTGCCCCAATTTGTGCGGACAGCACAAAAAAGCACCTATGTAGGAAATATTTAGTTTATGCAGAGTGGCGCAGCGTCAGCGGCGCCACTCCAGTTTTATTCTGGATGCGCTCG
>SVLV01000033.1 GCA_015067765.1 Oscillospiraceae bacterium | reverse complement strand
AGTGAAGCCATCATGGTTCTGGGAAAGCGTGAAAAAGCGCTTTGCCATTTTCTTGAAATTCATACAAGAATCCTCCTTATTTTTGGGTTTTACCCCGGTTTTTCTCCTTCCAAAATCCCATTTTCAAGGACCCAAACACCAATCTCTGCGATATATATGCGAAATGCGTTGCGCCGCAACGCATTTTTCCTTTTTGACGGCGGCCCCTGACGGCGAATAGAAGAAAATGAGCTCCGAAAAGAAGGCCGGATCGGAGCGGGGGAGGGGATTCGGGAAAAGGCGGCAGGAGAAATCAGGAAACTTCGAAAAGCCCTTGCTATTTTAGTCAAATTGTGGTACTATGGTACGGTATATAAATATCTCTATGCGTTTCCTCTTTTGAGACGCGGTTGTATCGACACAATTCCATGCAGAGCCTCCGGGGTTGGAGGCATCCGCTCTCCCGCCGGCAGTGTCCTGGCCGGAAGGAGGGAAAGGAGTATACCTTGAACGAGAAATTACTGAAATATCTGATGGAACGGGGTCATCTGTCTGCCCAGCAGGCGGATAAGCTCCGTTCTGAGCACGCCAGCACCGGCCGCAGCATTCGGGAGCTTCTGAATGAGGGCGGTCAGGTTTCCGAGGAGCAGCTGGCGGAGGCTCTGGCCGCGGTTTACCGGATGCCCATGATCCGGCTCTATGAGCAGCCCATCCCCATGGAGGTCCGGCAGATCGTCCGGGCGGATATCCTCCGGGACAATGTGGTGCTGCCCTTCGGCTTTGACGAAAATGACCCCGGTACCCTGCTGGTGGCGCTGAACGACCCCATGAACATCCGGGGCCGGGACCTGGTGGCCATCGCCAGCAAGTGCCGCGTGAAGCCCTTTGTTGCCACCACCACCGACATCATGCTGACCATCGACCGCTACTACGGCACCGAGGAAATGCAGGAAGCCGTGGAGATGTACACCAAGGACAATGAGATCGATACCTCTCTGGAGGAGGAGATCCTCCGGGAAGACGTTAACTCCTCTCCCGTGGTCATGCTGGTCAACTCCATGGTGGAGCAGGCTGTCCGTCAGAGAGCTTCCGATATTCATGTGGAGGCGGAGCCGGACCGTGTCCGTGTCCGCTGCCGTGTTGACGGCGTGCTGTACACCACCGCCAACTATAACCTGCGGCTCCTGAACGCCATCGTGGCCCGTATCAAGATCATCAGCGGCCTGGACATCTCCGAAAAGAGAAAGCCCCAGGACGGCCGCTTTACCATTACCGTTGACCGCAGGGATTACGACGTCCGTGTTTCCACCCTGCCCACTGTCTACGGTGAAAAGTGCGTTATGCGACTGAACCAGAAGAAGGCCCTCAGCCGCAGCAAAAAGACCCTGGGACTGTCCGACGAGGATCTGGTGAAGTTTGATAAGATCCTGTCCCGGCCCAACGGCATCGTGCTGGTCACCGGTCCCACCGGTTCCGGTAAGTCCACCACGCTGTACACTGCCCTCAGCGAGCTGAACAGCGACGAAGTCAACATCGTCACCGTTGAGGACCCTGTGGAAGCCAACATCGAGGGCATCAACCAGGTCCAGGTCAATGTCAAGGCGGAGCTGACCTTCGCCAATGCCCTGCGCAGCATTCTGCGTCAGGACCCGGATATCATCATGATCGGTGAGATCCGTGACGGCGAGACCGCGTCCATCGCCGTCCAGGCTTCCATCACCGGCCACCTTGTGGTCTCTACCCTGCATACCAACGACACCGCAAGCTCCGTCACCCGTCTTCTGGACATGGGCGTTGAGAGCTATCTGATCGCCGACTCCACCGTGGGCATCATTGCCCAGCGTCTGGTGCGCCGGCTTTGTCCCCACTGCCGGAAGGAGCGCCTCCCCCTGGAGCACGAGGCCGACTATCTGGGCCTGTCCGCCAAGGAGCGGGCAAGGCAGACCATCTTTGAGCCCACGGGCTGCCAGCGCTGCAACGGCACCGGCTATTTCGGCCGTATCGGCGTCTATGAGATCATGGAGATCACCCCCCGCATCCGCGGCATGATCGCCGCCCGGGCCACCACCGACTCCCTGCGGAAGACCGCCATTGAAGAGGGTATGCTGACCCTGAAGCAGAGTGTTCGCCGCCTGGTGCTGGATGGCACCACGGCCCTGACGGAAATGTACGCCATCTCCGTGGAGGACCATGAGCAGATGATGAAGAAAAACGCCGCCGAGGAATGAGTATGAAAACATTTAAGGAAATCGTACATACCGCTGTGGAGCGGGACGCCTCCGACTTGCATATGACCGTGGGGCTGCCCCCCATTTACCGCATCGACGGCGATCTGGTGAACGAGGGCGAGACACGGCTGACCGATGCGGATGTCATCTCCGCCGTCCGTCAGCTGGCCAACGAGAACCAGCTGAAGGAGCTGGAGGCCACCGGCGAATGTGACTTCGCCGTGACCTTCGACGGGACCATCCGTATGCGCTGCAACGCCTTCTACCAGCAGGGCCATGCCGCGCTGGCACTGCGTATGCTGCCGCTGAAGGTCCCCTCTGTACAGGATCTGGAGCTGGCTCCCGTCATCGTGGAGCAGGCGGATAAGCCCCGCGGCCTGGTGCTGCTGACGGGCCCCACCGGCTCGGGTAAGAGCTCCACCCTGGCCGCGCTGCTGGACCACATCAACCACACCAAGCGCCGCCATATCATCACCCTGGAAAACCCCATCGAATTTGTCTACACCCCCGATAAATGCATCATCAACCAGCGGGAAGTGGGCGACGATACCGACAGCTTCGCCGCCGGCCTCCGGGCCGCCCTCCGTCAGGACCCTGACGTGATCCTGGTGGGTGAGATGCGTGACCTGGAGACCATCTCCACCGCCATCACCGCGGCGGAGACCGGACACCTGGTCTTCGGCACCCTGCATACCAAGGGCGCTGCCAACACCATCGACCGTATCATCGACGTATTCCCCCCCGAGCAGCAGGAGCAGATCCGCATCCAGCTGGCGGACGTGCTGGAATGCGCCATCGCCAAGGCACTGCTGCCCCGGATCGGCGGCGGCCGTGTGGCGGCCTATGAGATCCTGGTTGCCACCCCCGCGGTGCGCAGCCTGATCCGTCAGAACAAGAGCTTCCAGATCACCAGCGCCATGCAGACCGGCAAGCGCCAGGGTATGCAGCTGCTGGACGATGCCCTGACGGACCTGGTCCGCAGCGGCAAGGTCACTCTGGAAAACGCCATGGCAGTGGCCAACGACCCCACTACCATGCGCAACCAATGCGGGAGGTTCTAAAATATGCCTTCTTTCAGCTATATTGCTGTGAACCGTCTGGGAAAGCGGGTCAAGGACACGGTGGATGCCGCGTCCCTGGAAAACGCGAAAAATTCCCTCCGGGCAGCCGGCTACTCCATTCTGGAGATCAAGGAGCTCAACGCCCTGAATAAGGACATCGAGCTGCCTTTCCTGGGTAACCCCACCCCCAAGGACATGGCGATTTTCTGCCGCCAGTTCCAGTCCATCCTCCGGGCGGGTGTTCCTGTTTCCAACGTTCTGGCCATGCTGGGCCAGCAGACCGAAAACAAAAAGCTGGCCGCCGCCATCCGGGAGATGCAGGCCGGCATCGAAAAGGGCGAGACCCTGGCCGGCTCCATGAAGAAGCATCCCAAGATCTTCTCCAGCATGCTGTGCAACATGATCGCCGCCGGTGAGGAATCCGGTAACCTGGAAGAATCCTTCGGCCAGATGGAAGAATGGTTCGACAAGGCCAAACGGACCAAGGCTGCCGTGAAAAAGGCTATGACTTACCCCTGCGTGGTCATCGTCGTTATGATCGCGGTGCTGATTTTGATGATGGTCAAGGTGTTCCCCGGCTTTATCTCCACCTTCGCGGAGATGGGCATGGAGCTGCCGCTGCCGACGCAGATCGTCATGGCCATGAGCGACTGGTTCGTGGAGTGGTGGTGGCTGCTGGCCATCATCCTGGTGGTGCTGGCAGTGGGCGGTGTCCTCTTTGGCAAGACCAACAAGGGCAAGCATGTCTATGGCTGGCTCACCCGGAAGATCCCCATTGTCCGGGATCTGACGGTCCGTTCCGAATCTGCCACCTTCTGCCGCACCCTGGCGCTGCTGCTGGGCTCCGGTCTGACACTGACGGACAGCCTGGAAATGGTGGCCATGAATATGAGCAATATCTACTTCCTGGAGGCGGTCCAGACCTGCCGCTCCATGGTTTCCGAGGGCTGGACCCTGAACGCGTCTCTGCGGGACACGGGGCTGTTCCCTCCCATGGTCTACAACCTGGTGGGCATCGGTGAAGAGACCGGTGACCTGCAGGAAATGCTGCTGAAAACCGCGGACTACTACGATGATGAGGTTGAGGAAGCGACCCAGGCGCTGCTTGGTATGCTGGAGCCTCTCATCACCGTGTTCCTGGGCATCATGGTTGCGGTGCTGGTGCTGGCGATCTACCTGCCCATGCTGAACATGACCAAGGCTTACGACCAGTATCTGTAAAAAATCGCAGGGGCCGATGTGGGCATCGACCCCTACGGGGCGAACACGACAGTGCCCGCAAAGGAGAAACAAACATGGAACTTCCAATCTATATTCTGCTGCTTTTGACGGGCATGTGCGTGGGCAGCTTCTTAAATGTGCTGATCTACCGGCTGCCTCTGGGGGAGGAATTTGTCAAAACTCCGTCCCACTGCATGAGCTGCGGGCATAAGCTATCCTGGTACGAGCTGATCCCGGTATTCAGCTGGCTGGCCCAGGGAGGCAAGTGCCGGTCCTGCGGTGTCAGGCTTTCTGCCCAGTACCCAATCGTGGAGGCGGTGAACGGCCTGATGTGGCTGGCTACCGGCATCCTGTTCCGGGGGGACTGGCTGACGGTTGGACTGTACTGCGGACTGTTTTCCTTCCTTCTGGTGCTGTCTGTCATTGACTGGCGTACCTTCATTATTCCAAACGGCATCAACCTGGCGATTTTTGTGCTAGGTGTGGTGCGGCTGGTGACCGATCTGGGGAACTGGCCCACCTATATTATCGGCCTGGCTTCCGTCAGCCTGGTGTTCCTGCTGCTGCATATCCTGACAGGCGGCAACGGACTGGGCATGGGCGATGTGAAGCTGGTGGCCGGAGCCGGATTGCTGCTGGGCTGGCAGAATATGATTCTGGCAGTTCTGGTGGGCAGCCTGTCCGGTGCCATCATCCACTCTATCCGTATGAAGCACGGCGCGGACCGGAAGCTGGCCTTCGGACCGTACCTGGCGGCGGGGATCTGGTTCTCCGCGCTGTTTGGCCAGCCGCTGATTTCTGCATACCTCGGCCTCTTCGGGCTGTAAGCAACGACAACTGGACCTGAATGCTGCGGTCCAGAGGAGGAAATGTAATTTATGAGCAAAACGAAAATTTCCGGCAAGACGCTGTCTATTCAGCTGGGCCGGGACGAGACCCAGATCCTGCTGGTAAACGGCGCGGAGCTGATCCACGGCATCACCGTGCAGACTCCCGCCGGCGCGGTGGAGGATGGCATGATCCGCAACGCTGACGCGGTGCGGGAGATGCTGAAAGCTGCCACCAAAACGCCGGAATTCAAAAATGTCCGGCAGACTGTGTTCACTCTGTGTACCTCTCAGGTCATCACCGATGTGATCACGGCACCCGACCTGCCTGCCGCCAAGCTGGAAAAGCTGCTGCAGGCTAACGTGGATATGTATTTCCCCGTGGATATGCACGACTACCAGCTGGCCTGGGAGGTCATCGGCCCCAAGGGCGGTGACAACGGCCTGAAGGAAGTGAATGTGCAGCTGTGGGCCATGCCCACCTCCATGATCAGCCGCTACTACCAGGTCGCCAACGCCGCGGGCCTTTCTGTGGCAGCCATCGACTACATCGGCAGCAGCATCGCCAACGCCGTGGGCGCCAGCTTCTCCAAGAGTACCAGGGCAGTCAAGACCAAAAAGAAGCTGAATCTCAACGCTGAGATCAGCCTGGGCAAGAAGAAGGCGGTGGAAGAAGCCGCCGCTGAGGAGATCCAGGAGGTCACCGGCGGTGTGGATACCCAGCTGCATCTGCTGCTGGAGAAGGATATCCTGGGTATGACCTTCGTCCAGAACGGCCAGGTCATGCTCCAGCGCTTCATCCGCTGCGGCAGCGACCCCAGCTACCAGTTCGGCGAACTGGCTATGATGTTGGAATACTTTGAAAACATGGACATCGGCCGGGGCTGCTCCATTGAGGGCATCGCCGCCGGTGCGCTGGCTGAGGACAGCGACGTGGTGCAGGAGCTGGCAGACCTGCTGGGCATTCCTGTCCGCCGGTTCTCCGCAAGCTATGACCTGCGCTGGTTCCTGTGCATGGGTGCCGCGCGGACCAACAAGGATTTCGGTACCCCCAGCCTGAACAAGCCCGGCACCGCCAAGCGGCAGTTCCAGAGCGAGCTGTGGCAGTACGGCCTGATGCTGGCCGGCGGTCTGGCTGTGGTGGCGGTGGTCATGTTCCTGCTGTCTTCCCGGCTGAACTGGAACACGGAGCTGGCTGTTTTGCAGAACGAGCAGAATATGCTGACCATGCAGAATGCCCAGGTCTCCGGCTACGCCGACAATTATTATGAATACGAAAGCATGTACAAGAATTACGATGCCGACTGGGATACCGTCTTCAATTCTCTGTACACCCACAATGACAACCTGGTCCTGGTGCTGGAGGAGCTGGAGGGCATGATGCCCAAGACCACCAGCGTCACCCAGATGCAGATCATGGCCAACGGCCTGAACATCTCCTTCGCCAGCCCGGACAAGGAGGAGGCCGCCTACGTCATCATGAAGCTGCGGGAAATGGGCTACGCTGACCTGATGGCTGTCTCCAATCTGGCAGGCGGCGGCAGCGGCGCGGCCACCAGCTACGGCTCCGGCATCCAGAAGGAGGCTGCTCCCACCGTGGGCAGCTCCACCTCTGAGCTGGATCAGGAAGCCCTGTTCAGCATGGCCATGGGCCTCAGCGAGGCACAGTTCCAGCTGCTGTGGGACACCTACGGCAAGCACCCCGAGAGCACCGATGCCTCCAATACCTTCGCTGCCGTGAAGGGCAGCGTCACCAAGGATCAGCGGGATGAAGCCTTGGAGGCTTTGCTGAACAGCAACCCCTTCGCCATCAACTGGTTCAAGGAGCTGCTGCTGGAGGACTTCCAGTCCAGCGATGAATCCATCCTGTATCCCCACATTGTGGTGGATCTGATCAAGATGGGCATTCTGCAGAACGGTCTGCCCGATACCTTTGAAGAATCCAAGGCGCTGCTGGACAAGCTGGTGGCGGCTCTGACTGACGACACCAAGCCCCAGAAGCTGGAGGCTACCGAGACCCTGTTCTGCACCCACCGGGATATGGAGCTGGCTTATCTGTACCATGTGAAGCTGGCAGCCGGTATGCGCGGTGACGCGGGTGAGCTGTATTTCCTGGATGTGGATAAGATCGCGGCGGATATCAGCAGCGGCGGCAGCAAGACCGGCGATGCAAAGCTGGATGAAATGATCAACGCCCTGTTCCCCCATCTGGAGATCCCCACCGAGCCCACGGAGCCCGATCCCGACGATGTGTATGTGGATACCATCGGTGCCAGCCTGAAGAGCTATCTGGCAGCCTATACGCAGGCCGATGCCCATGTGAAGGAGCTGCTGGACGGCTACCTGACCGCGGGCACCACCGGAAACTCCAAGCTGGATGCCGCACTGGACAGCGATGTCAGCGGCGGCAAGGTGGATGAAGAGCTGAAGGCCTTGCTTAGGATATTCCGCAGTGATGAAAATGCTACAACGGGAAATTCCACGATTGATACGTTAATGAGAAATTTCCGAATTAATATGCAGGTTGAGCGTAAAGCGCTGAAGGATCAGATGATGAATTGCTATTTGGCCATCGGCGGTGAGCCTGTGGATCCCACCGATCCGACCCTGCCTGTGGACCCCACCGTTCCCACCGTGCCCACGGAGCCTACCCAGCCCACCACCCCCGGCATCCCCAGCCTCAACCTCGGCCAGCTGTTTGTGGATTACCTGACCAATGGCACCACCGGTGATTCCGTGATGGACGATCTCATCGAGCAGTACCTGACCACCGGTTCCACCGGCGATCCCGAGGCTGACAAGGAGATCATTGACTTCATCGTTAACGGTAATGTGGAGCTGGATTACAAGAAGCTGGCAAACTTCTACCTCCAGGGCATCATTGACGGCAAGATCTCTCCCAACGACGAGACCCTGAAGATCATCATTGGTGTGGTGGTCAGCGGCAGCGGTCTGAATAAGGATACCCTGGCTGACGCCTATATTAAAATGTATGAGAAGGTCTGGGATAAGATCTACGAAGAGGGCGGCGAGATCCTGCCCACCGTGCCCAGCGTGAACATCCTGAAGATGGGCGAATACTTCGTGGACTTCATCAACGACGGCACCAGCGGCAATGATGAGGCTGACGCCATGTGCGAACGCTTCCTGCTGACCGGCACCACCGGAAATTCCTCCGCGGACCTGGTGCTGCTGAACTACATCCTGAAGGAAGAGCACGACCTGGACTACAACAAGCTGGTGGACTACTACCAGGATGCCTTTGCCAGCGGCAAGATCAGCCTGAGCAATCTGAACAACGACTTCATCAAGGGCATCGTCAGCGCCATCCTCAACGGGGGCATCAATGAGGATTCCCTGAAGGAAGTGTTCCAGCAGCTGTACGAGAAGCTGTTCGACGAGGACGTGGAGTGGCCCACGGAGCCTGAGGCTACGGAGCCCAAGGATCCAACCAAGCCTACGGAGCCTCCCAAGGATATCGAGGAATACTACGGTGTGTTCTTCAACTACTTCCTGGCAAATGACACCACCACCACTCTGGTGGGCAACACCGCCTTCGAGGAGGCTCTGGGCCGGAAGCTGTCCAAGGAAGCCTATGAGCTGATCGACGAGGATTGCAGAAATTATATCAAAAATACCCTCAAGGATGCCGAGAAGGCCAATGCCATCACCACCTATATCAACGGCGGCGGCATCGACGAGACCCTGAAGCGCAGAATGGCCGACTATCGTGCTGGCAAGAACTATTCTCAGGATGAAGTGATCCACACCATGCTGGCTTACTTCCTGACCTACTGCGACTACCCCAGCAACAACGTTCTGGAAGTCAGAATGACCCTGATGCTGACCCAGCTGGCCAACGATGCCAACAAGGGCGCCAGCCAGAAGCCCCAGGCCCAGCAGGATACCCGCATCCACTTCACCGTGCTGCTGAACTACAACGACAACCTGAGACAGGAAGAACTGAACCGGAAGGGTCTGGATTACAGCGACAAGATCGCACCTCTGGAGGTGGCTGAGTAATGAAATTCTTAGGTAAATACTGGAAGGTGCTGATCGCCGTTGCTCTGGTTGCCGCCGCAGCGTTCCTGTACTTCGACACCTACCGCAGTGAAAAAGCGGAGTACGAAGCCAAGGTGACCAATATGG
>SVLV01000032.1 GCA_015067765.1 Oscillospiraceae bacterium | reverse complement strand
GCTGCCTGAGCGTGCCCGGCAAGTTCGGCATCGTGACCCGTCCTGATGTGGTGCGTGTCCGCGCACAGGACCGTGACGGCGTGTTTTTCGAGGTGGAGGATGAGGGACTGACCGCCCGCTGCTTCTGCCATGAGATCGACCATCTGGATGGTCACCTGTTTGTGGAGCATACCGATCACCTGCTGACCGATGAGGAACTTCAGGAGTATTTCCGCCAGCAGGAAGAGGAATTTGAAGACGAGGAGTAAGACCATGCGGATCCTGTTTATGGGTACCCCGGATTTTGCTGTTGCCTCCCTGAAAGCGTTGGTGGAGGCCGGTCATGAGATCTGCGGTGTGTTTACCCAGCCCGACCGACCCAAGAACCGCGGCCACAAGATGGCCTTTTCCCCGGTGAAGGAGTATGCCCTCAGTCAGAATCTGGAGGTGTACCAGCCCCTCAATATGCGTGATGGTACGGCGCTGGAGACGGTGCGTCAGCTGAATCCTGAGCTGATCGTGGTGGCTGCCTACGGCCGTATTCTGCCGGAGGAACTGCTGCAGCTGCCGCCCTATGGCTCTATCAATGTGCACTCCTCCATTCTGCCCAAATATCGCGGGGCGGCCCCCATCAACTGGGCTATCCTCAACGGGGAGAAGGAGACGGGAGTTACCATCATGTATATGGCCAAGGAACTGGATGCCGGTGACATTTTGAATATTGTCCGCACCGAGATCGATCCCATGGAGAATGCCCTGGTGCTGACCCAGCGGCTGGCACAGTTGGGTGCCGGGGCACTGCTGGATACGGTGGAGCAGCTGAAAAACGGGACGGCTGTCCGTACCCCGCAGGATCACAATGCCTTTACCTATGCCCCGATGCTGGGCCGTGAACTGTCTCCCTTGGATTGGAGCCGCAGTGCCCAGCAGTTGCACGATCAGGTCCGCGGTCTGATTCCCTGGCCCTGTGCCACCTGTGAATTGGGCGGCAACCGCCTGAAGGTCCATGTGACCCAGTTGGGCGAAAAGACCTCGGCGGCAGCCGGGACCATCCTCTCTGCCGGAAAGCAGGGGATCGAGGTGGCCTGCGGTGATGGCATCAGCCTGAGACTTTTGGAAGTGCAGGGAGAGGGCGGCAAGCGTATGGCTGCTGCCGACTATCTGCGCGGCCATCCGCTGCAGGTGTTATGATGAATGAAAGCAGACGAACCGGCGCCCGGGACACGGCGCTGGAAGTATTGATGCAGATGGAGCGCGCCGGTGCCTGGTCCGATGGCAGCCTGAAGCACACCATCGCCAAAGACCGGCTCAGCGGCCGGGATGCGGCATTGGCGACCCGGATCTGCTATGGTGTGATCCAAAACCGGGCATTGCTGGACTACTATCTGGGCTGCTACTGCAGCCAGAAGATCGCTCGGCTGGAGCCGGTGATCCGCAATATTCTGCGGGTGGGCGGCTATCAGATCCTGTTTTTGGACAAGATCCCCCACCGCGCTGCCGTCAATGAGGCGGTAGAGCAGTGCAAGCGCTGGGGGAAACCCAAGGCATCCGGATTGGTGAATGCCGTTTTACGGAAATTTGTGACCAATTACGGCAATATGCCTCCGCTGCCGCAGAAGGATCCGGCATCCCGTCTTGCGTTGCAGTACAGCCATCCCAAGTGGCTGGTGGAGCGGCTGCTTGCTCTGTTGGGTCAGCAGGAGACAGAGGCCTATCTGCAGCAGAACAATGAGGCAGTGCCCACCACCATCCAGACCAATCCCCTCAAATGTACCAGCGAGGAACTGGAGCAGGAACTGCTGGCGGCTGGGGCAACGATACAGAAGCATCCCTGGCTGGAGAACTGCTTTGAGGTGACGGGTACCGGCGACCTGGAACAGCTGCCTGCCTTTGTGGAGGGCCGCATTCAGGTACAGGATGCCGCAGCCCGGCTGGTGGCCACGGTGGCACAGCCTGCCCCGACGGACCGTGTGCTGGATACCTGTGCCGCGCCCGGCGGTAAATCCTTCGCTTTGGCTATGGCAATGGGGGATCGGGGTCAGATCATCTCCTGCGACATCCATCCCCACAAACTGAAGCTGATTGAGCAGAGTGCTGCCCGGTTGGGGATCCATAGTGTGCAGACCGCCCTGGCCGATGCCCGGGAACCCCACGCCGCATGGCTGGAGGCAGCGGATCTGGTGGTGGCCGATGTGCCCTGTTCGGGACTGGGAATCATCCGGAAGAAACCGGATATCCGCTATAAGGATCCCGGGGAGCTGGCCCATCTGCCGAAGATCCAGCAGGCAATTTTGGAGAATGTGGCCCGATATGTCAGACCCGGCGGCACGCTGATCTACTCCACCTGTACGATCCTGCCGGAGGAGAATGAACAGATCGCAGAGGCCTTTTTGGCAAAGCACAGTGAGTTTACTCTAGATCCCTTTACACTGCCTGCCCCCATCGGCCAGACTGATGGTCAGCTGACCCTGTGGCCGCAGCGCTTCGGGACAGACGGATTTTACATCTGCCGCATGCGGCGGAGCAAATAAGCGGCCCTGTGGCTGCAGAAAGGAGGACCTTCCGTGACTGATATCAAATCCATGACCCTCTCGGAGATGGGAGACTTTTTCCGGGAAATGGGCGAGCCGGCCTTTCGGGCCAAGCAGGTATTTACCTGGCTGCACAGGGGAGTGACCTCCTTTGACGAAATGAGCAATCTTTCCAAGCCCCTGCGGGAGAAACTGGCACAAAGCTGCTATATCACCCGTCCGACGGTGGCAAGAAAGCAGGAGTCCCGTCTGGATGGGACCATCAAGTATCTGTGGGAACTGTCCGACGGCAACTGCATCGAATCGGTTTTGATGCAGTATCACCACGGCAATACCATCTGCATTTCCTCGCAGGTTGGCTGCCGAATGGGCTGTGCTTTCTGTGCATCCACGGTGGCTGGAAAGGTGAGAGACTTGACACCGGCAGAGATGCTGGATCAGGTAATGTTTACTCAGCTGGACTCCGGCAGGCCCATCTCGAATATTGTGTTGATGGGCATCGGTGAGCCTTTGGATAACCGGGATACGGTGCTGCGGTTTTTGGAACTGGTGAATCACCCCGATGGACTCAATATCGGTATGAGGCATATCAGCCTCTCCACCTGCGGTGTGGTGCCCGGGATCGACTATCTTGCAGAGCTGAATTTGCAGCTGACTTTGTCCGTATCCCTCCATGCGCCGGATAATGAGACGCGCAACCGGATCATGCCGGTGAACCGCGCCTATCCGGTGGAGGAACTCTTTGCGGCCTGTCATCGCTATTTTAAGAAGACGGGTCGGCGCATTTCCTTTGAGTATGCCATGATCGATGGAGTCAACGATCAGGATTGGCAGGCGGATCTGATCGCCAAAAAGCTGAAAGGAATGCCGGGGCATGTGAATATGATCCCGTTGAACGATGTAGTGGAGAGCCCGTTTAAGCCCAGTAAGCGGATCGCGGCTTTCCAAAAGCGGTTGCAGTCCCATGGCATCACCGCCACTGTGCGGCGCAGCCTGGGCGGTGACATTGATGCCTCCTGTGGCCAGCTTCGGAGAAAGGCTATGGAGGAGAAGGGAGGAAAGAACTCTCCATGAGATTGTGGTGGATATCGGATAAGGGGCTGGTTCGTAAGGAGAATCAGGATGCCTGCGCCACAAAAATCATCGGCCCTTACACGGTGGCTGTTGTTTGTGACGGAATGGGGGGAACCCAGGGCGGCCAGGTGGCCAGTAAAATCGCCATTGGGACTTTCCAAAAAGAACTGGAGGCGAATCTGCGGGATCAGATGACGCCTCAGCAGATGCGGGAGGCGGTAGCCTACACGATCTCGCTGGCCAACCAGGAGATCCGCAAGGAGGCAGCGGCCGACCCAGAATACAAGAGAATGGGAACTACATTGGTTTCCGCCATCGCAAAAGAAAGCTTTGTGATGGTCAATAACGTGGGAGACAGCCGCGCCTACCTGGTCAGCCGCAGCGGGATCCGCCAGATCACCAGAGATCACTCCGTTGTGGAGCATTTGGTGGAACGGGGAGATCTGACACCGGAGGAAGCCAGACGGCATCCCAATCGAAACCTGATCACAAGAGCCCTTGGCCCGGAGCAATCTGTTGAGGCGGATAGCTTTGAGGTCACATGGGAAACGGGCGATTTCCTGCTTCTGTGTTCAGATGGCTTGGTAAATACAGTATCCGATCAGGAGATACTTTTTGAGGTGATCCACGGCGGCCAGCCGGATACCTGTCTGGAACGCCTGCTGGCGCTGGCTCAGCAGCGGGGAGCACCGGATAATGTCACAGCGATTTTGATGATGAACATCTAAAGGAGACTATTCATATGGATCAGTATATTGGAAAACTTTTGGATAACCGGTACGAGATACTGGAATTGATCGGCAGCGGCGGTATGTCCAATGTCTATAAGGCAAAGTGCCACCGCCTCAACCGCATGGTGGCTGTGAAGATCCTCAAGAGCGATCTGGCGGACCGTGAGGATTTCCGTCGCCGTTTTCAGGATGAGTCCCAGGCAGTTGCACAGCTGTCCCATGCCAACATTGTCTCGGTCTATGATGTCTCCTGCAGCGGTGATGTGGAATACATCGTCATGGAGCTGATCGACGGCATTACCCTGAAGCAATACATGGAGCGCCGCGGTCAGATGGATTGGCGCGAGGCTCTGCACTTCATCAGCCAGATTCTGCGGGGCATTAGCCACGCCCATAGCCGCGGAATCATTCACCGGGACATCAAGCCCCAGAACATTATGATCCTGCGGGACGGCAGCGTGAAGGTGGCCGACTTCGGCATCGCCTGCCTGGCAAATGCCGGCCAGACGCTGACCCAGGAGGCGCTGGGCTCTGTGCACTACATCTCTCCCGAGCAGGCACGCGGTGACCGCACCGATGCCCGCTCCGACATCTATTCCTCCGGTGTGGTGCTCTATGAGATGCTGACCGGCCGTCTGCCCTTTGAGGGAGATTCTGCCGTGTCCGTGGCGATCCAGCACTTGAGTTCCATCCCGCTGGCACCCCGTGACATTAACGCCGACGTGCCCGAGGCACTGGAGCTGATCTGCATGAAGGCCATGAATTCCAATCCCGAGAAGCGTTACAACTCCGCTGAGGAGATGATCGAGGATCTGGAGAAGTTTCGCAAGGATCCTACAGTGGACATGGAATACATCCGTGCCGATCTGGCAGAGAAGAAGGATGAGCAGCCCACCCAGCCCATTGCTGTGGATGAGATCAATGCGGTGGTGAAGAACCGGAATCTGCTGCGGGATGATGGCGAGGCCGTTCCCATCAGCAACAAGGAAAAGAAGAAGATGGGCATCATCATCGGTGCATTTGCCGGTGCCATGCTGATCATCTTCCTGCTATTCCAGCTGATTTTCTCCGGGTTCTCCGATGGTGATACCGATAAGGATGGCTATGTGGTGCCCAATGTTCTGGGCAAGACCGTGGAAGAGGCCCAGCAGATGCAGGGTGTGAAAGGGATCTTCACCATTGAAGTGATCGGCAGCCGTGTGGATAAGAGCTATCAGCCTGGCCAAATCATCCAGCAGGATCCCACTGCCGGCCGAACCAGAAAGAATAACCTGAAGATTCAGGTTTATGTCTGTGTGGAAGAGGAGAAGGAATCCATGCCCAATCTGTTGGGTATCGGTGAGCAGGCCGCCAAGGTGAAGCTGAAGAATCTCAACCTGGATCTGATCATTCAGGTGAAGGAAGAGTTCTCCACCGAGCAGGGAGCAGGCCTCATTATTAAGACGAAACCTTCTGTGGGTGAGACCATCAAGAAGGGCGACATCGTTATGCTGGTGATCAGCAAGGGTCCCGAGATCAAGAAGGTTACTGTGCCCGACTTCCTGGGCATGGAGCTGGACGAGGCTGCTCTGGGTGCTGAGTCTCTGAATCTGGCTGTGGGCAGCCACCAGTACGAGAACAGTGATAAACCCAAGGGTACGGTCATCAAGCAGAGCCTGAAGGCCACCACCGAGGTGGATGAGGGTACGGAGATCGTCTTTACGGTCAGTAACGGTCCTGCTGTCAGCAAGGTCACTGTCCCCAATTTTGAGGGCAAGGATGAGTCAGCAGCAGCCTCCGAGGCCAAGAATCTGGGCCTGAAGGTGGGCACGACGAAGTATGAGTTCAGCAACACGGAGGAGGGCACGGTCCTCAAGCAGAGTGTGGCAGCCAACACGGAGGTGGATCAGGGCACGGAGATCGTCTTTACGGTCAGTAAGGGTCCTGAGGAGCCTGCACAGGTAACCAATCCCGTGACCTTTGCGGTACCGGATGCGATTACCGGTGACAATGTCCGTGTAGATTTCCTGCTGGATGATGAGATTGTCGGCGGCAGATACTTCAATGCAGATAACGAAAGAAGCGTTTCCAATAACTTTACTGGGCTGAAGGGTCAGACTTACACGGTGAAGGCTGTTTTCAATAACGGCGCAGCAAGCGCTGTACAGGAGATCACCTTTTGAGCAGGGGGCGGATTGAGAAAGCCCTCAGTGGCTTCTACTATGTAAACACCGGTGCAGAGGTGCTGCAATGCCGGGCCCGTGGCCGCTTCCGTAAGGAGGGCATTGCGCCTCTGGTGGGCGACTGGGTGGAGGTCCGTGAACTGGGCGGCGGAGAAGGTTTTCTGGAGTCCGTTGAGGAGCGCCGGAATGTATTCACCCGACCTTCTGCAGCCAACATCGACCAGCTGGTGATGATCGCCTCCGGGGCGATCCCGGTGACCGATCCTTATCTTATTGACCGCATTGCAGCCATTGCTACCCTGAAAAAGTGTCAGGTACTGCTTGTGCTGAACAAGTGCGATCTGGACCGTGCAGAGGAACTCTATGACCTCTATTGCCAGTCGGCTGTACCGGTGCTGCGGGTCAGCGCCGAGACCGGCGAGGGCATGGAGGAACTGCGCCGGCAGATCAGCGGGAAGCTGAATGTGTTCACCGGAAACTCCGGTGTGGGCAAATCCAGCATCCTCAATCAGCTGGTGCCGGGACTGGATCTGCCGGTGGGCGATGTCAGCAAGGCACTGGGCCGCGGTCGTCATACGACACGGCATGTGGAGATGTTTGCGTTGGGTGAGGGGACCTATGTGATCGACACACCCGGTTTCTCCTCTTTCGACACGGAGGATCTAAATCTGGAACTGAAGGCACAGCTGCCTCAGACCTTCCCGGAATTCCGGCCCTATCTGGATGAGTGCCGCTTTGTGGGCTGCCACCATGTGAAAGAGAAGGGCTGCGCCGTGCTGCAGGCACTGAAGGAGGGGAAGATCCCGGCAGGTCGCCACGCCAGCTATGTGCGGCTGTGGAACGAGGTCAAGGACCTGCAGGAGTGGTCCCGCTGAAAGTTGAATCAGAAAAAGACACCGGAGAGAATTCACTCTCCGGTGTCTTTTTGTCCAGGCACCTCCGCAAAAGCGGCGGTATATACTGCAATAGAGGAGGGTCTTTGATGCGAGGAATGGATGGAGGGCGGATCATCGGAATCTGCGCCCTGGGGTTGGGATCGGGGATCCTGATCGCGGCAATTTTTCCGGTAGGCCTGCTGATGTTTTTGGTGGCGTTTTTGCTGATCGCCTGTGGTATGATGTGTATCTGTCGATAAGGAGGGAGTTTGGAATGAAAATCGTTGTCTGGAAGGCGCCCAAAATGCTTCGTGGTCTGCTGTGCCGTATGTTCAAAATGCATGCATAAAGCAAGGAAACCTCTCATACTCATGCAACAGCATTGAAAGAATGAGAGGGTGAAGCTATGGAGTTGTGCCTGAATTGGGAGGAACTGAACTACTATGAGCCGGTAGGCCCCATTGCCATCTCCGGCGAGGAGGCGGTGGAGCTGCCGATTCCGGACTATTGCCCGGATGTGGCGCGGATTGTGGATACCGTTGGGCGTGTGCAGGTTCGGGAGAAGATGACGACCGATGGAAAAGTCCTGCTGCGCGGCAGTATCCAAGTGACCGTACTATATACCTCAGAAGAGAGTGGTGGCTTGCGGAGTTTGGATCTCACCGTGCCCTTTACCAGTCAGACCGAAGAGAAACGGCTGCAGGAGTGCCGAACGGTGTGGGTCGAGGAGCGGCTGCTGCTGTGCGAGGCAAAGGCAGTGACGGCCCGAAAGATCTATGTGCGGGTGATTCCTGAGTTTCTGCTGACGGGATATGCGCCCGTCCAGCGCCGCCTGTGCACCCATGTGGAGGGGGAGAACCTGTGTCTGCGGCGGCAGGAGATGCATCTGCAGCACCTGACCGCCGTGGAGGAGCGGGAATTGACCTTCTCCCAGGAATTGCTGCCCGAAAATCGGGAGGATTGGCCCGATGATATTTTGGCCGAGCGGATGACCCTGCAGATTCTTGGCAGCCAGCAGGTGGGCAGCCGTATGGTAGTAAAAGGGGAGGCGCAGCTGTCCATTCTGTACCGCTCCGAGGGTCAGAAGCTCTGTCACTGCCAGCAGACGGTGCCCTTCTCCCAGATTATTGACGGAATTCCAACCGGGGAAGGTGCAATCTGTCATGTGGAGGCGCGGCTGCGGGATTGTGAAGTGCGGATGCTGCGGACGGATATGGGCAGCAGCTTTGCGCTCTCCGCCCGGGTGAATTTGCTGATCCATGTGCATCGGGAACGGTCCGTCACCTGGGTGGCCGACGCCTACAGTACCAGCCATCGCAGCAAACTGCGCAGGGAGCAGGTGAGAGTACTTACGGAACACAGGAATCAGATCCTGCAGGATACGGTGCGGGAGAACTGGGAACTGGGGGACACCGCCTTTGTCTGGCTGGAGACGGCAGAGTGCAGCCCGGTGCAGGTAATGCCGGAGCATATAGGGGTGCAGCTGCGCAGTACACTGCGGCTGAAGCTCCTGTATCTGGATGACAACGGTACTCCTATCAGTACTGAGCGATCGGTAGAGGTGGAGGTGCAATCTCCTCAAATTCCGGAATCCGTGCGGGTCTGCTGCGGAGAGGGACGGATCAGTCGGATGGGCAATAGTTGGGAATTGCAGTTGCCTGTGGAGTTTTGTACCGATATGGGCGGGCAGGCAGAGGTAAGCACCGTTTCCGGAATGGAGTTGCTGAAGGAGGGAAAACGGGAGCAGATGCCGTCACTGATTCTACGGCGCATGCGGCCCGAGGAAGATCTGTGGGATATTGCAAAGCAATATCAAAGCAGAGAGGAACTGATCCGGTCGGTAAACGAACTGGAGAATAACAGCTGCCCGGTCGATGGTATGCTGATGATCCCGAAGGTCCGATAAAGAGAAAAAGGAACCTCTTTCCAAGAGGTTCCTTTTGTTGCATTCCGCCTATTTGTTGGCAAATCGGGCGAGGAACTGACGGGTACGCTCCTCCTTGGGGTTGTTGATGACCTCCTTGGGATCACCCTGCTCCACGATAACGCCGCCATCCATGAAGATAACCCGGTCGGCCACATCGCGGGCGAAAGCCATCTCGTGGGTGACGATCACCATGGTCATATTTTCCTCAGCCAGCTGACGAATACCTTCAGGATCTC
>SVLV01000007.1 GCA_015067765.1 Oscillospiraceae bacterium | reverse complement strand
TATCATCAAGCAAAACAGCAACTATCCGTTTAGAAATATACAAATTCGTATTCTTGAAGGGAAATGGGTGGTCATATCTAAGAACAAAGCACCGGCAATTCACTTTGTCATTCATAATCCGCAGCTCCGGAGTGCTTTGGAAAATATGACCATTCCGATTTCCGAAGAAAACAATGAAGAATAAGAGAATTGCTATATCTTACAAAAAGCTATCCTATGAGAAAGGCGGTAGTGTTAAATCACTACCGCCTTTCATCATCCGTATATGAGGTCTGTGTTTACCATTTCCGTAGCTCTGCCGCGGATGTTATTCATTTGATCAACCCACGCCGATTGATTATCTGCATCGAGTGGTGTCAAACGCGGTACGCCTTTTATGACACATTCATCCGTTGAGTACCTGGTACAGGGCATCAGACAGGGCGGCATATTCTGCCAGGCCCAACCGCTCTCCGCGGACGGTGGCCTCCAGACCGCAGGAGGTGACGATTTCTGTCAGCTGCTCCTTGGGAAGTTGAAATCCGGTCTGCAGGCTGTTGACCAGCGTCTTGCGGCGCAGGGCAAAGCCGGCCCGGACCGTCCGCCAGAACATGGCCTCGGAGAGGACCTGTACGGGGGGCTTGTTCCGTTTGGGGCAGTGGATGACCGCCGAAGTTACCTTGGGGGGCGGCAGGAAACAGGTATTGGGTACAGTAAAGAGCAGCTGCGGATCCGTGTAATACTGCATCAGCAGGGAGAACGCACCGTAATCGGCGGTGCCGGGTCTGGCGCAAATGCGCTCAGCCACCTCCTTCTGGATCAGCACGGTCAAGCTCTCGAAGCAGCCGGCTTCCACACAGGCGGTGAGGAAGGGTGTGGTGATGTTATAGGGCAGATTGGCACAGAGGATGGGGCGCAGGCCGGAGAAATGCTCCTCCACCAGCTGCGGCAGATCCACCTTCATGACATCACCCTCCACCAGGGTGAAGTTGTCAAAGTCGGCCATTGTTTCCGCCAAAACCGGGTAGAGCCGCCGGTCCAGTTCCACGGAGACCACCTTTGCGGCCTGCCGGGCCAGCTGCTGGGTCAGCGGACCGATGCCGGGACCGACCTCCAGCACACCGGTGGCACTGTCGGCTCCACAGGCAGCGGCAATATCACGGGGGACCCAGCCCTCGATGAGAAAGTTCTGACCCATCGCTTTGGAAAAATGAAACCCGTGGCGGGCCAGCAGGGCCTGAATATGGTTGCGGTTACAAAGATCCATAGCGGACCTCCTGAAAATATTTTTATCAGTATAACACGGATCCGGCGGATTCGTAAAGCGGGCATGGGGGAGATTTTTCTTGACTGAACAAAAAGGATATGTTACAGTAGTATAAAAAGTAAGAAAAGTTATACTTATGATGCGGAGGGCGTATGGGACACAGAAAAACGGATCGATATTATATGGCTTCGGTGCGGGTAGGCCCCAAGGGGCAGATCGTAATCCCCAAAGAGGCCCGGGAGATGTTCGGCGTGGAGCCGGGGGATCTGCTGGTGCTGATGGCAGATAAGAAGAGGGGAATGGCACTGCAGACAGCAGATAAGCTGAATCCTTTCATGAAAGGTGTATTTGATGGGCTTCAGGAGGAAGAGGAATGAAGGTTCTGGAGATAGAGAATCTCTGCAAAACATATCCGGCCTTTACGCTGAAGAATGTGTCCTTCTCTGTGGAGCAGGGGGCGATCATGGGGTTCATTGGGAGAAACGGCGCGGGCAAAAGTACCTCGCTGAAGGCTATGCTGGGTATGGTGCATCCCGATGGGGGATCGATCCGAATCCTCGGAAAGGATTTTCAGACGGAGGAGCGCTGGATCAAGGAGAACATCGGTGTGGTACTTGGCGGGATCGATTTTTATCCCAAGCAGAAGATCAAAACCGTCACTGATGTTACGCGCCGGTTTTACCGCAACTGGCAGGACGATAAATATCAGCATTATCGGAAGCTTTTTGCCATTGATGAGGAGAAACGGGTGGATCAGCTCTCCAGCGGTATGCAGGTTAAGTACATGGTGGCGCTGGCTCTGAGCCATAATGCATCGCTGCTGATTCTGGATGAACCTACCAGCGGACTGGATCCCGTCTCCCGGGATGAACTGACCGAACTGTTCCGCCATATTGTGGCAGACGGAACGCGGAGCATCCTGTTTTCCACACATATTACCTCCGACCTGGAAAAGTGCGCCACCCATATCACCTTCATCCGGGACGGAGAGATCCAGTGCAGCGAGACCCGGGCGGGCTTTTTGCAGAAGTATGCCCATCTTGGTACCACATTGGAGCAGATCATTGTGGCGGCAGAGAGGAGGGGATATGATGAAGGCGCTGTTATATAAGCAGTTTCGCCTGGTGTGCCATCCCATGACGGGGATCTTTTGCCTGTTCGGTGTGATGGTGCTGATTCCCAACTATCCCTACTCGGTGATTTTCTTCTATGTCACGCTGGGTTTGTTTTTCTCCTTCATGAATCTGCGGGAGCGGAGAGACCTGTACTACTGTGCCATTCTTCCGGTGCGTAAGGGAGATGCCGTGCGCGCAGCCTGCCTCTTCACCGGAATCATAGAACTGCTTTCTTTGGTGGTGATGGTACCTTTTGCGGTGTTGGCGGTGCAGCTGGATCCGACGAAGGACAATCTGGTGGGAATGGATCCCAATCCGATGCTGTTTGCAGCGGGACTTCTGATCTATGCCCTATTCAACGGGATCTTCCTGACGGACTTTTATAAAACCGGCTATAAGGTGGGTGTGGCATTTGTGAAGGCCGTGATCCCCATGACGGTTCTGATGTTCCTGCTGGAGGGGGTTGTCCATGTGCCGGGCTTTGACTGGCTGGATGATGTGACGGCTGCGGCGCAGCTGCGCCAGCTGCCCATCCTGCTGGCGGCGTTGGTGATCTATTTGCTGGGCATGCTGCTGACCTGCCGCGAAGCTGTGCGGCGATTTGAACAAGTGGATCTATGACAAAAGGAAAAGGACGCCTGCATGGCGTCCTTTTTTGTTGAAAATGGTGCCGCCCTTACCGCGGCAGCAGGCGGTTCATATCCTCCGGAAGAGGTGCTGTGATGTCCAGATGCTGGCCGGTCAGGGGGTGGACCAGCTGCACCCGGGAACTGTGCAGAGCAGGGCGGGTGATGAGGGAGTGGTCCTCTGTGCCGTAGAGCCAGTCGCCGGCCAGTGGGTGTCCGATGGCGGACAGATGCAGGCGCAGCTGATGCGTCCGGCCGGTGACCGGCAGCAGCTGCAGCAGAGCAAGACCGTTATGGCGGAGAAGGGTTTTATAATGTGTCTGCGCCTCCAACCCCTGAGGATCAATGGCGCGCCGCAGCAGGGAACCGGGCTCTCTGCCGATGGGCAGATCAATGGTGCCGGAACTGGGCTCCGGAGCACCGACACACAGGCCCAGATACTCCCGGTAAAACTGCTGGGAGTGGAGCAACGCCATGCAGCGGGCGTGGACATACCCGGTTTTGGCAATGACCATGGCTCCGGTGGTTCCCCGGTCCAGGCGGGTGACACAGTGGAAACTGTCCGACTCCATATGGTGGATCGCGGCGCCAGCGATGGTGACGGTCTCCTCTGTCAGGGCCGCGGGATGAATGGCGATCCCGGCGGGCTTGTTGATGATCAGCAGATCTTCGTCCTCAAAGAGAATGTCCAGAGGATAATTTACCGGGAGGATATTGGGGTTGCTGCCGGGCGGGTCGGATACATCCACCTGCAGCAGGTCGCCGGTCTGTACTTTGGCCCGCACTGTGACCGGCCGGCCATTCAGCAGGATGCCGCCCTCCCGGAACTTGATGCGGGCCAGCATGCCGGAGGAGAGCTGCCACCGGATCTTCACCAGATGGCGGACCGTCTGCCCGCTCTGTTCCTGTGGTATGGTCCATTGTAAAAGCCGCATCCTCTCACCTCCTGCATTTTGTGAATTTATTGTAGCACAAAACCGGTAAGTGTGGTAGAATAATTTATGTGAAGAGAACAAGAGGAGGAATCCACTATGGCATCGAAAGTTTACTATGCGGATCTGCGTACGGATTACCGGGAAAATCTGCAGCAGAAGCTGTCCCGGCTGATGCACACGGCCGGAATGGGTGAGATCGATTTTGACCGGAAATATGTGGCCATAAAGATGCATTTTGGTGAGCCCGGAAATCTGGCATTCCTGCGTCCCAACTGGGCCAGAACGGTGGCAGATTTCGTTAAGGAGCGGGGCGGAAAGCCCTTCCTGACCGACTGCAATACCTTGTATATCGGCGGCCGGAAAAACGGTCTGGACCATTTGGACAGCGCCATGGCCAACGGCTTTTTCCCCATGACCACCGGCTGCCATGTGATCATTGCAGATGGCATCAAAGGCAGCGATGAGGTCTATGTGCCGGTAGAGGGCGGCGAATATGTGAAGGAGGCCAAGATTGGCCGGGCCATTATGGATGCCGATGTATTCATCTCCCTCACGCATTTTAAGGGTCATGAGGAAGCCGGCTTCGGCGGTGCGCTGAAGAATATCGGTATGGGCTGCGGCAGCCGGGCAGGCAAGATGGAGCAGCACAATGCCGGTAAGCCCCATGTGGAGGAGAGCAAGTGCGTAGGCTGCGGCATGTGCACCACCTTCTGCGCCCATCAGGCACTGACCGTCCGCAACAAGAAAGCCGGGATCGATCATGACCGCTGCGTAGGCTGCGGCCGCTGCATCGCCACCTGTCCCCGCAATGCCATTTGGATCAACTGGGATGAGTCACTGACCAATCTCAACCGCAAGATCGCTGAGTACACCAAGGCGGTGGTGGATGGCCGTCCCTGCTTCCATATCTCGCTGGTGATCGATGTATCCCCCAACTGTGACTGCCATGCCGAGAATGATGCGGCAGTGGTGCCCAATGTGGGTATGTTTGCCTCCTTTGACCCGGTGGCGCTGGATCAGGCCTGTGTGGATGCGGTGAATGCGCAGCCCGTCATCAGCAATACTGCGCTGGCGGAGTGTGCACACCACGAGCATGACCACGATCATTTCCACAGCCTCCATCCGGATACGGATTGGCAGAGCTGTCTGGAGCACGGTGAGAAGCTGGGATTGGGCAGCCGGGAATATGAGCTGATTAAGATCTGATAGGAAAATACAGGCAGCAGGGGCTTTTGCGCACCTGCTGCCTCTTATCTGTGAATATACTGTAAAAGAATATTAAACAAAGCGGGAAAGTGATTCCGTTTCCTGCCGGAGTATGGTATGATGGCAGCAAGCAGATTGTGAAAGAGAGGACGTTTGCAGCGGAAAGGAGATCTCATGGAAAGAAAATATGTACCCACCTATGAAGGGGAGTTGAGAAAACACTCTCTGCAGGTGCCCCGCTGTATCAGTGAGTGCAGTGGTATCCGTGTGTTTGGCCGCCGGATCAAGTCGCTGGTGTTTTCTACCGATGTGGCCATCATCAAGAACATCAATGCTGATGCCGTGATCGCTGTCTATCCCTTTACTCCGCAGGCCAGTATTACACAGGCCATCATCGGCGTGTCGGATGTGCCGGTATTTGTGGGAGTGGGCGGCGGTGTGACCAACGGCATCCGCTCTGCCAATATTGCGGCCTTTGCAGAACATCAGGGAGCATACGGTGTGGTGTGCAATGCCCCAATGGATGCTGAGTCCATCCGCGCGATCAAGCAGGCAGTGGAAATTCCCGTGGTGTATACGGTGGTTTCCAGACATATGGATCTGGAACCGATGCTGGAGGCCGGAGTGGACTTTCTCAATATTTCCGGTGCCGAGAAGACGGCGGAGATCGTCTCCGAGGTGCGTCGCAGGTATCCTAAAATTCCCATTATTGCTACCGGCGGTCCTACGGAGGACTCCATTCTGCAGACCATCCGTGCCGGTGCCAATGCCATTACTTATACGCCGCCCACCAACGGGAAAATTTTTGCCGAGAGTATGCGGCGATACCGGGCAAGATACGAATAACATAGTCAAAAGAAAAGGAAGTTTCCACTCATGGAGAAGAGCGGAAACTTCCTTTTTTCATGAGAAAATCAGCCGGCATTAAGTTCCTTGATGCCATCGATGCGCAACTCGAAATAGGGGGCAGCGCGATGGGTGGACTCATAATATACACCGTTTTCAATGACCTGCGTGTCAGGAGAAAAGCTTGCATCCGGGATCACATTGGCCATGGCGGAAGTCAGCTGCTCGCCGCCTACCGTGAAGGAACTGGTGCCGAACACCTGCAGGCTTCCGTCTTTCAGGGCGGATTCCACAGAGAGCAGTCTGTCAGCGGTGCCGCCGGCAGCCGCGGGGCCCAGTGTGGAGATGCCTACGGCACCCTCATCGTAACCGGCAGCCCGGTTGATAGCGATCTTATCGCCCTTGAGAGCTTGGCTGATGGCGTAGGTATAGTAGCTGGCCCACTTGTGAACGGCGGAGGTCAGCGCGGCAGTGGGGGCGGCGGTGAGCATATCCTCCTGGAATCCCACACAGTAGACCACCTTGCCGCCATCCAGCGCCGTCTGCACGGCAGTGGCAACGGCAGAGGAATTGGTGTGGTGACCGATGATAACGCAGTTCTGATCGATGAGCGTATTGGTGGCCTTGGTCACCTCTTCGGCAGAATCCATGGTGTTGGCATACTGCACGCTCATAACGACCTTGCTGAAAGCGGACTTGACGCCCAGATAGAAGGCGGTGTAACCGGAGACCACTTCGGCGCTGGGGAAGGCACCCACAAAGCCGATCTTTACATTGCCGGCCTCGTCATAGCCGTCTTTGGAGATCTGCTTGGCCTTGTCCAGCTCAGCCAGCTTCAGACCGGCGACAACGCCGGAAACATAGCGGGCCTCGTGAATGCGGTTATAGCCGTTGGACAGGTTATCCAAACCAGAGAGGGCTGCGGTATTGCCCAGAATGGAGACGAACTGCACAGCGGCAAATTCGGCGGCGGCCTTCTCCACAGCTGCCTGATAGGTATTGGAGGTGACAAAAATCACGATGCATCCGGCCTTTGCCAGCTCGGCACAGGTGTTGTAGCAGGCATCCGCTTCGGTTACACCGGTTTTCAGCAGGAGGTGTTCCTCTCTGGTCATTCCGTTGGACTCCAGAGCGGCAGAAAGCCCATCCAGCTGAGACTTCTCATAAGGATCCGTTCCGTCGGAGGAGAGGATCATGCCGATCTTCACATTTTCTACGCTATCGGCAGCATTTCCGCCGCAGGCAGACAGGGCCAGCACCATGCTGGCGGCCAGCAGCAGAGCAAACAGCTTCTTCATATCATCTATTCTCCTTTGAGATATCAAAAGTGCATCAAGTGGTAACTGACACATTATAGCAGTACACATATAGGAAAAGCAAGGAAAAAAGGGAATTTGGAAGAAAAAATGAAAAATTTGCAGAATCAAATTCTGAGTCAGCAAAACAAAAAAATATTCAGAAAAATAGTTGCGTTCCCGGAGCGGTGTGGTATGATACGAAAAAAGGCTGGAGGGTGCGGGTATGGAATATGGACGGCTGGATCTGCTGAAACGGATGGCAGACGGCATTGCGGCACAATTTGGAGAAAAGTGTGAAGTGGCCCTTCATGATCTTGGTGGCCGGCAGATGGAGCACTCCATCCTCTACATTGTCAACGGCCATGTCACCGGCCGCAAGGTAGGAGACGGTGCCCGGGAGAAGGAACTGGAAAACTATCTGCGGCATGGGGATACCTGCCGGGACAAGCACTGCTATCTGGAGCACACGGCCGATGGCCGAATCCTGAAATGCACCTCCCTGTATATTCGCAGTGGACGGGGGAAGGTGATGGCAGTATTTACCATCAGCTACGACCTGTCCAGCCTGATGATGGCCCAACAGGCTATCGGGGATCTGCTGGAGACCCGGGATTCGTCTGCTGGAGAACCTGTGCGGATCGAGAAGGTGCTGCAGGAACTGATTGAGCAGTCGGTGACACTGGTGGGAAAGCCGGTGGCACTGATGAACAAGGCCGACAAGATCCGTGCCATCCGCTATTTGGATCAGGCCGGTGCATTTTTGGTGACCCGATCCGGTGAGAAGGTGTGCCAGTACTTCGGCATTTCCAAGTATACCCTCTATGCCTATCTGGATGCAGAGCGAGGCGGAGAAAAGAAATAAAAAACAGAGCTGCCGGAGATCCGGCAGCTCTTTCTGTCAAAGGAAAGCTTACTTGGTGCCAAAGATGCGGTCACCGGCGTCGCCCAGACCGGGAACGATGTAGCCGTGCTCATTGAGGTGGCTGTCCACAGCGGCGGTATAAATGGAAACATCGGGGTGCTGGCGGTGGATGACTTCAATGCCCTCGGGGGCGGCCACCAGAACCATCAGCTTGATGCTGGTACAGCCGCGCTTTTTCAGCTCATCAATAGCTGCAGCGGCGGAACCGCCGGTGGCCAGCATGGGGTCGACCACCAGTACATCGCGCTGGGTGATATCAGGAGGCATCTTGCAGAAATACAGGTGGGGCTGCAGGGTCTCCTCATCGCGGAACATACCGATATGGCCCACGCGGGCGGAGGGAACCATCCGCAGAACACCCTCTACCAGGCCAAGACCTGCACGCAGGATGGGCACAACAGCCATCTTCTTGCCGGCCAGCTTGGGCAGCTGCGCCTTGCACAGGGGCGTCTCCACCTCTTCGGTGGTCAGGGGCAGATCGCGGGTGATCTCATAGGTGAGGAACATACCGATCTCGCTGACCAGCTCCCGGAAATCCTTGGTGCTGGTGTTCTTGTCGCGCATGATGGACAGCTTGTGGCTGACCAGGGGATGGTCGATTACATGGACGTTTTCAGGCAGCATAATGATTTCTCTCCCTTTTTTCTATCTGTATTTTTAAGAATTCTCCACAGTGATGGGAAGTCCCTTGGCGAGACGCTCCCGCTCCGCCTGACTCAGGCGCAGATATACCAGATCCAGCCCCTGGGCATCGGTGACCTTGCCCTCCCGGGCGGAAATCTCTGCGGCAAGAGCCACACCCACGGCGTTTTGCATCACCAGCTGAGCCGGGGCAATGGTGCAGGCAATGCCCTGCTGCTGCAGGTAATTGCCGCACAGATGGGCGCCATCCCCTACTACCCAAAGGGGAACGGACTCAGACTGCAACTCCTCAGCCAGCTGATCCAGACCGATGGCCCGGTCGGGAGTCAGACGGGACAGGTGACCGTCCCGGGCGCGGAAGAGGGCGTTGTAGATCTGATTGCGGCGGGCGTCCATGGCACAGACGATCACTGCGTCCATATGCCGCAGATTCTGTGCCATAGCCTCCAGGGTGGAGACACCCACACAGGGCTTTTCTGCCGACCAGGCCAGTCCCTTCAGGGCGGAGACGCCGATCCGCAGACCGGTGAAGCTGCCGGGGCCGTTGGAGACTGCCAGCAGATCCATATCGGAAAGGGACAGGTTGCTGTTTTTCAGCATGCTGTCCACCAGAGGCATGAGGGTGCGGCTGTGGGTCAGGCCGGTATTCTGATAGGAGTAAGCCAGAGGGACGCCGTCTTTTACCACGGCGGTGGAAACACTCTTGGCAGAGGTTTCCAGTGCCAGAATCAGCAAGAAGCCTCACCTCCTGTGATGGTAATGGTGCGCCAGTCCTCCTGCTGGGGGTGGCGGCAGATGGTGACCAGGATCGTGTCGGGCGGCAGGGCTTCGCTGACATTTTCACTCCACTCCACAGCGCAGATGCCGCCCCGGTCCAGATAGTCCTCCCAGCCGATATCAAACAGGGCATCGGCATCGGGCAGACGGTACATATCAAAGTGGAAGAGAGGGATGGGACCATCATACTCCTGCACGATGGTGAAGGTGGGGCTGGTGACTCGGCCCTGATAGCCCAGACCTCGGGCAAGACCCCGGGTAAAGGCAGTTTTTCCCATGCCCAGATCCCCGCGGTAGGCGATGACTGCACCGGGCTGCAGACGGCCTGCCAGCAGTTCACCCAGCTGCTCTGTTTCCCCTACACTGTGGGACAAATATTCCATTGGCATGACCTCCTGCTACGATTTCCCAAATAGTATAGCACCAAAAAAAGAAAAAGAAAAGAGCGGAGTTGGTTTACAGAAAAAACTTCCTGTGGTAAACTGTTTCTGTATTTTGCTGACAAGGAGGCCGGAGGATGCTGCGGCGCGCAAGAGATTTTGTTCTGGATATTCTGCGGCAGGCAGATCTGCTGCTTTTGGCCCTGTGCTGCGGGGCGGCGCTGTTTGGCATCGTGATGATCGCCAGTGCCACCAACTATATGGGCACGCCCCGCTATGTGATCGTGCAGTTCTGCGCCACGGTGCTGGGTGTGGGTCTGTATTTTCTGGTCTCGCTGCTGGATATGGGCGAGCTGTCCAAAAAATGGAAATGGATCTTCCTGTTCAACATCCTGTTTATTCTGTTGCTGAAAACGCCCTTCGGTGTGGATGATGGCACCGGAAACCGGGCATGGCTGAAGTTCCCGTTTCTGCCGGTGAGTATCCAGCCGGCGGAGATCATCAAGATGACATTTGTGCTGCTTCTGGCCAAGCAGCTGGCCTGGCTGAAGGAGGAGCGCGATCTGCGGTCGGTTTCGTCCATTGGCATGCTGGCGGGGCATCTGCTGTTTATGGTAGGTGTGTACTATGTGATCTCCGGCGATATGGGCAGTGCACTGGTCTATATTTTTATCTTCGCCTGCATGTGCTTTGCTGCCCGGGTGGCCACCCGCTGGTTTGTGATGGGTCTTGCCGGCGGAAGCTTTGCCTTCTATCTGCTGTGGGAACTGGATTTTATCAGCGGTTATATGAAGGACCGCTTCCTTACCCTGTTTGATCATAACCTGGATCCCCAGGGCGTCAGCTGGCATCAAAACCGAAGTCTTCTGGCCTTAGGTGGTGGAAAGTTGACGGGACAGGGCCTGTTTCAGGGTACGCAGACCCAAAGCGAACAGAGCTGGAGTCTGCCCGCCCGGCACACAGACTTTATCTTCTCCGTCATCGGTGAGGAACTGGGCATGCTGGGCTGCCTGTTGGTGATCGCTCTGCTGGCGGCCATTATCATCCGCTGCCTGGTTATCGCCAAAAATGCCAAGAGCAGGATGGATGCCTATATCTGTGTGGGCATTGCCGGTATGCTGATTTTCCAGACCATCATCAACATTGGCATGTGCCTGTTTATTATGCCGGTGATCGGCCTGACGCTGCCCTTTATCAGTTACGGCGGCTCCTCGGTGGTGACCCTGTTTGCCGCTATGGGAATGGTGTCCGGTGTGCAGAAACGCTCCATGCCGGAGTGGCTGCGAAAATAGAAAATCACAGAGAACAGGACCCGAAATGGGTCCTGTTTTTTGTTCGGCGACTGGGGTTTTTTGGTTGTAATCAGGGGTTCTCTATGATATACTATTAAATTGAGAAACTGTGCAAATCACAAAATCAGGAAATGAGGTTGTGTTACTATGAAGATCGTTGTATTGGCCGGAGGCCTGAGTACAGAACGCCATGTGGGACTCACCAGCGGTACCCATGTCTGCCGTGCCCTGCGCCGCCGCGGCCATCAGGCTGTGTTTGTAGATATGTTCCTGGGACTGGAGAATTATGAGGGAAAGCTGGAGGACATCTTTGATGTTCCCGATGGCCTCTGCCCGGAAAACCGGGTGGAGAGTGTGGAGCCGGATCTGGAGGCGGTACGCCGCAGCCGGAAGGATCAGAGCCCCTCTCTGCTGGGCAAGGATGTGCTGACTGTGTGCGCCATGGCGGATATCGTGTTCCTGGCCCTGCATGGTGCCAGCGGTGAGGATGGCCGCATTCAGGCGACTCTGGATCTGCTGGGTGTGCCCTATACCGGCTCTGACTATCTCAGCAGCGGTATGGCCATGGATAAGGCCATCACCAAGCGCTTTATGGATGCAGCGGGGATCCGCACGGCTCCCTGGCGGGATATCCACTACAAGGAGGAGGATATTCCCCGTTTGGTGGAGGAACTGGAGGTTCCCTGTGCGGTGAAGATCATCAACGGTGGATCCTCCATTGGTGTGGAACTGCCCGATACCAAGGAGCAGCTGGAATCTGCCCTGCGCCATCTGCTGCAGTATGGGGACCATGTGATCGTGGAGAAGAAGATCCGCGGCCGTGAGATCCAGATCGCAACCCTCAATGGAGAGTATCTGCCCGCCATCGAGATCATCCCCAAGGGGGAGTACTTTGACTATGTGGCCAAGTATCAGCAGGGTGCGGCGGAGGAGATCTGCCCGGCCCCTATCACCGATGAGCAGTGGCAGCAGATCGGTGAGGCCGCTGTGAAGCTGAACCGCGCGCTGGGCGTGACGGTTTACTCCCGCTCCGACTTCATCCTGGATGAGGAGGGGAAGGCATGGTGCCTGGAAGTCAATACCCTGCCCGGCATGACCCCCACCAGCCTGGTGCCTCAGGAGGCCGCTCAGATCGGTCTGAGCTATGAGGATCTGTGTGAACAGATCGTAATGCGCTCTTTGGAGCAGAGAAAGGCGGAGCGGGCATGATTCCCTGCAATGGAAACGAGATCTGCCGGGCTGTCAGCGGCAAGCTGCTGCAGGACGGCGAAGTAAGTCTGACCGGCATCTCCACGGACAGCCGTCAGATTGCGGCCGGAGACCTGTTTATCCCTCTGGTAGGCGAGCGGTTTGATGGCCACGCCTATGTGGAGATGTCCCTGCAGGCCGGTGCGGCCGGCTGCCTGTATGCCGGTGTGCTGAAGCAGATGCTGCCCGGAAAGACCTATATTCAGGTGGAGGATACCCTGCTGGCGCTGAAGGCGCTGGCCTCCTGGTATCGGGGCCGTTTTGACCTGCCTGTGGTGCAGATCACCGGTTCTGCCGGTAAGACCACCACCAAGGAGATGATCGCCTCGGTGTTGTCTCAGCGGCTGAACACCCTGAAAACCGAGGCCAATTACAACAATGCCATTGGCACGCCCCGCACACTGATGGGCCTTGCACCGGAACATCAGGCGGCTGTGATCGAAACGGGAATGAACCATTTCGGTGAGATCCGCTATTTGGGTGAGATGGTGCGTCCCGATGCGGCCGTCATCACCAATGTGGGAGATGCCCATATTGAGAATCTGGGCGGTACCCGTCAGGGCATCCTGCAGGCCAAGTGTGAGATTTTCGAGAATCTTGCAGCCGGCGGTGTCGCCATTCTCAACGGGGATGATGCCCTGCTGAATACAGTGACCCTGCCCCAGCGCATCATCCGCTGCGGAAGAAGTGAGACCTGCGACGTGCGTGTGACAGATGAGGTCTCCCGCGGAATCGAGGGGATGACCTGCCGCGTGACCACGGCGCGGGATACCTATGCACTGGAGATCCCCACCCCGGGCGCCTACATGATCTATCCTGCTGCCATGGCTGTGGCTGTGGGTGAGTGGATGGGCCTGAGTAAGGAGGAGATCATCCGCGGTGTGGCGGCATACCGTCCCACCGGCTCCCGGATGCATCTGGTTCACGGGGCGGAGAATCGTCTGATTATCGATGACTGCTATAACGCCAACCCCCAGGCCATGGCGGAGGCACTGCGTCTGCTGGCCGTTACCGACCGTACCCGCCGTGTGGCGGTGCTGGGCGATATGGGCGAGTTGGGTGACCTGACCGAAAGTGCCCACCGGGATATGGGGCGGCTGACCGCAGAGCTGAAGCTGGACGGCGTGATCGCCATCGGTCCCAAGGCTGCCGCCATTGCGCAGACGGCAGAAGGTAATGTTTGGCATTTTATGACCATCGAGGAGGCGCTGCCTACTCTGCATGAGCAGTATCAGAAGGACACGGCAATGCTGGTGAAGGCATCCCACTCCATGGAATTTCACAAGATCGTAAAGGAACTGGAACACGAGACCAAATGATCGATATCAACGTAACGGGATTGGTCAAGTCCTTTGACCTGGAAAAGAGAATATTGGACGGCATCACTTTCCAGATCGATTCCGGTGAGCGCGTGGGTCTTTTGGGCAAAAACGGCGCCGGTAAGACCACCATCTTCAAGATCCTCACCGGACAGATGGAAGTGGATGAGGGCGAGGTCATCATTGCATCCGGCAAGCGGGTGGGTCTGATCTCCCAAATCCCGGTGTACCCTGTCGGTTACACGGTGGAGGACGTGCTGCAGTCTGCCTTCTCCCGGATGTTTGCTCTGAAGGAAGAGATGGACCGACTGGCGGATCGGATGGCCCGCGGGGAGAGCGATGAGCAACTCCTGAAGCGCTACGGCGACCTGATGGCCCGCTTTGAGGGGCTGGGCGGCTATGATACGGAGACGGCTGTCAACAAGGTGGCCAATGGACTTTCCATCTCGCAGCAGATGCGCCAGCAGCTCTTTGAGGACCTGTCCGGCGGCGAGAAGACCCGGGTCAATCTGGGCCGGCTGATCCTGGAAGATACAGATATTCTGCTGCTGGATGAGCCCACCAACCACCTGGATCTGCAGGCCACCGAGTGGCTGGAGGAATATATTGCCAAGTTCCGGGGCACGGTGGTGACCATCTCCCATGACCGTTATTTCCTGGATCGCACGGTGACCCGCATCATCGAGGTGCTGGACGGGAAGGCGGAGTTCTACAGCGGAAACTACAGCTTCTATGCCATTGAGAAGGAACGCCGCTATCAGGAACGGATGAAGCAGTACCAGAAGGAGCAGGCTAAGATCCAGCAGCTGGAGCAGGCTGCCGAGCAGCTGCGCATGTTCGCCTTCAAGGGCCTGGACAAGACCTATCGCCGCGCCATCTCCATGGAGCGGCGCATCGAACGGATGCGTACCACGGCCCGGCCCACCAAGGCCAGGAAGATGGATGCCCGTTTCTCCAGCCGGGAATTCCGCGGAGACGAGGTACTGCAGATCAAGGGCATCGGGAAAGCCTTTGGAGACCGTACCCTCTTTGAGGAAATCTATCTGCGGGTGGAACCCGGTGAGCGCATTGCCCTGCTGGGCGAAAACGGAACAGGAAAAACCACCCTGCTGAATATGCTGATGGGGCAGGAGCCCATTGACCGGGGCAGCATCCGTCTGGGGCCGCAGACCCGCAGCGCCTATCTGCCCCAGATCATCCACTTTGATCATCCGGAGCGCTCGCTGGTGGATACCATGATTTGGGAGAAGAAGGGGATGACCGCCCAGTCCGCCCGGAATCGACTGGCTGTGTATCAGTTCCAGGGGGAGGATGTGTTCAAGAGCGTCTCTGTCCTGTCGGGCGGTGAATTGAGCCGGCTGCGGCTGTGCATGCTGATGGATGAGGAGATCAACTTCCTGATCCTGGACGAGCCCACCAACCATCTGGACATCGATTCCCGTGAGTGGATCGAAGAGGCGGTGGAGGCCTTTGACGGGACGCTGCTGTTTGTCAGCCACGACCGGTATTTTATCAACCGTTTTGCCACCCGCATCTGGGAACTGGCGGACGGAACCATCGCAGATTATCCCATGGGCTTTGCCCAGTATAAGAAAGTGAAGGCAGAGGAGGAGCGTACACAGCCCAAGCTGCCTTCAGTTTCGCAGAAGAAGGGGGATACCCGTGCACCCCGCGGCAACCGGGAAAAACAGGCAGCCCGCCGTCAGCTGACCATATGCGAGACGGCCATCGGCAAGTTGGAGGCAGAGATGGCCCGGCTGGACGGTGAGATGGAATTGCATGCCTGTGATGCCGGGAAACTGGGAGAGCTGTTCTCCCAAAAGCAGCAGTTGGAGCAGCAACTGGAGGAGCAGATGCTTCGCTGGGAGGAGCTGAGTCTGCAGCTGGAAGATTGAGAGGAGAGACGGTATGAGTGATGTATTGTGTATCTATTACTCCCGCAGTGGCCGTACCAAAAAGGTGATGACCGAGATCGCTCAGGCACTGGATGCAGAGCTGGTGGCGATCCGTGACGGACAGGACCGCAGCGGCTGGAAGGGATATCTTCGCTCCGGCATGGAAGCCATGGGTCGGGCGACCCGTCCCATCCGTCCTTTGAATACGGAGAAAACGCTGGAGGAATATCGCCTGGTGTTGGTGGGTACGCCTGTATGGGCAGGCCGCTGCAGCAGCCCGGTCCGTGCACTGCTGAAGCGCCGTGGGCTGGAGCTGAGCCGTGTAGGCTATGTGCTGACCCGTGATATGGAGCGGAAATATGAGGAGATCTATGAGCAGATGGATCTCTATACGGCCAAGGAGCATCTGTTGGGTGTCTCCCTGCGTCCCGGTGATGTGGGCTATCCATTCTGGCGGGACGAATTCATTCAGAAGGTTCAGCAGCTGCTGAACCGGTAAGGAGCCACTATGCTGGAGAAACTGAAACAGATCGAACTGCGCCTGACTGAGGTGGAGAATCAGATGGCGGATCCCGCGGTGTATACCGACCGGGAGAAGCTGACCCGCCTAAGCCGGGAACAGAAGGAACTGACTCCGGTGGTGGCCGCCTATACGGCCTATTGCCGGGCCCGTGAGGATGAGCAGACCGCGTTGGAGATGCTGACAGACCCGGAACTGCGGGAACTGGCACAGGAGGAACTGCAGCAAGCCCGGGAGAATCAGGAGAGGCTCTACGAGGAACTGCGCATCCTGCTGCTGCCCCGTGATCCCAATGATCAGAAGGGTGTCATTCTGGAGATCCGCGCCGGCATTGGCGGTGAGGAGGGGGCTCTGTTTGCCGCAGACCTCTTCCGTATGTACAGTATGTACGCGGAGCGGCGCGGCTGGCAGTTGGATATTGTCAGCAGCAACGAGACGGAGATCGGTGGCATCAAGGAATTGAGTGCCACGGTGGAGGGCGAGGGAGCCTGGTCCCGGCTGAAATTTGAGGCAGGTACCCACCGGGTCCAGCGTGTCCCTGTGACGGAATCCTCCGGCCGCATTCAGACCTCGGCAGCCACGGTGGCCGTGATGCCTGAGGCGGAGGAAGTGGAGTTTACCATCGACCCCAAGGATCTGCAGATCGATACCTACCGTTCCTCCGGTGCCGGCGGCCAGCACGTCAACAAGACGGAATCGGCCATCCGCATTACCCATCTGCCTACCGGTACGGTGGTGGAGTGTCAGGATGAGCGCAGCCAGCACAAGAACAAGGACCGCGCACTGAAGATCCTGCGCTCAAAGCTCTATGAGGCGGAGCAGGAGAAGCAGAATGCAGCCATCGCTGCCCAGCGGAAAAGCCAGGTGGGTACCGGCGACCGCAGCGGCAAGATCAGAACGTATAATTTCCCGCAGAACCGGGTTACCGACCATCGGCTGACGGGTGACAGTAAAAATTTCAACATCGACGCCGTGCTCAACGGCAATCTGGACGCCCTCATTGACGCGCTGGTCCTGGCGGATCAGACCCGTCGGCTGCAGGAAGGTTCGGAGGAATGAAAGGAGAAGTGACTATGCACAACGCCATGAGAATCAATTTTGACAAGGCCGGTCCCCGCGTAGTGGAGGCACTGGAGAGACACCGTTTTGAGGCCTATTACTGCGCTACGGTCGCTGAGGCTGCCGAGAAGGTGATGGAGCTGATCCCCGAGGATCATGTGGTCTCCTGGGGCGGCACTGTGACCATGGAGGAGCTGGGCATTATGGCACGCCTGCGTGCAGGTGAGCGCAAGGTCATCGACCGTGATACCGCAAAAACCCCCGAGGAGCGCAACGAACTGATGCGCCAGGCCCTGCTGTGCGATACCTTCCTGATGAGCAGCAACGCTGTCAGCAAGGACGGTCAGCTGGTGAACGTGGACGGCAACGGAAACCGTGTGGCCGCACTGTGCTATGGCCCCAAGAGCGTGATCGTGGTGGTGGGCATGAATAAGATCACCGCTGATCTGGAGAGCGCTGTGGCCCGTGCCCGCAATGTGGCCGCCCCCATCAATGCCCAGCGTTTCCTCAACAAGAGCACTCCCTGCATGACCACCGGTCAGTGTGCCAACTGCTCTCACCCTGAGTGCATCTGCAATCAGGTGGTGATCACCCGGAACTGTGCTCCTGCCGGCCGCATCAAGGTCGTGGTAGTGGGCGAGCATCTGGGTTTCTAAGAAACAAAGAAAGAGGCGCAAGCCATTGAACACAAGGATCTTTCATCCGGAGACGGACGACAATTACATAGCAGAGGCAGCCGCAATCCTGCGGGAGGGCGGCCTGCTGGGCCTGCCCACAGAGACGGTGTACGGTCTGGGTGCCAATGGATTGGATGAGGAGGCGGTGCGCGGGATCTTTCTGGCGAAGGGTCGTCCGCAGGATAATCCGCTGATCCTCCATATTCCGGATGCCTCCTGGCTGTCCCGCTGCTGCAGCCAGGTGCCGGAGGAGGCCTATCGGCTGGCAGAGCACTTCTGGCCGGGTCCGCTGACCATGATCCTGCCCCGCCACCCGTCGGTCCCCCTGCGGACCACCGGCGGATTGGAGACGGTAGGGGTCCGCTGCCCGGATCATCCGGTGACCTGCGCCATCATTGCCGCGGCCGGTGTGCCGGTGGCGGCACCCAGCGGCAATCTCTCCGGTCGGCCCAGCCCTACCAGTGCTGCCCATATGCAGGAGGATATGACCGGCCGCATCCACGGCATTGTGGATGGGGGTCCCTGCCGGGTGGGTGTGGAATCCACCATCATCGACCTGACGGTGACACCGCCCCGCCTGCTGCGTCCCGGTGGCCTGCCGCTGGAGCAGCTGCAGGAGGTACTGGGTGAGGTGGCCGTGGACAAGGCGGTGACGGAGAAACTGGCGGAGGGGGAAAAGCCACGTGCCCCCGGTATGAAATACCGACACTACGCCCCCAAGGCACCGGTAACGGTGGTGACCGGCAGTGCCCGCCGCAGCGCAGCCTACATTCTCTCCTGTGTGGAGGAAGGGGATGGCGTTCTGTGCTTCGACGAGTATCGGGATCTGTTCCGTGGCCATGTGATCCAAAGTCTGGGCAGTGAGCATGATCCGCTGAGTCAGGCACAGCGGGTATTTGATGCCCTGCGGGCCTTTGATGAGACGGAGGCTGCCACCATCTATGCCCAGTGTCCCGGCAGTGAGGGTTTGGGTCTCGCCATCGGAAACCGGCTGAAGAAAGCGGCCGGCTTTCATGTGGTGGATGCCGACGCCCTTCCTCAGGTGGTCCTCGGTCTTACCGGCGGTACCGGAGCGGGAAAAACCAGTGCCCTGCGTGCGCTGGAGCGGCTGGGTGGCTGCGTGGTGGATTGTGATGCCCTGTATCATCGGATGCTGCAGACGGATGAGGCCCTGCGGGGCGATCTGGTCGCCGCTTTCGGGGACATATTTGATCCGGTAACCGGTCTGTTGGATCGGCAGAAACTGGGCAGTATGGTCTTCGGGAATGCCCGGCAGCTGGAGAAACTGGATGCCATTGTTTTTGCCCATGTACCCCGCCGTGCCCTGGAGGAGACGGAGGGACAGCTGATCGCAGGTCTGGATGCCATCAATTTGCTGCAGAGCGGCATGGGTCGTCTGTGCGGCAGAACGGTAGGAATTCTGGCCCCGGCAGAGGGGCGGATCCGGCGCATTATGACCCGGGACGGCATCAGTGAGGAGTATGCCCGTCTGCGGCTGCAGGCACAGGTTCCGGATGACTACTACCGGCAGCATTGTACAGATATTCTGGAAAATACAGCGGATACCGCTGCGGAATTTGAACAGCAGGCGCTGGAATTTTTCCGTCAGCTGATCAAGGAGGAACTATGTCGGAAACCATGAAAGAGCGCAAGGAAAAGCTGTTTTCCGCCATGAAGAACGGCTATGACCGCATGGAGGAGCAGGATTTTGTCGGAATGCAGGCCTACTGCGAAGCCTATAAGGACTTTCTGCGCCGCTGCAAGACGGAGCGGGAATGCACCCGGCGGGGCATTGCTCTGGCGGAGGAGAAGGGTTTCGTACCTTATCACCGCGGAATGCACCTGCAGCCCGGTGATAAGGTCTATACCTGCAACCGCGGGAAGAGCCTGATGCTGGCGGTGATCGGTCTGGAGAGCATGGCCCAGGGCGTGCAGATCGCTGCGGCCCATATCGATTCTCCCCGACTGGATCTGAAGCCCAATCCCCTCTATGAAGAGGGGGGCATGGCCTATTTCAAGACCCATTATTACGGCGGCATCCGCAAATACCAGTGGGTCACCATCCCGCTGGAACTGCGGGGAGTGATCGCCTGCAAGGACGGGACCCTGGTGGATGTGGTGCTGGGTGAGGGCGCGGAGCCCAAGTTTGTCATCAATGATCTGCTGCCCCATTTGGGCGCGGAGCAGGGGAAAAAGCCCCTCAATGAGGCGATCCCCGGTGAGAATCTGAACATCCTGCTGGGCAGCCAGCCTGTGGGAGATGAGGACGGCAGCGACCGGGTGAAGCTGCACATTCTGGAGCGGCTTCATGAGAAGTACGGCATCACCGAGGATGACTTTACTTCCGCAGAGCTGGAGGCGGTCCCGGCGGTGGAGGTTACCGATATCGGTCTGGATGCCAGCCTCATCGGTGCCTACGGTCATGATGACCGGGTCTGCGGTTTTGCGGCTCTGCAGGCCATTCTGGAGCTGGAGATGCCCAATAAGACCGCGGTCTGCATGCTGGCGGACAAGGAGGAGATCGGATCCATGGGTGTGACGGGCATGCAGTCTGCCGCCTTTGATACCTTCCTGCACGATCTGTGTGAGAGCCAGGGTGTGGCACTGCGGGAGTGCTATGAAAACTCCTTCTGCCTGTCTGCCGATGTGACGGCAGCCTACGATCCTAATTTCGGGGAGGTATTCGAGCGCCGTAATGCATCCATGATCAACCACGGTATGGGACTTTGCAAGTACACCGGCGCCCGCGGTAAGAGCGGTGCTTCCGATGCCAGTGCTGAGACGGTGGCCTATCTGCGTCGTCTGCTGGATGATGCCGGTGTGGTATGGCACATCTCTGAGCTGGGCAAGGTGGATGCCGGCGGCGGTGGTACGGTGGCCATGTATATGGCAAACCGCAACATTGCCACGCTGGATGCAGGCGTGCCCGTGCTGAGCATGCACGCGCCTTTTGAGACCGTGTCCAAGCTGGACTGCTATATGACTTACCGGGGCTGCAAGGCCGTCTTTGAGGCGTAAGCAAAACAGAATAAAAAAACCCTGACCGGATTTTCCGGTCAGGGTTTTTAATATGTTGCTTGACGGAGGATCTTATTCCTCGTAGGGCAGGTTCTTGCGGAAGCAATCCACCACGCGCAGCTGCTCGGGAGTGGACTTGTTCTTGGACAGGGTGCCCAGCAGCAGACCCACGATACCCAGAACGATGCCGGGGAAGATAGAGTGGATCGCAGCCAGGGAGGCGGGCAGCAGGCTGAACATCTTCAGCACTTCCCACACCACGGCGATGCCGCCGCCCAGAGCCAGACCCAGAACGCCGGAAGCGGGGGTCATCTGCTTGAACAGCAGGCCGCCGTACATAGGCACAAACAGGGTGGCCAGGATGGTGTAGGTGATGAGGATCCAGCTCAGAACGCCGTCCATGTACTGGATGACCACGAAGGCCAGCAGGTCAATGGCCAGAATGAAAGCGCGGGACAGAACCAGAGACTGCTTATCGTTGAGCTCCTTGATGCCGCCCACGAAGTCGCGGACGAAGGTCATGCTGCAGCTCAGCAGCAGGGAGTTGGCAGTAGTCAGCACAGCGGCCAGAATGGCAGCGGTGTAGAAGGCAGCCAGAATGTCAGGCATGGTGGCCAGGATCTCGGTGATGACGTTGTTGCCGGCGACCTCTGCGGGCAGGTAAGTGCTGGCGGACAGACCGATCACAGAGATGAAGCCGACCATGAAGACACCGCACAGGATGGCATTGGCAATGGCTGCCTTTTTGGCTTCTGCAGCGCTGCTGCAGGCATTGATGCGCTGGATGAACAGGGACTGCATCACGGCGCCCATCAGACCGCCGGAGACGATGGTGCCCAGCATATTCATCCAGGGGGAGTTGCTGGCAAAGGGGTTGAGCAGGTGGGGCTCGATGGCAGCAAAACCGCCGTTCTCGCCCAGACGGCCCATGGAAATAATAGCCACGATGAACACGGTGATGAAGATCACCAGACCCTGCAGAGTATCCGTGTAGGCAACGCCCTTCAGACCACCGGCAGCGGCGGTGACGAAGAAGATGACAATGGCGATGATCATGCAGGTCATGTAGTCAATACCCAGATAGCCGTTGGCCATAGTGGCAAAGGAAGCCATCATACTGGCGACCACGGCCATCTCACCCAGGCAGTTGAGGGCGGCAGCGATGATGCGGGAGCCCTTGCCATAGCGCAGCTTGAAAATATCAGCAGTGGTGTACTGGTTCAGCTTCTTCAGACGGCCGGCCAGCAGGAAGCCGATGACCAGAGAACCCAGGAAGAAGGAGACGAAGGGAACCCAGGCCCACTGCAGACCGATGGTCTTGTAGC
Organism: Oscillospiraceae bacterium; assembly: GCA_015067765.1. Lineage (GTDB taxonomy): Bacteria > Bacillota > Clostridia > Oscillospirales > Oscillospiraceae > Vescimonas. The sequence continues at coordinate 42,242 of SVLV01000007.1, read as the reverse complement.
TGCCCACGTAGCCGATCATGGTTGCGCCGCCCACGGTGGAGGCGAACATGGTACCGGTAACGACCCACCAGGGGATCGAACCGCCGCCCAGTGCGAAATCGTAGTAGGTCTTGACCTTGCGGCCGGTCAGCATGATGATGGCCACGATCGCTACCAGATACACCAGAACAATGGCAATAACGGTTGTTTTCATGTTGTGTGTTTTCCTTTCCTAACGGTTTGCGTTTATTTGATGACAGAGCCGTCTTTTACGACCAGCTTGCCTGCAACAAATACATAATCAATGCCTCTGGGATCCACATTGGGATTCTCGAAGGAGGCGTCGGTACCCACGTTCTCCCGGTCAAAGATCACCAGATCGGCGTCCTTTCCCTCAGCGATGCGGCCCTTGTCAGGCACATTCAGGAAATCGGCGGGCAGGGAAGTGGCCTTACGGATGGCCTCCTCCCAGGTGACTACCTTGCGGTTACGGACGAAGTCCTCCAGCATGTGGACCATATTGCCCACAGCGCGGGGATGGGTACGGGTGCCGGTGCCGGCGCCGATGCCGTCGGAACCGATGCAGGTATAGGGGAACTTGAAGATCTCGTCCACCACATCCTGCTCGCACATGACGACGGCCATCAGCACGATACCGTTGTTGTCCAGCTCCAGCTGGCACACGGCATCCTCAGCCGACATGCCCAGAGTGGCAGCCACCTCATCCAGATACTTGCCGTTGAACTGGGGCGTCATCTCAGAACTGACGATCAGGATGGAGTGCGCACCCAGGAACTTCAGGAAGTTCTCATAGGAATCATCGTTGCGCATGGCATTGGTGATCTCGGCCCGGCGGGCGGGATCGGCCAGCTGACGCAGCAGACCGTTGGTGCCGTCTGCCTGGCAGAAGGGAGGCAGCAGGGCGGCGATGGTGGTGCTGCCCTTGTTGGACTGATACTGATCGCAGATCACATTCATGCCCTCGGCACGGGCATCGGAGATCAGCTTCAGAGTCTTCTTGTACAGTTCACGGTTGGCGGGGCCGGAGACCTTATGGTGGGAGACCAGCAGCTTGCAGCCGGCCTGGCGTGCAACCGTCAGAGCTTCCTCGACGCTCTCCACCACATGGCTGCTCTCATTGCGCATGTGGGTGGCATATACGCCGTCAAATTCGGCAACCACCTTGCACAGCTCCACCAGTTCCTCGGTGGTGCTGTAAACGCCGGGAGCGTAGATCAGACCGGAGGACATACCCAAAGCGCCGGCCTCCATGGCCTCACGCAGCAGGCTCTTCATGACCTCCATCTCCTCAGCGGTGGGAGCACGGTCCTCCATGCCCATAGCAGCGATGCGGAGCGTACCGTGGCCCACAAAAGAGTGGGCGTGGATCTTGCAGCCCACATTCTTCACGGCATCCAGATACTTGCCGAAGGTGTCCCAGGTGGCCCACTGCTCGTCAAACTGATTGAAAGGCATCAGCGGTGCGGTGTAACGCTTGAGCAGATCAAAGTTGTTGGGATCCACGGGAGCAGCGGAAATACCACAGTTGCCGCAGACATCATAGGTAACACCCTGCAGGATCTGCGTGGTCATATAGGGATCAAAGATGCGCTGCATATCGCCGTGGGTGTGGGTGTCAAAGAAACCGGGGCAGAGGATCTGCTTCTCGTTTCCTTCAATGACCAGCTGGGCTTCGCCTTCAATGGAGGGAGCGACTTTTACGATTTTGCCATCCTGTACGGCCACACAGCCGGTGAACATAGGGCTGCCGGTGCCGTCAGCGATGGAAATGTTTTTCACAAGAACATCGTAAGACATGTTTTCTTCCTTTCTATGAAGCGTACGCATTCCATTTTGTCAGATGGGAGAAATATATACGCGGTCATATAATAAAAATACCTCGTCATTTTACTGCTTTAAAGTATGTATTGTCAACCTATAAAACGGGATAATTCGATAAAATATTATATTTAAAGGAAACATAGAGAAAAATATCGCGAAAAAGTATCGTGAAAAGAAAAAAGGGGCGGAGAACAAGTCTCCGCCCTGGAAATCGATAAGAAAAAAAACTCATACAGTGCCGGGGATAGCGAAGGCACAGGGGATGTTCGTGTCGCATTTTCCGCAGCTGTCGGTTCCGTTTCGGTCGCACATAGTGCGGCATTTTTGCCGATCCAGATTTCCGATATGCAGCGCACCGGAGAAGCAGTTGGACAGGCACTTAGAGCAGCTGCCGTTCTTCTTGTACAGGCAGTTTTCCACCTCGCGCCGACCGGTGGTGACAGCGGGAATATCGGCCACAAGGGAGCCCAGCCGACCACAGCAGCCACTGTCGGTAATGAGCATATTGTTGATGCCGAAGGTGCCCAGACCGCCGGCATAGGCAAGATGGCGCTGGGACCAGTTGCTCATGAGGATATCCTGAAACATACAGACTCCCTCGGGGACAGCAGCCTCATAGCCGCGGCTGCGGATGAAGGCTGCCAAAGCTTCATTGAGCCGGCCGATCATGGTGTTGGTGACACCGTAGGCATCATTCCACTGGAGGGAGGGCATATTGTCCTCCACGCCGATGTTGCTGTTGGCAACCTCCGGCAGGAAGGGGAAGAAGCAGGAGATCACCACCGTGGCACTGGGCAGGAAATCCTGAGGCAGCATATGCCGCTCATTGATCAGCTGAGGCAGATTCTGAATGTAGGGGTCTCTGGCATCGGCGAAGGAGACCAGCGGCTTGCGCCACAGGGCAGGAGTTCCGTTTTCAGCGGGATAGCGGGCAACAAAATCCTCCACAAAGGATACGATCTCTCTTTGAATAGCGGTCTGTTCTTTCATGGTCTCCCCCTCAATCTCTCGAGCATTTTTCGGCATCAATGGCCAGCACCACCATCAGGGCACAGAGGGCGTCCTGCTGGCTGCGGACCTCAATGGAGTAAGTATCGGTCCACTGGAAGATATCCTTGCTGATATAGGCCACGGGCATTCCCTGACCGTCCAGGATCTGATACTCCCACTGCAGGAAGTTGCCTTCCACGGTCCAGCCGTTATAGTCCACGGTGAAGGCGGGACGGAAAAGCGTCAATTCCTTTTGGATGGAGCCAATCATCTCCTCCCCGATATACAGATCGAACCGGGGGAGAAGGGTAAAGATCTTCTGCTTTACGGTGGCAATGTGTTCACCGGCAGCATTGAGGATGTGCAGGCGATGCCCCCAATCCAGCTGACCCTCCACGGTGAATACGGTCTGGCCGGCCTCGTCGTAGATATCATAGCTGTCAAACCAGCTGAAAAAACGCTGCTTGAACCAAAGTTTCATCCGGATCCCTCCTTTTCTTGAAATCAGTATAAACTTTTGACGAAAAAAAGCAAGGAGGAATGTTTTTTCCACAGCCGCACACCCTAAAGAAAACGAAGGAGGGTTTGCACTATGACAGAGCAGACGAGGCCTGCGCAGCAGCAGGAGGAAAACCGGGAGGAGACCCAGCAGTTGGTGGATTTGGGCTCTGCCACCATCACCAACTCCCACGGAACGGTGCACTGCCTTACCATCATCGGACAGATCGAGGGGCACAGCACCGCCCCCAATAACGCAAAGACCACCAAATATGAGCATGTGCTGCCGCTTCTGGCATCGCTGGAACAATCAGAAGAGGTGGATGGCCTGTTGGTACTGCTGAACACGGTGGGCGGAGATGTGGAGGCAGGCCTTGCCATTGCGGAGATGATCGCCGGGATGACCAAGCCTACGGTGACACTGGTGCTGGGTGGCGGGCATTCCATCGGGATCCCGCTGGCTGTTTCGGCCAGAAGGACATTTATCGCCCCCTCCGCCTCCATGACCATTCATCCTGTTCGGATGACCGGTATGGTGATCGCCTCTCCTCAGACTTACCACTATTTTGAGCGGCTGCAGGAGAGTATTGTCCGTTTTGTGTCCTGCCACAGCGGAATCCAGCCGGGGAAATTCCGGGAACTGATGCTCCACATGGGGGATATGTCCAACGATGTGGGGACCATCGTCTATGGTGAGGAGGCGGTGAGTCTGGGGCTGATGGACCGGGTAGGGACCCTGTCTGATGCACTGGCGTGCCTGTATGAAATGATGGAGGCAGAGAAAAGAGAATGAGAGAAGGCCCGGAGTTCCGGGCCTTCTCTTCTGTGGAAAATCACATAGAAAAATTACAGATCAGATGCACAGCTTTTTCTTGAAATGCGGATACTTGGCTGATATAATAAATTAGTTAAAGTATGCTCTTTGAATGAGGTGAAGCATTTGTACATTAAGAGTCTTGAGATTCAGGGATTTAAGTCCTTCCCGGAGAAGACTGTTCTCAACTTCGGTGAGGATATTACCGCCATTGTAGGCCCCAACGGCTCCGGTAAATCCAATATTTCAGATGCCATCCGCTGGGTCATGGGCGAGCAGAACAGCCGTCAGCTCCGCGGCGGTAAGATGGAGGATGTGATTTTCGGCGGAACCGAGAAGCGCAACCAGACCGGTTTTGCACAGGTGTCCCTGGTGATCGATAATACCGAGCACATCTTCCCCAGCCGGGAGGAGGCTGAGGTGGCCATTACCCGTCGCTACTATCGCAGCGGCGAATCGGAATATTACATCAACCGCCAGTCGGTGCGCCTGAAGGATGTCAACGAACTGTTCATGGATACCGGTATGGGCCGCGAGGGCTATTCCATCATCGGTCAGGGCAAGATCGATGAGATCCTGTCGGTGAAGAGCGGCGAGCGCCGCGAGATCTTTGAGGAGGCAGCGGGCATTTCCAAGTTCCGTCACCGCAAGGAGGAGTCCGAGCGGAAGCTGCAGAAGACGGAGGAGAACCTGGTGCGTATCCGGGACAAGATCTCCGAACTGGAACTGCAGGTGGAGCCTCTGCGGGAGCAGTCCGCCAAGGCGCAGAAGTATCTGGTGCTGCGGGATGAACTGCGTGTGCTGGAGATCAGCGTGTGGCTGGAGAACCTGCAGACGCTGAAGACCACCGCCCTGAAGCTGCAGAGCGACTATGAGACGGCCAAGCAGGATCAGGAGAAGGCCCAGCAGGACCTGGCCAGGATCCGCATGGAGTCCGATGCCTGCAGCGAGCAGGTGCAGGCCAATGATATTGCAGCCGAGCAGCTGCGTGAGCAGATGTCTCAGCTGGATGGCCAGATCAATCAGGAGGAGTCCCGGATCATGGTGCTGCGCAGTACCATGGATCACAACCGGGAGACGTTGGAGCAGATCGACAGGGAACTGTCCAGCACACAGACCCGTGCAGAGGATCTGCAGGGAAGAATGGATGCCCTGGCAGAGCGCATGGCAGGGATCGATCAGCAGAGTGCCCAGCTGGATGAGGAACTGGAGCAGCTGCTGGTGCAGGTGCGTGCCATTGCCGAAAGTGCCGGCAGTGCGGCCCAGGAGGCCGAGGCGCTGCGTGCCCGGGAGGCGTTGGCGACGGCGGCCGCCGCCGATGCCCGTGCCCAGCTGTCCGCTCTGACTGCCGGTGCCCGTGAGGTCGCAGACCGCGAAGCTGCTCTGCAGGCAGAACTGTCTGCCAACCGCCAGAACATGGCAGAGAAGGAGCAGGAGGCCGCTGCCAACCGCAGGGAGCTGGAAAGTGCCCGGGAGGAGGAGCAGGCCGCTGCCAACATCATTCAGGGTCACAGTCTGAAGATGGAGGGTCGTCAGCGTCGGGCCGAGGAGGCTGCTGCCCGGAAGATGCAGCTGACGGCAGACGAGAAGAATCTCTCCGGCCGTATCCATGTGCTGCGGGAGATGGAGAAAGAATACGAGGGTTTCTCCAGAGCGGTAAAGGTCGTGATGCAGGCAGCGGAGCACAATACGCTGCGGGGTATTCACGGTCCGGTGGCCAATCTGATGCACACAGAGGAGCAGTATAGTGTTGCCATTGAGATCGCACTGGGCGGCAACATGCAGAATATTGTGGTGGATCGGGAAGAGGATGCCAAGGCGGCCATCGGCCTGCTGAAGCAGCGGGATGCCGGACGCGGCACCTTCCTGCCGCTGACCACGATCCGCGGTGATGAACTGAAAGAGCAGGGGCTGGACGATGAATACGGTTTCGTTGGTGTGGCCAGCCGCCTGGTACAGTATGACAAGAAGTATGAGGCAATCGCCCGCTATGCACTGGGCCATACGGTGATCGTAGAGGATCTGGACTGCGGCATTCAGATGGCCCGCCGTCATCAGAACCGATTCCGTATCGTGACGCTGGATGGTCAGGTCATCAACCGGGGCGGCTCCATGACCGGCGGCAGCGTCAACCGCAACAGCGGTGTGCTGTCCCGTGCCGGTGAGATTGTCCGCCGCCGGGCGGAACTGGAGCAGCTGCAGCAGCAGCTGGCAGAGGCCAATGCCCGGGCAGAAGAGACGGGCCGTGAACTGCAGAAGGCCCAGTATGAACTGGATGTGGCCAAGGAGCAGCAGAATGCTGCTGCCCAACAGGTTTCCGGATTGGCAGCCCGGCAGGATCATTATGATATTCTGCTGGAGAGCCTGCGTTTTGCCGGTCAGAATATGGAGGCGGAGTTGGAGAGCCTGCAGCGCCGCAAGGAAAGTGATGCCCAGCAGTCCGCTCAGGTGTCCGAGATCATCCGGCAGCATGAGCAGGAGGCTCAGCGTCTGCAGGAGCAGCTGCAACAGCAGCAGGAAGGGCAGACCGACCTGCAGAACAGAAGCGGTGAGCTGGCTGAGCAGATGACCCGGAAGCGTGAGGCACAGGCCGCACTGGCTGCTGAGAAAGAGAGTGCTCTGCGCAGCCTTCAGGATCTGGAGGCTATGCAGACCGATATGCGCAACGACCATACCGATCGGGAAGAGCGTGCCCGGCAGATCCGCCTGTCCAACGAGCAGGCGCAGCTGCAGGTGGATGATCACCGGCAGAAGGCAGATGGCCTGCGCGGTCAATTGGAGCAGCTACGCAGTCAGCTGAGCATGCTGATGGAGGAGAAGATGGCCCTGGAGGCCCGCCGCAGCAGCATGGGACAGGAGAGCGACAGTTGCTATGAGACCCTGCGCGGCGTGGACGGGGAAGTCTCCCGTCTGGACAACCATCTGTCCAAGAATGCGATGGAGCAGTCCCAGATTTTGGACCGCCTGTGGGAGACCTATGAGCTGAGCCACTCCGACGCACAGGCCCAGCGCATTGAACTGGAGAGCATCCCCAAGGCCACCCGCCGCATTGCGGAGCTGACCCGTGAGCGCAAGAGTCTGGGCAATGTCAATCTGGACGCCATCGAGGAATTCCAGAGAGTCAATAGCCGCTACACCATGTTTGTGGAGCAGCAGAATGACGTGGAGCAGGCCAAGGAGGCCCTGCAGGGCGTGATCGATGAGATCACCAAGGAGATGACGGAGATCTTCGCCGAGCAGTTCAAGCTGCTCAACGAGAGCTTCCAGGAGACTTTCCTGGAGTTGTTCGGCGGCGGCAAGGCACGGCTGGAGCTGGAGGATGAAACCGATATCCTCAACTGCGGCATTGAGATCAAGGTGCAGCCCCCCGGAAAGCAGCTGAAGACCATCACCCTGCTCTCCGGCGGTGAGAAGGCCTTTGTGGCTATCGCACTGTATTTTGCCATTTTGAAGGTCCACCCCACACCTTTCTGCGTGATGGATGAGATCGAGGCGGCACTGGATGAGGCCAATGTGGTCCGCTACGCCAAGTACATGCGCCGCATTGCCGGTAAGACACAGTTCATCGTCATCACCCACCGCCGCGGTACTATGGAGGAGGCGGACGTGCTCTATGGCGTCACCATGCAGGAGCGCGGTGTGTCCAAGGTGCTGACCATCAATCTCAACGACATGGCGAAGGAACTTCGCATCAAGTAATGGAGGAAGACCATGGGTATTTTTGGGAAGATCAAACAGGCCTGGTTCAATGCTGTGGTCTGGGAGATGCTGGATGACGACTTTTTCGATCAACTGGAGGAGTCTCTGATTCTGGCGGATATGGGCGTGAATGTGGCTACGGATACGGTCCGCGAGCTGCGTCAGGTGGTGCAGAAGCAGCACCTGCAGTCCGGCGAGGAGGCCAAGGCCGCCCTGCGGGAGATCATCAGCCGGAAGCTGATGGTGGGTGCAGGCGAACTGGATCTGTCCACCAAACCCAGTGTGGCACTGGTGATCGGTGTCAACGGCGTGGGTAAGACCACCTCCATCGGTAAGCTGGCCCACCGCCTGAAGGGCGAAGGGAAGAAAGTACTGCTGTGTGCCGGTGATACCTTCCGTGCAGCAGCTGCTGATCAGCTGGAGATTTGGGCCGGCCGCGCCGGTGTGGATATCGTGCGGCAAAATGAGGGCGCCGATCCCGGTGCCGTGCTCTTTGACGCGCTGCAGGCCGCCCGTGCCCGCGGCACCGATGTGGTGCTGTGCGATACGGCAGGCCGCCTGCACAACAAGCAGAACCTGATGAACGAACTGGCCAAGCTGCGTAAGATCATCGACCGGGAGTCTCCCGACAGCGCCCGGGAGACCCTGCTGGTGCTGGATGCCACCACCGGCCAGAACGGTCTGATTCAGGCCAAGCAGTTCAATGAGATCGCCGGACTGACCGGCATCATCCTCACCAAGCTGGACGGTACGGCCAAGGGCGGTATCGTTGTGGCCATCGCACAGGAACTGAAGGTTCCGGTGAAGTTTGTGGGTGTGGGTGAGGGGATGGAGGACCTGCGTCCCTTCGATCCGGAAGAATTCGTGTCCGAACTGTTTTAAAGAGAATAGGAGGAACCGATATGACTCGTGCCGATGGCAGAAAGTGTAATGAACTGCGTCCGGTGGAGATCACCACGGACTTTATCAAGTTTGCCGAGGGCAGTGTGCTGATCCGCTGCGGTGACACGGTGGTGCTGTGCAATGCCTCTGTGGAGGAGCGGGTTCCCCCGCATGTCAAGCCCGGCTGCGGCTGGGTGACGGCGGAGTATTCCATGCTGCCCCGGGCCAACCGCCAGCGCTCCCGCCGGGATGTGGACAAGCTGAAGCTGTCCGGCCGCAGCGCCGAGATCCAGCGTCTGATCGGCCGCAGCCTGCGTGCCGCCATTGATCTGGAGCGGCTGGGGGAGCGCACCATCACCATTGACTGCGATGTGCTGCAGGGTGATGGCGGTACCCGTACCGCCTCCGTGACCGGCGGTTTTGTTGCCATGGCTCTGGCCTGCCGCCGTCTGGTAGATGAGGGCTATCTGGGCCGCAATCCGATCCGCCATTATGTGGCAGGCATCTCTGCCGGTATTGTGGAGGAGACGGCCATGCTGGATCTGCAGTATTCCGAGGACAGCCGCGCACAGGTGGACCTGAACTGCGTGATGAACGAGCTGGGTGAGATCATCGAGCTGCAGGGCACCGGCGAGGGCCGTGCCTTCACCGCCCGGGAGCAGCAGGAACTGGTGGAATTGTGCCATAAGGGCAATCTGGAGCTGATCCGGAAGGAAAAAGAAATTTTGGGAAATATTTTGGGATAAAGGAACTGCTATGGCTCAAATTTGTGAAATGCTCATGCTGATCTGCTTCGGTCTGTCCTGGCCGGCTAATATCAGCAAATCCATCCGCTCCCGCACGGCAAAGGGAAAGACGATTATGTTTCAGATCATGGTGATGTTGGGTTATCTGTCGGGTTTGACGGGTAAGTTTCTCACCGGAAATATAAACTATGTGGTGGCGTTCTATATTGCCGATATCCTGATGGTCGCCACCGATCTGGTGCTGACCCTGCGCAATATGCGGCTGGACCGCATCCGTGACCGGGAGGCGGCCCTGCAGGGAGGAGAAAACTAATATGGTATGTCCCTATTGTCAGAAGGAAATGCAGGCAGGTTCCATTGGCAGCACGCGGCCGCTGCAGTGGTGCGCTGCGGACGGTCCCCTTCCCCGCAAGGCGGTGCGTCTGACGGACAGTGCTGTGTTTGGCGGGGAGACGGAGGCGTGGTACTGTGAGGTTTGCCGGAAGATGATCCTTCCGGTGCCGGAACGGAAAAGTGCCATGGAGAAACTGAAGAAAACATTCGCGGGGAAAGAAGCGCCCCGGGAGGAGTAAGAGATGAAGCTTGTACTGGCATCGCAGAACAAAGGAAAACTGAAGGAGATGCAGGCGATCCTCAACGAACTGGGTGTTGAGGTGGTGCTGCAGTCGGATCTGGGACTGAGCGTTGATGTGGAGGAGACCGGAACGACTTTTGCGGAAAATTCCCGTCTGAAGGCGCAGGCTGTCATGGAGGCCAGTGGTCTGCCGGCGATTGCAGATGACTCCGGTCTGTGTGTGGATGCCCTCAACGGTGCCCCCGGTGTCTACTCCGCCCGCTACGGCGGTGTGGAGGGAGATGTGGCCCGCTACCAGCTGTTGCTGCAGAATCTTCGGGGCGCCATGAGCCGCACGGCCCATTTCCAGACGGCCATTGTCTGCTGCTTCCCCAACGGGGATGTGCTGGAGACGGAGGGCCGCTGCGACGGAACCATCGCCTATGCCCCCCAGGGTGAGGGCGGTTTCGGCTACGATCCCATCTTTTTTGTGCCCAGTATGCGCAAGACCTTTGCGCAGCTGACGGCAGAGGAGAAGAATACCATCAGCCACCGCGGCGTCGCCCTGCGGGCCTTTGCCGGTGAACTGAAGAAATATCTGGAGAAGAACTGAGGAAAACAATATGGAACTGACAAGTAAGCAGAGAGCCCAGCTGCGGGGCATCGCCGCAGGCGAGGACACCATTCTGCATATCGGCAAGGACGGCATCAGCGACAATCTGGTCAAGCAGGCAAATGATGCGCTGGAGGCCCGTGAGCTGATCAAGGGCCGCGTGCTGGAGAATTCCCTGTATACCGCCCGTGAGGCTGCTGAGGAGCTGAAGGTAGTGACCCGCAGCGAGGTGGTGCAGGTGATCGGCAGTAAGTTCGTGCTCTACCGGATGCAGCACGATAAGACCAAGCGGAAGATCGAGCTGGTCTCTGACCGCAAGAGCCGCAAGGCATGAGAATCGGCATTTACGGCGGCGCCTTTGACCCCATTCACCGCGGCCATCTGGCGGCGGCGAAGGCAGCATCGGAGGCACTGGGGCTGGACAAACTGCTGCTGATCCCCAGCGGGATCTCTCCCCATAAGGCGGCTCCTGCGGGCAGAGCTGATGGCGCGGACCGGCTGGAGATGTGCCGGCTGGCGGCAGGGGAACTGCCCGGGGCAGAAGTTCTGGATCTGGAACTTCTGCGGCAGGGGAAGAGCTACACCAGCGATACGCTGCGCCAGCTGCATGCGCAGCACCCGGAGGATGAACTGTGGTTTTTGATGGGGTCGGATATGTTTCTGTCCCTGCACCAGTGGCATGAGCCGGAAGTGATCACCCAATTGGCGGGTCTGGCCGCCTTTTCCCGTACCCGGGAGGGGGAGGATCAGGAGTTTCTCCGGCAGAAGGCGTATCTGGAGGAGACCTATGGCGCCCGGATCGCACTATTGCCCAATCCGCAGGTGGTGGAGATCTCCTCCACGCAGGTGCGCGGAATGCTGGCCGATGGAAAGGGCAGGGAGTACCTGACCGATCCCGTCTGGGGATATATCCAGCGGCGGGGACTCTACGGTACGGCCGCCGACCTGAAGAATCTGACACCGGATCAGCTGCGACCCATTGCGCTGAGTTTTCTCAAACCCAAACGCATGGCACATGTGCTGGGTACTGAGCAGGAGGCCATTCGCCTGGCCCGGCAGTACGGAGCGGATGTGACGGCAGCGCAGATTGCGGCCCTGCTCCACGACTGCACCAAGAAACTGACCATGGAGCAGCAGCTGGCTCTGTGTGAGCACTATGGAATCCCGTTGGATGAGTTGGAGAAGAAGGCGCTGAAGCTGCTGCATGCCAAGACCGGTGCGGCAGTGGCCCGGGATCTGTTCGGGGTATCGGATGAGATCTATGAGGCGATCTATTGGCATACCACCGGCAAGGCGAATATGACACTGCTGGAGAAGGTGCTCTATTTGGCAGACTATGTGGAGCCCACCCGGAATTTCCCCGGTGTGGAGCGGCTGCGTGAGGAAGTCCATCGGGATCTGGAGGACGGCCTGCTGATGGCGCTGACGGACGGCATTGAGGATCTGAAGAGCATGGGGAATCCCGTGCATCATCGTACACAAGAAGCAAGAGACTATCTGTTGAGAGGAAAAGAATCATGAAGACACCGAAGGAATTGGCATTGCTGGCAGCCCGCGCGCTGGCCGACAAAAAGGGTAAGGAAATCCAGGTGCTGGAGATCAGCAGCCTGACCACATTGGCAGACTATTTCGTTCTGGCCACCGGCTCCTCCAACACCCAGATCAATGCACTGGTTGACAATGTGGAGAAGGTGCTCACCGAGGAGGCCGACGAGGAGGCCCTGCACCGCGAGGGCTATCGCGGTGGTACCTGGGTGCTGCTGGACTATGGCTGCGTCGCTGTCCATGTGTTCAACGGTGAGGCCCGTGAGTTCTACGGACTGGAGCGTCTGTGGAAGGACGGCACTCCTGTGGCGCTGGATCTGCCGGAGCAGGAGTAAGGCTTGACAAACGGAGATCCTACTATTACAATAGTAGGGTATGATATTCAAATGCGATGATGGGAGAAAGACAGGAGTTGTCTGCCGCAAGAGAGTCGGCGGTTGCTGCGAGCCGATGGAGGCACCCTGTTTACTGGCCCCGGAGCACTTCGCCTCAATAGGGCGGAGCGGCAGCGCACCGTTACCGGCGCAGGACTCCAGGAGTCACTGAGGGCTGCAGAGCGATCTGCAGCTGAATCAGGGTGGTAACACGTTTGATGCGTCCCTGACTGCGTATGCAGTCGGGGACGTTTTTATTGTGTCTGTAAAAAACTTTGTCATAGAAGGAGAAAGTCGCTATGCATTACGATTTTACCGCCATTGAAAAGAAATGGCAGGACCGCTGGGAGGTCAGCAAGCCCTATGCTGCCATCACCGGGGACAAGAGCCGTCCGAAGTTCTACGGCCTCATCGAGTTTCCCTATCCCAGTGCCGCAGGCCTCCATGTGGGTCATCCCCGTCCCTTTACGGCCATCGACATTGTCAGCCGTAAGCGCCGTATGGAGGGTTACAATGTGCTGTTCCCCATCGGCTACGATGCTTTCGGTCTGCCCACGGAGAACTTCGCCATCAAGAACCATATCCATCCCTCCATCGTCACCCGTGACAATATTGCCAACTTCACCCGTCAGCTGAAGATGCTGGGCTATGGCTTCGATTGGGACCGCGTGGTGGATACCACCGACCCCAAGTACTATAAGTGGACCCAGTGGATCTTCCTGCAGATGTATAAGAAGGGGCTTGCCTATAAGACCACCATGCCCATCAACTGGTGCACCAGCTGCAAGGTCGGTCTGGCCAACGAAGAAGTGGTGGAAGGCAAGTGCGAGCGCTGCGGCGGCGAGGTGGTGCGCAAGGAGAAGAGCCAGTGGATGCTGGCCATCACCAAGTACGCCGATCGCCTCATCGACGATCTGGATGAGCTGGATTATATCGAGCGCGTCAAGGTGCAGCAGAAGAACTGGATCGGCCGCTCCTACGGTACCGATGCTACCTTCAAGACCAACACCGGCGATGATGTGACCGTCTACACCACCCGTGTGGATACCATCTTCGGTGTGACCTACATGGTCATCTCTCCCGAGCATCCCATGCTGGAGAAGTGGAAGGATAAGATCGGCAACTGGGATCAGGTGGAGGAGTACCGTCTGGCTGCCAGCCGCAAGTCCGACTTTGAGCGCGGTGAGCTGAATAAGGAAAAGACCGGTGTCCGTCTGGAGGGCATCGAGATCTATAACCCCATCAACGGCAAGGCCATTCCCATGTTCGTTTCCGACTATGTCCTCATGGGCTACGGTACCGGTATCGTCATGGGCGTGCCCGGCCACGACCAGCGTGACTGGGAGTTTGCCACCAAGTTCGGCCTGCCCATCATTGAGGTGGTCAAGGGCGGCGATATCACCAAGGAAGCCTTTGTGCTGAAGGATGATACCGGCATCATGGTCAACTCTGAGTTCCTTGATGGCATGACCGTGAAGGATGCCATCCCTGCTATGCGCGATTACGCCGTTGCACACGGCTGGGGCAAGGAGAAGGTCAACTTCAAGCTCCGTGACTGGGTCTTTACCCGTCAGCGCTACTGGGGCGAGCCCATCCCTCTGGTGAACTGCCCCAAGTGCGGCTGGGTGCCTCTGGATGAGAGCCAGCTGCCCCTGCTGCTGCCCAATGTGGAGAGCTACGAGCCCACCGATGACGGCGAGAGCCCCCTGGCCAAGATGACCGACTGGGTCAACACCACCTGCCCCAAGTGCGGCGGCGCTGCCAAGCGCGAAACCGACACCATGCCCAACTGGGCCGGCTCCTGCTGGTACTACCTGCGCTATATGGATCCCCACAACGACAACGAGTTCCTGTCCAAGGAAGCGGAGGAGTACTGGGGCCCCGTGGATTGGTACAACGGCGGTATGGAGCATACCACCCTGCACCTGCTCTACAGCCGTTTCTGGCACAAGTTCCTGTATGATATCGGTGTGGTCCACACCAAGGAGCCCTATGCCAAGCGCACCAGCCACGGCATGATCCTGGGCAAGAATCCCCACTATGTGGGCAATGTGGAGACCGAGGAGGAGAAGCAGGCACTCATCACCAAGTATGGCTCCATGGCCACCCGTCCCGCTGTCAAGATGTCCAAGTCCCTGGGTAACGTGGTGAATCCCGACGATGTGATCAAGGCATACGGTGCCGATACCATGCGTCTGTACATCATGTTCATCGGTGACTTTGAGAAGACCGCTGCCTGGTCCGACGAGGCCGTGAAGGGCTCCAAGCGTTTCCTGGACCGCTGCTTCAACCTGCAGGATATGGTCTCCGATGAGGAGGGCATCTCCGCTGCCAATATGGCCTCCGTCCACAAGACCATCAAGAAGGTCAGCTCCGATATCGACGATCTGAAGATGAACACCGCCATTGCTGCTCTGATGACGCTGGTCAACGAGTTCTACTCCAAGGGCCTCAGCCGCGGTGATCTGGAAGTGCTGATCCAGCTGCTCAGCCCCTTCGTACCGCACATGGCTGAGGAGATGTGGGAGAACATGGGCTTCGCCGCCAAGTACGGCAAGATGGCCATGCAGATGGATTGGCCCAAGTACGATGAGAGCAAGACCATCGATGCACAGGTGGAGATGGCCGTGCAGATCAACGGCAAGCTCCGCGGCACCGTCGTGGTGCCCACCGACAGCGACGAGGCTACCGTCGTCGCTGCCGCTATGGAGCAGGAGCGCGTGAAGAAGGCTACCGAGGGCATGAACATCGTCAAGACCATTCTGGTGAAGAACAAGCTGGTGAACCTGATCGTAAAGCCCGCCAAGTAAGACAGTTTTTCCTGTAAAAAAGGAGAGGTTCCTTGGGAATCTCTCCTTTTTCTTCAAAAATTTGAAAATTTGCTTGACAAGCGATAGCGTGCTTAGTATAATGCTATCTGTTAAAGTCATGTCTTGTGACTCTTAAAGAGTATCCTGGATTGAGCCGGATATATCGGAGGGAGGGAAAATAGATGTCCGAAGTACATGTCAAGGAAGGCGAGTCCCTGGACAGCGCTCTGAAGCGTTTCAAGAGAAGCTGCGCTAAGGCTGGCGTTCTGGCCGAGGTGCGCAAGAGAGAGTGCTATGAGAGCCCCAGTGTCAAGCGCCGCAAGAAGTCCGAGGCCGCTCGTAAGAACAGAAACAAGAGATATTATTAATCTCAACAGAACCTGAGGAGTGATCCTCAGGTTCTTTTATTTTCCTCCTGTGAGGAAAACAACTGCGGCAGGAGATCTGTCACCTCCGGCAGCAGGAGAAATCCGTGGGAGATCCCCAACTCCCGGCCCAAACGGATTTTTTCCAACAGGGTCACTCCGTCATCAAAAAGGACCATATGAGGACAGGCGGAACGGGTATAGGTGAAATAGTGGGTGCAGAGAGGCTGACTGAAATATACCGGTCGCCCACGGCGCAGCTGCTGCAACTGACCAGAGGTCAGCGGTGTGCCGATTCCCTCCGGGGCCGGAAGAGAGAAATCCATCTGCAGCCTCTGCAGATCCAGCGCAATTTTGCCGTAACGAGCCTGCGCCTCCTGCAGATATTCCCGCAGATCTCCACCGGAGATGGCGGTGCAGATCAACACGGTACTGCCGGCTGCGGAAGATGCATAGATCTCTGGGATAAACAGCTCCCGATGATGGTTTTGCAGCAGGTGTTCCAATTCCCGGAGAAAGCTTTGGGACAGAGTGGGGGACTGGTCACAATCCAGCAGGACTCCGGCATAATTTCGCCGGATGCATTCGCTGAGAATCTGCTGGGCTAAGGATTCCTTTGGCGGGTTGCTGTTCTCCTCATGAAGAAGCATCCAGCCGCCGCGAAGAGACGGGGGAAGCGCCGCCGTCAGGAGATCGCCCTCCGGTCCGATGCGATAGGCTGCGTGGACGAGATGGGCGGTGTGCTGCAGGGTGAGAGGTAATGCGGCCGGCTCTGTGATCAGATGTACTTGCAGATCTGTCACCTCCCCTTGTAATTATTATTAAAAAATGGTATATTACATTAGATACTCTATGTAAGGCAGGATACTACTATGCGCTTTTCTCTGGTTCCGGACCGGGTCTACCAACAATATACGGATGTTACGGCACAGGCCTTGACGGAGCGGGGAATTCGACTCCTGCTGTGTGATCTGGACTATACGCTGGCACCGCGTGCGGTGAAAACACCGAATGAAATGGTGCACCGTTGGATTGCGGAGATGAAACAGGCGGGGATTCGGGTAGTGATCCTCTCCAATAACCGTTCCCCCAAGCGGGTGAATACTTTTTGCAAGGATCTGGGAATCTCTTATGTAGGCCATGCAGGAAAGCCATCTGTCCGCGGGTATCGAAAAGCCATGAAGCAGGCGGGTGTAACCCCTCAGCAGACGGCTATGCTGGGCGACAAGCTGCTGACGGATATGCTGGGCGCCAACCTCAGCGGTGTGCTGGCGCTGATGGTGGAGCCGCTGGGAGGACCGGTGGGAGCGTGGAACCATTTCCTGCATCTGCTGCAAAGACCCTTTAAGGCCATGGCAAAGGAGCATTGAGAAATGAATCATTTTGATAAAATCTCTGCCTGTCTGGAGGCGGAAGGGCTGGATGGCATTTTGCTGATTGGAGAGGCCAACCGTTTTTATGCCTCCGGCTTCCATTGTCCCGGTCGGGACGGCATCGTGCTGGTGACGAAGGGTGGGAACTTCTACTTCACCGATTCCCGCTATATAGAGGCGGCGGAGGCACAGGTGGAGCAGGCCGCCATCGGCATGACCTGCCGGGAGAAGGGCTATGTGGCATGGCTGAAAGAGGCCATTGAACTAACTGGTGTCCGGCGGCTCGGTTTTGAGGCGGATGTGATGACCGTATCGGAACTGCATCTGTTTGAGGAGAAACTGCCGGTAGAACTGGTGGCAGCCGATGCTTTGATGTTTGGTTTGCGTGCCGGCAAAGACGATGAGGAGATCCGTCGGATGGAGGCTGCCCAGCAGATCGCGGAGCAGGCACTGGAGATCTTGCTGCAGGAGCTGCGGCCCGGTATGACCGAGAAGGAGATCGCTGCCCGGCTGCAGTATCTCATGCTGCTGGGCGGAGCAGAACGCATGAGCTTTGATCCGATTGTGGCCTCCGGTCCCAACGGCAGCATGCCCCATGCCGTTCCCACTGACCGGAAGGTCCGGGAGGGGGAGTTCATCACCATGGATTTCGGCTGCGTGTATGAGGGCTACTGCTCCGATATGACCCGTACTGTAGCACTGGGACAGGTGTCAGAGGAGATGAAGCAGGTCTATCACATTGTGCTGCAGGCCCAGTTGGCCGGTATTGCCGCAGCGAAGGCCGGAGCCACCGGAAAAGAGGTGGATGGAGCGGCGCGCCGGGTGATTGACGAGGCCGGATACGGGGAATACTTTGGTCACAGCTTCGGCCATAGTCTGGGCGTGGAGATCCATGAATCCCCCAATGCTACCCCCGGCAACGAAAAGCCGCTGCCGATGGGAGCAGTAATTTCAGCGGAGCCGGGAATCTATTTGCCGGGGCGTTTTGGCGTGCGCATCGAGGATGTGCTGGTGCTGGAGGAGGACGGCTGCCGGAATATGACCCGGGCGAAGAAAGAATTACTGGCGTTGTAAGGAAATTTTCCTCTGAAGAGGAAAAAATAATGCAAAATACTTGCCAAATATGGCGATATCATGTAAAATAAACAAGGCCTTTTGGCGTTATTATTTCAATTCGGGGAATACGCTGATGATTCCCCATCAATAGGGAGGATCACACTATGGCAACTATTACTGCCGGCGATTTCAGAAACGGTAAGAATTTTGAGATGGATGGCAAGATCATGCAGGTCGTGGAGTTCCAGCATGTTAAGCCCGGTAAGGGCGCTGCTTTCGTCCGTACCAAGATGAGAAATGTGGTGACCGGTGCTGTCACCGAAACTTCTTTCAACCCCACCGCAAAGTTCGAGGAAGCTTTTGTGGAGCGTAAGGATATGGCTTACAGCTACAACGATGGCGACCTGTACTACTTCATGGATCAGGAGACCTATGATATGATCCCTCTGGGTGCCGATCTGCTGGGCGATGCCTTCAAGTTCGTCACCGAGAACACCATCTGCAAGGTGCTGTCCTATAAGGGCAATGTGTTCGGCCTGGAGTGCCCCAACTTCATGGATCTGGAAGTCACTGAGACTGAGCCCGGTCTGGCCGGTAACACCGCTACCAACACCCTGAAGCCCGCTACCGTGGAGACCGGCGCTGAGGTGAAGGTGCCTCTGTTCATCAACATCGGCGACAAGATCACCATCGATACCCGTACCGGTGAGTACATGTCCCGTACCAAGTAAGGAATCCATAATTGTTTTAAGATCAGAAAGGAGATCGAACATGGAGATCATGGAAAAAGTTGCATACCTGAAGGGTCTGGCCGAGGGCCTGGCTCTGGATACCGATTCCAAGGAGGGCAAGCTGATCGCCGCCATCATCGATGTTCTGGATGATATGGCCGAGGAGATGCTGGAGCTGGAAGAGGAACTGGCCGATGTGGAAGACGGTCTGGATGCTGTCAGCGACGATCTGTCCGAGGTAGAGGAAGCACTCTATGAGTTGGAAGAGGATGAGGACGAGGACGACGATTACGAGGAACTGGATGAGGACGAGGAGTACTTTGAGACCACCTGCCCCGTCTGCGAGGAGGAGATCGTTTTCGACG
Source organism: Oscillospiraceae bacterium (assembly GCA_015067765.1). Taxonomy (GTDB): domain Bacteria; phylum Bacillota; class Clostridia; order Oscillospirales; family Oscillospiraceae; genus Vescimonas. The sequence continues at coordinate 23,007 of SVLV01000007.1, read as the reverse complement.
AGATGACTCTGGAAGCCGGCGAGATCCTCTGCCCCAACTGCGGCGAGAAGCTGGAGTTTGACCTGTCCGATCTGGCCGCTGCCAGCGAGGATGACGAGGACTAAGAAATGTCCCTGAGAGGAGACGCGCAATGCGTCTCCTCTTTTTTGCGAAAAGTTTACAAAATCTGGGTTGACTGATCCTGTGAAAAATTGTTAGGATACATGTCAGGAGAAATGAGAAATTGTCGTGTGCGCGCAGGCGCGCACAGGTCGGAGGTATCTATGAAAAAAGGATTGTGCCCCCACTGCAGACGGCTTACCGATGCTGCCAGCAAGTGCTGTACCCAGTGTGGCCAGGTGATCAAGCTGGAGCATATTCCGGCGGACCGCAAGGTGGACTACAATATTATGAACACCTATCGCCATTATCCGAAGCTGAGCATTCCCTATTGGCTGATTCTGGGCGCTGCACTGATTGCGGTACTCTTCGTGGAGATTTTTCTGGCAATTGGATTGGCATGCCTGTCGATCCCTCTGGGAAATCGACTGGAGAAGTATTACCTGCAGGAACTGCTGGCATTCGGCTATGATATTCGGGACGAGGCAGATAAGGCTGCCCTGGATGCAGGAAAGAGAATCTGATCACATGCCGACAAAGCCCGTGGACTTTGTCGGCTGTGTTTTGGTTATCCTATTATGAAGAAGGGAGTGTGCGATGGATATGGATCGGGAGAAAAAGACAACTCTGCAGGACTATTTGCGTTGGCGGGGCGATTTGACTTTTGCGCAGGCCCCTTTTAACGAAGTGGATAACCTGCTGCTTTGCATCATCTCCTATATGGATCTGCAGAAGCTGCCCCTGGCGAAGAGTAAGCGGCCCGGGGATGCTCTGCCGCTGTCTGTCGTTTGTGACATGCTGACGGAGGAGGATCAGCGCACCGGATTGACGCTGGTGGAGTATCTGCCGGTGATCCGTGAGGCGGCGAAGACGGCGCGCTTTTCGCAGGTAGGTGTTTTTGGCTACGAGAGCAGCATTGATGAAGAAAAAGAGATGCAGTTTGCGGCCATGTCCTTCCTGATCCCGGACGGCAGTGTGTTCCTTGCCTACCGGGGAACAGATGCCACACTGGTGGGCTGGAAGGAAGACTTCAATATGAGCTTTCTGGAGGCTGTGCCGGCCCAGCGCCGGGCGGTGGAGTATGCCTGCCAGATCGCCGATGCCTGCCGTTGGAAAAAGCTGCGTTTGGGCGGCCACTCCAAGGGCGGCAATCTGGCGGCGTGGGCGGCCATTCATCTGCCGGAGCGGATCCGGCGCCGGCGTCTGCTGAAGGCCTACAACAATGACGGTCCGGGTTTCAGCGCAGCACTGCTGAAGACGGAACGCTATCAATCCATTGCCGATCGTATCGAGACCTTTGTACCGGAATCCTCTATCGTGGGAATGTTGCTGGAGCATGAAGAGGACTGTATTGTCATCGACAGTGTCAACCGTGCGTTGCTGCAGCATGAACCCATGTCCTGGTGTGTGGTGCGGGATCAGTTTGTTCGGCTGGGACAGAGATCTCAGTTGGCTCAGCTGTCCGACGGTGTGATCCGCGGCTGGCTGGAGGAGTTCTCGGCAGAGGAGCGGGAACAGTTTATTGAGACCATGTTCCAGATCCTCAGCATGGGTGGTCAGGTAAAAACATTGGATGAGGTTCGCAAGCTGGGGCTGTCCGGTGGCCTTGCCATGCTGCGGGAATACATCGGTGCCGGGGAAAAGGAACGAAAGATCCTCAACGAGATTTTTCGTCGCCTGGCAGTGAACCTGCGGGAGGAGCTGCGGGCCGCGGCAGAGAACAGTTTGAAAGCAAAAACAGAGAGTCGATCTGTGGAAAAAAGTTGATTTACCCCCTATGCAAAAGAAAAGAAATAAGGTAAAATAAATTGATCATGTATATTAGGAGGAACTGCGATGGGTGAGCCTAAGTTTAAGCGGGTGCTGCTGAAAATCAGCGGCGAAGCACTGGCCGGTGAAAAGCGTTTTGGCCTGGATTTTCAGGTGATCGGTCAGGTGGCAGATGTGATCAAGGAGTGCATTGCCATGGGCGTTCAGGTGGGCGTCGTGGTGGGCGGCGGAAACTTCTGGCGTGGCGTAAAGAACGGTGAGGGGTATATCGAGCGTACCCGCGCCGACCATATGGGCATGCTGGCTACCGCGATGAACTCCATGGCTATGGCAGATGTTCTGGAGCAGAAGGGCGTGGACGTCCGTGTTCAGACCGCCCTGGAGATCCGTGAGGTAGCCGAGCCCTACATCCGTGCCCGTGCCATTCGTCATTTGGAGAAAGGCCGTGTGGTCATCTTTGGCTGCGGCACCGGCAACCCCTTCTTCTCCACGGATACGGCCGCCGTGCTGCGCGCTGCCGAGATCAATGCCGATGCGATCCTGCTGGCTAAGAACATCGATGGCGTGTATGACAGCGATCCTGCCAAGAATGAGGATGCTGTAAAGTTCGATTCCATCACCTATGATGATGTGCTGGCTCAGCATCTGGCAGTGATGGATTCCACGGCCACCAGCCTGTCTATGGACAACAATATCCCCGTGGTGGTATTCGCCCTGAAAGATCCCTATAATATCATCCGCGTGCTGCGCGGTGAAAAAATTGGTACGATTGTAAAGGAGGCATAACGATATGCTGAAGGATGAGTATAAGGTTTACGAGGAAAAAATGAAGAAGAGCATCGAGTCCGTGATCCGTGATTTCGATGCCGTTCGCGCCGGTCGCGCCAATGCTGCGGTGCTGAACCGCATCAGCGTGGACTACTATGGCACCCCCACCCCCATCCAGCAGATCGCCTCTGTTGGTACCCCTGATCCCCGTCAGCTGGTGATCACCCCCTGGGATGCCTCCGCTCTGAAGAGCATTGAGAAGGCCATCCAGGAGTCCGATCTGGGCATCAATCCCCAGAACGACGGTAAGGCCATCCGCCTGACCTTCCCTCAGCTGACTGAGGAGCGCCGTAAGGAGCTGGTCAAGCAGATCCATAAGTATACCGAGAACGGCAAGGTTGCTATCCGCAACATTCGCCGTGATGCAGTGGAGCATTTCAAGAAGGCCCAGAAGGCATCTGAGATCACCGAGGATGAGCTGAAGATCGCCGAGAAGGATATGCAGAAGCTGACCGACGACAGCTGCAAGGAACTGGATGTTCTGCTGGCAAGTAAGGAAAAGGAACTGATGTCCGTCTAATGGGCCTGTTCGATTCCCAATATTCCAATAAGGCGGGGCAGGTGGATCAAAACCGCCTTCCCCGCCATATCGCTATTATTATGGACGGCAACGGTCGTTGGGCGAAGCAGAGAGGTCTGCCTCGTACTGCCGGACATAAAGTAGGGGCAGAGGTGTTTCGTAAAATTGCCACCTACTGCAAAAATCTGGGCGTGGAGTACCTGACGGTGTATGCCTTCTCCACGGAAAACTGGAAGCGGCCGGAGACGGAGGTCTCTGTGATCATGGGCCTTTTGAAGCAGTATATGCTGGAGGCCATCGACTCCATGGAGCGCGATCAGATCCGCCTGCGTTTTTTGGGGGATCTGAGTGCAATTTCCCCCGAGCTGCAGGAACTGGTGGAGCGGACCAATGCCATCAGCAGCCGCATTGAGGGGTTTCAGGCCAATGTCTGCCTGAACTATGGCGGCCGGGATGAGATCCTGCAGGCCGCCCGCACCTTTGCCGCAGAGTGTGCGGCGGGGGAGGCAGCGCCGGAGGAACTGACAGCAGATCGCTTTGGCGGATATCTCTATTCTGCCGGTATTCCGGATCCCGATCTGGTGATCCGTCCCAGCGGTGAGCTGCGTCTGAGCAATTTCCTGCTGTGGCAGTGTGCCTATGCGGAGTTTTATTTCTGTGATACCCTATGGCCTGATTTTGATGAGCGGGCGCTGGATGCGGCCATCATCGACTATCAGAGGCGGGACCGTCGTTTTGGCGGGATCAAGTAAAGAGGAAGATTATGAAACAAAGAATTTTGGTGGCGGTGGTCGGTGCTCCGGCCCTGATTGCTGTTTTGTGTGCGGCGCCCGGTTGGGCGACTGTGATTTTGCTGGTTGCCCTGTGCGCCATTGGCGGACATGAGCTGCTGACGGCGGTTTGCAGCAAGGAACTGGCCACTCGCTGGTGCGGACTGACGGGGTTAATGGGCATGATGGTGATTCTGGAGACCTACTGCCGGATCCTTCAGCCGGAGTTTGCCGGGTTCTGTATGGTGGTGCTGGTGCTGCTGGTGATCTCTGTATTCGTCTATGCTGTAGCATTTTATGGAAAACCCACTGCAATTACCTTTCAGGAACTGTGCGTGATTTTTGTGGCAGGTTTGGTGATTCCGCTGGCAATGGGCTGCCTGATGCGCCTGCGATTGATGACCTACGGTGCAGGACTGGTGATGATTCCGCTGGTTGCTGCTTTCTGCAGTGATACGGCGGCGCTGTTCACCGGAATGGCCTGCGGCCGCCATAAGCTGGCACCTCTGGCCAGTCCCAAGAAGACGGTGGAGGGCGCACTGGGCGGTCTGGCTGGCGGTATGCTGGGTATGGTGATTTTCCGGATCGTGTTCCAGCTGGTGACCTCCTATCCGCTGCACATCGGCTGGTGTCTGCTGGTGGGTCTGCTGGGTGCCGCCATGGGTCAGCTGGGTGATCTGAGCTTCTCCATCATCAAGCGCCAGTATGGCATCAAGGACTATGGCCGTCTGCTGCCGGGTCACGGTGGTGTGCTGGACCGTTTTGACAGTGTGATTTTTGTTGCACCCGTGGTTTGGCTGATCATCAGTTCCGTGCAGATGTAAGGAGTCATTATGACCAAGACGATTTCTCTTCTGGGATCCACCGGTTCGATCGGTCGTCAGACACTGGAGGTGGCCCGGGAACTGGGGCTTACTGTGGCAGCACTGACGGCAAACCGTCAGGTGGATCTGATCGAGCAGCAGGCCCGGGAATTCCATCCGGAGCTGGTGGTGCTTTGGGAAGAAGGTGCTGCGCAGGAGGCAGCCCGTCGGCTCAGTGACCTGCCCATCCGGGTTATGTCCGGCCACGAGGGTCTTATGGAGGCGGCCCAGCTGCCTCAGGCGGACACGGTGGTCACTGCCGTGGTGGGCAGTGTGGGATTGGAGCCCACTTTGGCTGCTATCCGTCAAAAGAAACGCATTGCGCTGGCCAATAAGGAGACGCTGGTCTGTGCCGGTGAGCTGGTGATGGCCGCGGCAGATCAGTACGGTGCCGAGATCGTTCCGGTGGATTCGGAGCATTCGGCGCTCTTTCAGAGCCTGCAGGGCTGCCGGGATCCCAAGGAGGTCCGGCGGTTGATTTTGACCTGCTCCGGCGGCCCCTTCTTCGGTAAGAAGTATGAGGAACTGGAGCATATGACCGCTGCGGATGCCCTGAAGCATCCCAACTGGTCCATGGGAGCCAAGATCACCATTGACTCCGCTACCTTGATGAATAAGGGTCTGGAGGTCATTGAGGCCATGCGCCTGTACCGTCTGCCTGTGGAACAGGTGGATGTGGTGGTGCATCGGCAGAGCATTGTCCACTCCCTGGTGGAGTATCGGGACGGTGCTATGATCGCACAGCTGGGTACGCCGGATATGAAGCTGCCCATTCGCTACGCATTCACCTGGCCCAACCGCGCCCAGACCCCGGACCGGCTGCTGGATCTTTTGACCTGCGGCGATCTGACCTTCCATGCACCGGACATGGAGGCCTTCCCCTGCCTGCGGATCGCACGGGAGTGCGCCAAAACAGGCGGAACCTCCTGTGCCATTATGAATGCCGCCAATGAGGAGGCAGTGGGACTGTTCCTGCGGGGGCAGACCGGTTTTCAGGGGATCCACCGGCTGGTGGAGGAGGCTCTTGCCCGTGTGGAAGTGAAATATGAGCCAAGCCTGGCGGATATACTGGAAGCAGACAGACGGGCCAGGGAAGTGGTACTGTCTGTTGCCAAGTGACCGGCAGGAAAGGAATTTTCGTTTATGATCTATGTATTAGCTGCCATTCTCATATTTGGTGTGTTGATTGCCGTCCATGAATTTGGCCATTTTATTACCGCAAAGCTCTGCGGTGTGCGGGTCAATGAATTCTCCATCGGCATGGGCCCCGCTTTGTGGAAGAAAACGAAGGGGGATACCACCTATGCCCTGCGGGCACTGCCTGTGGGCGGTTACTGCGCTATGGAGGGAGAGGAAGAGGATTCGGAGGATCCGGCCGCCCTCAACAATCAGGGATTTTGGCAGAAGTTGCTGATTTTTGCCGCTGGCGCCTTGATGAACTTCCTGGCGGGCCTGCTGATCATTCTGGTGCTCTATTCCGATGCAGCGGCCTTCTATGAACCGGTGATCCACGGGTTTGCACCGGGCTGTCCACTGGAGAGTGAACAGGGTCTGCAGGTGGGCGACCGCATCTGGTCCATCGACGGAGAGCGGGTCTACATCTATGGTGATCTGGATCTGCTGCTTGGCATGAATAAGGACGGTACCTTTGATCTGGTGGTCAAGCGCGACGGCGAGAAGGTGTATCTGGATGACTTTGCCATGGAGCGGCGGGAGTATTCCGATCAGGAGGGTGAGCTCTATACCGGTTTCGGTCTGTACTTTGGTACGGAAAAGGCCACCATCGGGAAGCGGATTGCCTATAGCTGGAACAATGCAATTGATTTTGTGCGCATGGTGCGCATGAGTCTGCAGATGCTGATCACCGGTGAGGCGGGCGTGCAGGATGTGAGCGGCCCTGTGGGTATCGTGTCCACGATCACCGATGTGGCCCAGCAGTCGGAGAGTGTGTCCGCTGCGGTGGAGAGCATCGCCTACACGGCGGCACTGATCGCGGTCAACCTGGCAGTGATGAATCTGCTGCCCCTGCCGGCACTGGATGGCGGCAAGATCTTCTTTTTGGTGCTCAATGCCATTGCCATGCTGCTCTTCAAAAAGAAGATCCCGGATCGGTTTGAAAACTATGTCCACATGATCGGCCTGGCGGTGCTGATGCTGCTGATGCTGGCGATCACCTTCAAGGATGTGTGGGCACTCTTTACTTGAGAGGTAAAGTTATGAGCAAGCAAATCATGGTGGGCGGAGTGGCTATGGGTGCAGGTGCACCGGTGACCATCCAGTCCATGTGCAATACGAAAACGGAGGATGTGGCCGCCACGGTGGCACAGATCCTCCGTCTGGAGGAAGAGGGCTGCCAGATCATCCGTGTGGCAGTGCCTGATATGGCGGCGGCGCAGGCCATCGGCGCCATTCGCCGTCAGATTCATATTCCGCTGGTGGCGGATATCCACTTTGACTATCGGTTGGCCCTGGAGGCCGCCCGGCAGGGGGTGGATAAGATCCGCATCAATCCCGGCAATATCGGTTCGGCAGAGCGGGTTCGCGCGGTGGCAGATGCCTGCCGGGAGCGCGGAATTCCCATTCGCATCGGTGTCAACGGCGGCTCGCTGGAGAAGGAACTGCTGAAGAAATACGGCGGAGTCACCCCTCAGGCACTGGTGGAAAGCGCGCTGGGTCATGTGCGCCTTCTCAATGACTGTGATTTTGATGATATCTGCATCTCTGTTAAGTGCTCCCATGTTCCGGTGAACATGGAGGCCTACCGTCTGCTCCATCAGCAGACAGATTACCCCCTGCATCTGGGTGTGACCGAGGCGGGTACGCCCACCATGGGTGTGATGAAATCTGCCATCGGTATCGGAGGTCTTCTGTGCATGGGCATCGGTGATACCATGCGTGTGAGCCTGACGGCAGATCCGGTGGAGGAGGTCCGCGCCGCCAAGCAGATTTTGACGGCGGCAGGCCTGCGGCAGACCGGCCCCAATCTGATCTCCTGCCCCACCTGCGGGAGAACGAAGTATGATATGATCCCCATCGCGCAGGAGGTGGAGCGCCGTCTGGCTGATTGCACCAAGCCCATCACGGTAGCAGTTATGGGCTGTGTGGTCAATGGCCCCGGTGAGGCCGCGGCAGCCGATGTGGGCATTGCCGGTGGACAGGGCGAGGGCCTTGTGTTCCGCAAGGGGGAGGTCCTCTATAAGGTTCCGCAGGAAAAACTGGTGGATGCCCTGATGGAGGAGATCGATAAACTGTAACTACGGTTCAGCCTTGGTTGGACCGGCCTTGGCTCCGTTGTATCCGCAGCGGAGCCAAGCGAGCAATTGGGAAAGGAATGGTCCTTCGAATGGCTGAGAAGATACCGTTTTTTACATTTTTTGAAAGCTTTGTACCACCACGGGAATTGCGGGTAGCACTGCATGATGCCAAGGTGGTCAGCGGCGCATTGGACCGCCAGCAGCGGACCATGGAGCTGGAGCTGGAGGCGGAACTGCCTCAGGCCGCTCAGGGTCTATTGGCGCAGCTGCTGCAGCAGCAGTACGGTTTGCGGCAGGTGAATCTGACACTTCGGGAAATGTCGCAGGAAAAGAAAAAGGCCAGCGATGTGCTGATGGGAAAGGAGATCAAAGCAAAACCCATCTTCATGGAGGGCCTGAACCCCAAGATGGGCGGCATCGTGGTGGAGGGCAAGGTTTTTGCCGCGGAATGCTATGAGACCCGCCGCCCCGGTGTGTGGTGCCTGACCTTTGATATGACCGATTATCACGGCTCTGTGACCGTGCGCAAGTACATGCAGGACAAGGAGTCCCAGCCGGTGCGCAATGCCATCCACCCCGGTATGTGGCTGCGGGTGCAGGGTTTTGTGGAGCTGACTCGTGACGGCAAGGATGTGCAGATCAATCCCACCAATATCATGAAGATTCCCCACCAGCCCCGGCAGGATACGGCGCCGGAGAAGCGGGTGGAGCTGCATCTGCATACCCGTATGAGCAATATGGATGCGCTGACCGATACAGCCGGTGTCATCAAGCAGGCCATCGCATGGGGACATCCCGCCATCGCCATCACCGATCACGGTGTGGCACAGGCTTTCCCGGATGCCTGGCACACCGCAAAGGGAAAGATCAAGATCCTGTACGGTGTGGAGGGTTATTTTGTCAACAACCTGGATGACCGTATTGCTGTGCACGGCGCGGGAGACCAGGCCTTTGAACAGGAGATCGTCTGTTTTGATATTGAGACCACCGGTCTAAAGGTGGCCACCGAAGCCATCACGGAGATCGGTGCGGTCATCCTGAAGAATGGACAGGTGACGGAACGGTTTCAGACCTTCGTCAACCCCAACCGCCGGCTGACCCCGGAGATCATTGGCCTGACGGGTATCACAGATGCCATGCTGGCCGATGCCCCGCAGCTGAAGGAGGCATTGCGTGCTTTTTTGGACTTTGTGGGCGATCGTCCTTTGGCCGCTCACAATGCGGAGTTTGACATCAGCTTTATCCGGGCCGGCTGCCGAAAGGTGGGTCTGCCCTTTGACCCCACCTATGTGGATACGCTGATTCTGGCACAGAATCTGCTGCCGGAACTGAGCAAGCATAAACTTGATATTGTGGCAGAGCATCTGGATCTGCCTGCCTTCAACCACCACCGGGCCTCGGATGACGCAGCTGTGGTGGCCTATATGCTGATTCCCTTCTTTGAGAAGATGAGAAAGGAACTGGGGATCGATCACTTGCAGCAGGTCAATGAGAAAATGCTGAAGCTGCGGGCGAAGGGCAGCCGGTCCAACCGGTTTCCCAAGCACATCATTCTGCTGGCTAAGAATAAGGTGGGCCTGAAGAATCTGTTCCAGCTGATCTCAGCCTCCAACCTGAAGTATTTCCGCCGCGTGCCCATCATCCCCAAGACGGAACTGGTGGAGCACCGGGAGGGTTTGATCATCGGCTCTTCCTGTGAGGCCGGAGAGCTGTTCCGAGCCATCACCGACCATAAGGATTGGGCGGAGCTGCGGCGAATTGCCTCCTTCTATGACTATCTGGAGATCCAACCCCTGTGCAACAACCGATTTATGCTGCGCAAGGGTGAGGTCCAGTCGGAGGAGGATCTGCGGGAGTTCAACCGCATCGTGGTGCGTTTGGGTGAGGAACTGGGCAAGCCCGTCTGCGCCACAGGCGATGTCCATTTCCAGGAGCCGGAGGATGAGGTCTACCGCCATATCCTGCTGGCCAGCAAGAAGTTTGAGGATGCCGATTCGGATCTGCCCATCTACTTCAAGACCACCGATGAGATGCTGGAGGAGTTCTCCTACCTGGGTGCAGAGAAGGCCTATGAGGTGGTGGTGACCAATCCCCGCCGCATTGCCGATCTGGTGGAGGAAATTGAACTCCTGCCTCCGGGTCAGCTGTTCCCCCCGAAGCTGGAAAACTCGGAGCAGGAACTGAACGATCTGGTCTGGGGCAAATGCCGGGAGCTGTACGGTGAAAATCCCCCGCAGATGATCGTGGATCGTCTGAATGTGGAGCTGGGCGGTATTCTGGGTAAGTACGATGTGGTGTATATGTCGGCCCAGAAACTGGTGCAGCGAAGTCTGGAGAGCGGTTATCTGGTGGGTTCCCGTGGCTCTGTGGGTTCCTCGCTGGTGGCCTATATGTCCGGGATTACGGAGGTGAACTCCCTGCCGCCCCATTACCGCTGTCCCAACTGCAAAAACTCGGAATTCAGTCTGGACGGCACCTATGGCTGCGGCGCAGACATGCCCGATAAAAACTGCCCGGTCTGCGGAACCAAGTATGTCAAGGACGGCTTTGATATCCCCTTTGAGACCTTCCTGGGCTACGGCGGCGGAAAGGTGCCGGATATCGACCTGAACTTCTCCGGTGAGTATCAGGGCCGCGCCCATCGCCACGCCATTGAGATGTTCGGTGAGACCCAGGTGTTCCGCGCCGGTACCATCGGTACGCTGGCGGAGAAGACGGCCTTCGGCTTTGTCCGCAAGTATCTGGATGAGCGGGGGCTGACGGCCGGTGCAGCCGAGGTTAACCGGCTGACGCAGGGCTGCGTGGGCGTGCGCCGCACCACCGGTCAGCATCCCGGAGGTCTGGTGGTGGTGCCCGAGGATATGGACATTGAGGATTTCACGGCGGTGCAGCATCCGGCCGATGCGGAGGATGCCGATACCATTACCACCCACTTTGAATATCACTGCATGGAGGACAACCTCCTGAAGTTGGATATGCTGGGTCACGATGACCCCACCATGATCCGGATGCTGGAGGATCTGACCGGTGTCAATGCCCGGGAGATCCCGCTGGATGACCCGGACACCATGAGCATCTTCACCAACTCCAAGGTGCTGGGCTACGAGAACGATGATCTGCTGGGCCCCACCGGCGCAGTGGCCATCCCCGAGTTCAACACCCGTTTTACCCGCGGCATGCTGATGGATACCATGCCCAAGGAGTTCAGTACGCTGGTGCGTCTGTCCGGCTTCTCTCACGGTACCGATGTGTGGCTGGGCAACGCCCGGGATCTGATCGTCAGCGGAACGGCCACCGTTCTGGAGACGGTGGGCTGCCGTGACGACATTATGCTGTATCTCATCTCCAAGGGTCTGGATCCCAAGATGAGCTTCAAGATCATGGAGGCGGTCCGTAAGGGCAAGGTGAAGAAGGGTGGTTTTGAGCCCGGCTGGCGGGAGGCCATGGAGGAGCACGAGGTGCCCCAGTGGTACATCGAGTCTCTGGCCAAGATCGGCTATCTGTTCCCTAAGGCCCACGCAGTGGCCTATGTGATGATGGCCTTCCGTATCGCATGGTTCAAGGTGCATGAGCCGCTGGCCTTCTATGCCACCTTCTTCTCGGTGCGGGCCAAGGCCTTTGATGCCGAGTACTGCTGCGCGGGAATCGATGCGGTAAAGCGGAAGATCCGGGAGATTGAGAACAACAAGGATGCCACTGCTGTGGAGCAGAACCTGATGACCACGCTGGAGGTGTGCTACGAGTTCTATCTGCGTGGATTCCACTTCGATACCATCGATATCTACCGGTCCGATGCCACCAAGTTCCTCATCACGGAAAACGGTCTGCTGCCGCCCTTTGTGTCGGTGCACGGTCTGGGTGAGTCGGCGGCCTTTGATACGGTGGAAAAGCGGAAGGGTCAGAAGTTTGTTTCGGTGGAAGAGTTTGCTACCTGCTGTAACAAGCTCTCCAAGACTCATATTGAGCAGCTGAAGAGCTTGGGTGCCTTCGCCGGTATGGCGGACACCAGTCAGGTCAGCCTGTTCTGAGCGCAATAAAAAGGACACTGTCCCGGTGGACAGTGTCCTTTTTTGTTGGAAAATTATTCGGCTTTCTTCTTGATGGGGAATTCGATCTGCGCCAGAATCACAGCGACGAACATCAGCACGCAGCCCAGATATTCCCGGCCGGTCATGGTCTGCTGTAGGATGATGGCGCCGGAGATCACGGCGAAGACACTCTCCAGACTCAGCAGAATGGTGACCACCGTGGGGTTGGAACCCTTCTGAGCCAGGATCTGCAGGGTGTAGGCCACACCGCTGGAGAACACACCCACATACAGGATGGGCAGGGCGGCGGCCAGAATGGCGCCCCAATCGGGCATGGAGAAAATGGAGGAGGCGTTTACAACATCACCGATACCGGCAGTACCCAGCAGAGCGCAGACAAACTTGGCGATGGTGGCCCAGACAGCGGCAAAGAAGAACTGCACGCAGCTGAGCTGGATGCCGTCCACCTTGGTGGTAAAGTGATCGATGCAGTAGATATGTACGGTGAAGAACAGGGCGCAGACCAGTACCAGCAGGTCACCAAAGGCCAGAGTGAAATCGCCCTTGATGCACAGCAGATACAGGGAGATCACAGAAAGACCGACAGCGATCCAAACGGGCAGGCTCACCTTCCGCTTAAAGAGAATACCGCACAGGGGAACCAGCACCACATACAGGGCGGTGATGAAACCGGCCTTGCCGGCATCTACGCCGGCGGCAATGCCGGCCTGCTGGAAGTTGGAGGCGATGGCCAGCGCGGTACCGCAGCAGAAACCGCCCAGCAGCAGATCCTTTCGGGCTACCTTTTTCTCCGCCTCCGTACGGACAGGGGGAGGGGAGAGCTTGCGGAAGATGGCGATGATCACCATCAGCACCACCACGGCGATATAGGAACGCACGGCATTGAAGGTGAAGGTATCGATGATGTCGGCACACATATCCTGAGCCACAAAGGCAGTACCCCAGATCAGTGCAGCCAGAACAGGGAAAACTATCTGGCGGACTTGGTTGTTTTTCATGGAAAAAACTCCTTTCAGGATCAGTCTTTGTCCTTATCCTCGGGCTGGATCGGATTGACGTGCCATTGGAAACGCTTTTCCGTACCCTTCAGCAGCCGTTGGATGTTGCCGCGGTGGCACCAGACCACCAGACCGGCAATGCAGGCGCCCAGTACGGTATAGAGTACATTGTGCCCATAGACAAAGAAAGTGGAGAAGGGCATGCTGGCTGCTGCGGCAACAGAGCCCAAAGAGACATAGCGGGTGGAAACGGCCAGCACCACAAACAGGATCCATGCCACCAGTGCTACGCGCCAATCCAGCATGATCACCAGCATGCCGCCGGAGAGGATGCCCTTGCCGCCTTTAAAACCATAGAAGACGGGGAACATATGGCCCAGCACGCAGCCGAGACCGGCGATCAGCAGGCCCAGTGTCCAGTCGTTCAGCTGGGTCAGAAACAGGTAACCACCGATGCAGGCGGCCACGGCCGTCTTCAGCATGTCGCAGACGATCACCAGCAGAGCATAGCGGGCGCCGTAGGTGCGGTAGAAATTGGTAAGACCGGCATTTCCGCTGCCGTGCTTGCGGACATCGTCCCGGATCACAAAATGGGAGATCAGCACAGCGCCGTTGAAGCAGCCCAGGAAATAGGCCACCAGAACGGTCAGGGCGATCAGAAAAACAACAGACATTACTCTTCCTCTCCCTTCTGCCGGACGGTCATAATGACGGGGGTGCCCTCCAGACCGAACACGCTGCGGATCTGGTTTTCCAGATAGCGGCGGTAGGAAAAGTGGAAGAGCTTCTTTTCGTTGCAGAAGGCCACAAAGTGGGGGGGCTTGATGCCCACCTGGGTCATATAGTAGATCTTCAGTCGGCGGCCCTTATCGGAGGGGGGCTGCACGCGGGTCTGTGCATCGGCCAGAACAGAGTTCAGCATACCGGTGGTGATGCGGGTAGAGGCCTGATTGTGCACATAGTTGATCAGCTCAAACAGGCGGGTGACACGCTGGCCGGTAAGGGCGGAGATAAACAGGATGGGGGCATAGGTCATATAGCTGAGATCGCGGCGAATCTCCTCGCGCATATGATCCATAGTCTTGCCGTCCTTCTCCACCAGATCCCACTTGTTGACCACGATGATGCAGGCCTTGCCGGCATCATGGGCCAGACCGGCTACCTTGGTGTCCTGCTCGGTGACACCCTCGGTGGCATCAATGAGGATCAGGCACACATCGGAGCGCTCGATGGCCATAGTGGAGCGGAGGACGCTGTACTTTTCAATATTGTCATCTACCTTGGATTTCTTGCGCATACCGGCCGTATCAATGAAGTTATACTTACCGGTCTCATTTTCAAAATAGGAGTCGATGGCATCACGGGTAGTGCCGGCTACATTGCTGACAATGACGCGCTGCTGACCGAGGATCCGGTTGGTGAGGCTGGACTTGCCCACATTGGGCTTGCCGATGATGGCCACCTGAATCACATCGTCATCCTCTTCCTCCTCCGTTTCGGGAGGGAAGTGCTCAAAGCAGGCATCCAGCAGATCACCGGTACCGTGGCCATGGACAGCGGAGACGGCAATGGGATCACCCAGACCCAGGTTGTAGAACTCGTAGAAGTCGGGGTTGATATTGCCGGTGTTATCCATCTTATTGACGGCCAGCACAATGGGCTTCTTGGAGCGCTGCAGCATGTTGGCCACTTCTTGGTCGGCGGCGGTCATGCCGGTCTTGATGTCCACCACCAGCACGATGACGGTGGCGTTATCGATAGCGATCTGAGCCTGCTCCCGCATGAAGGAGAGGATCTGGCTGTCGGTGCTGGGCTCGATACCGCCGGTATCTACCAGCGTGAACTTGCGGCCGTTCCAGTCGGACTCACCGTAGATGCGGTCGCGGGTGACACCGGGGGTGTCCTCCACGATGGACAGTCGGCGGCCGATCAGCTTATTAAAGAGCATGGACTTGCCCACATTGGGGCGGCCCACAATGGCAATAATGGGTTTGGACATACTCAAACCTCCTCTGTTTCAAACATTGCATCTGCCAGATCGAAGCCGTCGGTGCCGACGACCTGGACCGGGCAGCCCAGCGCTTCCTGCAGCTGGGGAACGGTGTAGTCATCCAGAAATACATCCTCCTGATGGCGCAGCATATGCAGGGGGATCAGTACCCGGCCCAGCTGCGGCAGCTGACCCAGTTGCTTTGCCAGATCCTGGCCGGTCAGCAGGCCAGCCACATCGATGGTGTGGCCGAAGAAATCGTTTTCGATGGCCACCACCTGACCCTGCAGGCCGGGGAACCGCTCCTGTGCCCGCTGGACCAGAGTTCGCAGGAAGGGTGCGGCGGCCACACCGGTGGCGATGGTGAAGGGCGTGGGGTGCTGGGGCAGCTCCACAGTATCCAGAGCGGCCAGGAAATCACCCTCCAGAGACCGCAGCATGCCGACACCGTTTTCCAACTGGCGGTAGCCCTCATAATAGTCCTCCTGGGGGAGGGGGCGGCCGGCCCGCAGGAACAGCTCATCGGCGCAGAAAAAACGGCGGGTGCCGAAACGCTGCAGATTCTCCTGACCGAATTCCTCGGCGATGTCCAGAATTTCTGCGGCGCACTGGCTGTCCACCGGACGCAGCTTGGCCAGGCCCTGACGATAGCGGGTGATGCCCACCGGAACGATGGAGCAGCTGGAAAATTCCATCTCAGTCAGATCCCGCAGGGTGCGGCGCAGCTGATCCCCGTCATTCCAGCCGGGGCAGACCACGATCTGACCGTTCATGACAATGCCGGCCTTGCAGAACTGGCGGATATAGTCCAGAGAACGCAGAGCATCCTTGTTGCCCAGCATGGTACAGTGCAGCTGAGGATCCGTGGCATGGACGGAGACATTGATGGGGCTGATGTGCAGATCCATGATCCGCTGCGCTTCCCGCTCCGTGATATTGGTGAGGGTAATATAGTTGCCCAACAGGAAGCTGAGACGGGCATCGTCGTCCTTGAAGTAGAGAGACTGGCGCATGCCGGGAGGCATCTGGTCCACAAAGCAGAAGATACAGTGATTGGAGCAGGGACGCATCTCATCCATCAGATAGGTATCAAAATTCAGGCCCAGATCCCGGCCCTCT
The DNA here is from genome assembly GCA_015067765.1 of Oscillospiraceae bacterium. Lineage (GTDB taxonomy): Bacteria > Bacillota > Clostridia > Oscillospirales > Oscillospiraceae > Vescimonas. The sequence goes on along the minus strand of SVLV01000007.1, from coordinate 6,747 downwards.
TCCTTGCGGAGAGAAACCTGTCGCTGAGTGCCGTCGGGGGCGCGAAGGGTCAGGGTGCACTCGGAATCGTACCCATAAAAGCGGTAGTCCAGTACATCCACGATCTCATGCTGATTGATGGTAAGAAGTTGTTCGCCAACCCGGATGCCGGCCCGTTCTGCCGGGCTGCGGGGATCAATGGCGGTAATCACCGTACTCATAGTTTCAGGTCCTCATTCTCTCAGAAAGTGATAATTGCCCATATTATATCAAGTATATTATAGTCATATCCCGTCACCGGCGCAAGCAGAAAAACAACTTTTCCCCGGGGGGACTGCGGGGCAAAAAAGTAAGGAGGGAAGAACGATCTTCCCTCCTAACAAGGACACACAGTCAATTAGTTGTCTGCCACAACGGACTTGACGGTCTTGACCTCACGGCCATTATAGGTGCCGCACTCCGGGCACATTCTGTGAGGCAGATGCAGCGCACCACACTTGGGGCATGCCACCAGACCGGGAGCCGCCAGCTTCCACACGGAGCTGCGTCTCTTGTTGCGTCTTTGTTTGGATACTTTTCTCTTAGGGACTGCCATGTTGACACCTCCTTGGTCTTAACTGCCTGAGCAGTAATTTATAATGAAGAACTCTCTGTTATTCCTCGTCCTGCTGCAGGAGCTTGGCCAGCGCGGCAAGCCGGGGATCGACCTGCTTCTTGCACCGGCAGGGCTCATGGTTGAGATTCACACCGCAGCCCGGGCAAAGTCCCTGACAATCTTCAGAGCACAGAGTTTTTGTGTCCATATCAAGGATGAACGCGGTTCGCGCCAGCTCCTCCAGATCCACTTCGCCGTCTTCCAGCAGGACAATGTCCTCGCTGTCTTCCAGCTGCTTCTCCTCGGCCAGCACACAGGAATACGCCACGGAAACTTCCGCATCAAATTCCTCTGCACATCGGTCGCAGACGGAGCGGAGCGTCGTCTCCGCCTGAAGCTGCAGCACCAGCATACCTGCCTCGTTGCGCACCTGGCCGTCCACAACAACCGGATGCTGAACAGGGGTGGTTCCACCGAATTCCATGTCAGACAGATCCATCTCAAAGTGGAAATTCTGGCTGGATTGGGGGGTATGCAGTAGTCTGTTAACATTCAAGCGCATAATACACCTCGCAATGACACGACTTGTATTATAGTGGTTTGAGGTCCATTTGTCAAACCTTTTCTTACAAATATTTTGACATTTTTGGAAAATCAGGTAGAATAGGCGTATAGTAAGTGATGCAGGAGGATCTTATGCGGGAACTGACCGTTGGGAAGAATGATGCCGGACAGAGATTGGACCGTTTTGTGTCCAAATCTCTGCCCCTGTTGCCGCCTGCGCTGCTGCAGAAGTATATCCGCCTCAAGCGCATCAAGGTCAACGGGGCACGGGCACAGCGGGACCAGCGCCTGCAACAGGGGGATGTGCTGCAGCTGTATATCAATGATGAGTTTTTTGACCAGCCCCGGGAGGAGAATATGTTCCTTACCCTCTTCAAGCCGACGCTGGACATCGTCTACGAGGATGAGAATCTGATGCTGCTGAATAAGCGGCCCGGCCTTGTGGTCCACGCCGACGAGACGGAGAAGGTCAACACCCTCATCAACCATATCCAGGCCTATCTTTACCAGAAGAAGGAATGGAATCCCCGCTGGGAAAATGCATTTACCCCCGCCCTGTGCAACCGCATCGACCGCAACACCGGCGGCATTGTCATCGCTGCCAAGAATGCGGAGACTCTGCGGATCATCAATGAAAAGATCCGGGATCGGGAGATCGATAAGCGATACCTGTGTATCACACTGGGGGCTCCGAAGCCTGCGGCAGGTGAGGTGGAGTGCTGGCTGCTGAAGGATGAGAAGAAAAAGCAGGTGGCAGTATACCACCGGCCTATCCCCGGCGGAAAGACTGCTGTGACCCGTTACCGCACCCTGCAGCGCCGGGGTGAACTGAGTCTGCTGGAGGTGGAGCTGCTTACCGGCCGTACCCATCAGATCCGTGCTACCATGGCGGATCTGGGTTGTCCGCTGCTGGGCGACGGAAAATATGGAAACGGCGAGAAAAACCGCAAGTATGCCGAGACCCGGCAGGCGCTGTATTCCTATCAGCTGACCTTTGATTTCTCAACGGATGCCGGTATTCTGGAGTACCTGCGGGGCCGCAGTTTCCAGGTGGAAGAGGTGCCGTTCCGGACCAAATATTTTGGTGATTGAACACCCATGCTGCAAACCCCGGCCCTGCTGCCGGGGTTTGCGTAGTATTGGGAAAATATACATTGACATTTCGACATCTTTTTACTATATTGTAGCTAAAGGACGACTGGACTCTCCGGATACGGTATTTCGGGAACAGAGATGCTGCTTCGGCTGGGTCCGGTAATTTTTTTATAGAACGGGGGAGGATACATGTCCAAAAAGTTGATTCGTCTGCAGGACATCTGCATGACGTTTGACGACGAGCTGGTTCTCGATAATATCAACCTCTACATCAATGACTCTGAGTTTCTGACGCTGCTGGGCCCCAGCGGCTGTGGCAAGACCACCACGCTGCGGATCATCGGTGGGTTTACGACCCCCACGTCCGGTGACTTGATCTTTGATGGTGAGAGAATTAATGATGTCCCGCCCCATAAGCGGCAGATCAACACCGTATTCCAGAAGTATGCGTTGTTCCCGCATCTGGATGTATTTGAAAATATTGCCTTCGGACTTCGGATCGCCAAGGTGCCGGAGCAGGAGATCGAAGAGCGTGTCAACGAGATGCTGGAAGTGGTGAGCCTGAAGGGCTTCGCCAAGCGCCGCATCGACCAGCTCTCCGGCGGTCAGCAGCAGCGTGTGGCCATCGCCCGCGCACTGGTCAACCGTCCCAAGGTTCTTCTGCTGGATGAGCCCCTGGGCGCTCTTGACCTGCGTCTGCGCAAGGATATGCAGAACGAATTGAAACGGATCCAGCAGCAGATGGGCATTACCTTCGTCTATGTAACCCATGACCAGGAGGAAGCCCTGACCATGTCTGACACCGTAGTGGTGATGGACAAGGGCAAGATCCAGCAGATCGGCACGCCGGAGGATATCTATAACGAGCCCAAGAACGCATTTGTAGCGGACTTTATCGGTGAGAGTAATATCCTCAACGGTACTATGGTGCGCGACAATGTGGTGAAAATGTACGGCAAGGAGTTCCCCTGTGTGGACGGTGGCTTTGCCGAAAATGAGCCGGTGGATGTGGTCATCCGTCCGGAGGATATTGATATTGTTCCCGTGGAGCAGGGTCAGCTGGTGGGTAAGGTCACCAATGTCACCTTCAAGGGCATGCAGTATGATATTATTGTGGATTTCCGGGGCTTTAAGTGGCTGATCCAGACCACGGATCACTCCCCGGAGGGGGCGCGGATCGGTGTGAAGATCGATCCCGAGGCCTTCCACATCATGAAGAAGAGCGAATACTCCGGTATGTTCGGTGATTACAGCTCCTACTCCGAGGAATATGAGGAGCTGGCGGATGCCAGTTTGGCACTGGACGAGGAGGAGAGCGGGGATGACGAATAAGCAATTGTCCCGGTTCGCCGTGCCCTATGTGGGATGGCTGGCCATTTTTGTGGTAACACCCATTTTGATCATGGTGTACTACGCCTTCACCGATACCTACGGAGATTTCTCTGTGGATAACTTCGTGCAGATGGGGGAGTACACCAGTGTATTCCTGCGCTCTTTTAACCTGGCGATCATTGCCACGCTGATTTGTCTTTTGATCGGCTACCCGGTGGCCTTTTATATGAGCCGGGAGGGGGCCAGATTCCAGAAGATCGGCATGGTGCTGATTATGCTGCCCATGTGGATGAACTTCCTGCTGCGCACCTACTCCTGGATGACCATTCTGGAGAACAACGGTTTGCTGAACCAGCTGTTTTCCCAGATCGGCCTGATTGATCTGTATAACCAGATCACCGGCAGTAATATTGAATATTTTTCCATGATGAACACCCAGGGTGCGGTGGTGTTGGGTATGGTATATAACTACCTGCCCTTTATGATCCTGCCCATCTATTCGGTGATCGTGAAGCTGGATTACTCTCTGCTGGAGGCTGCCCGGGATCTGGGTGCCGACAGTGTGACCGTGTTCAAGAAGGTGATCCTGCCTCTGTCCCTGCCGGGTGTGCTGTCCGGAATCACCATGGTGTTTGTCCCTTCCGTTTCCACCTTTGCCATCTCCCGTATGCTGGGCGGCGGCACGGAGCTGCTGCTGGGCGACCTGATTGAGCGGCAGTTTTTGGGCGGAGCCTATAATCCCCAGTTGGGTGCGGCCATCTCCTTTGTGATGATGGTGATCGTAGTGGTCTGTATGTTGGTGATGAATCGCTTCGGTGAGGGCGAGGAACAGGCGGTGCGGCTATGAGAGGAAAGAAGAGCAACAGCCTGTCCAACCGGCTTCTGATGATCCTGGTAGGTCTGTTCCTATACGCGCCGATCTTTATTCTGATCATCTTTTCCTTCAACGCCGGTACCAGTTCCAGCGTGTGGAAGGGCTTTTCTCTGCAGTGGTATGAGCAGCTCTTCAACAACCGGCTGATCATGAACAGTGTGTACACCACACTGCTGGTATCCTTCCTGGCGACGGTGATCGCCACCATTGCCGGTACCTTTGCGGCCATCGGCCTCCATGCCATGCGCCGCAGATCCCGGGATGCCATTCTGGCGGTGAACAATATCCCCATGATGAATGCGGATATTGTCACCGGTGTCAGCCTTTCTCTGCTGTTTGTGGCATTTTTCAACGGTTGGGGAACCTTTGCTACCTGGGTCAACTCCTGGCAATCCCTGATCGTGCTTCCGGATCGTTTGACCATGGGCTTTGGCACCCTGCTGATTGCTCATGTGTGCTTCAATATCCCCTATATTATTCTGTCTGTTGGCCCCAAGCTGCGGCAGATGGACCGCAATCTGGTGGATGCGGCGCAGGATCTGGGCTGCACCTGGATCCAGGCCTTCTGGAAGGTGATTCTTCCGGAGATCAAGCCGGGTATTGTTTCCGGTGCACTGACGGCCTTTACCATGTCGGTGGATGATTTTATCATCAGTTACTTTACGGCCGGCACCAGTTCTTCCACCCTGGCTATGACCATCTACGGCATGACCAAGAAACGCGTTACCCCGGAGATCAACGCCATTTCCACCCTGTTGTTTGTTACGGTACTGGTACTGCTGGCTATTGTCAACCTGCGGGAGGAAAAGAGCGATGGTACGGTGAAGCGTTCCCGCAAGCAGTATACCCCCCGGCAGGAGAAGGTGCGCCGCGTGCTGGTGCGCGTGGGTGCCGGAACCATGGCCTGTGTGCTGACCGCGGTACTGATCATCAGCGGTTATGCTGTCAGCAAGCAACCGGTGGTGAATGTCTGTTCCTGGGGTGAGTATATTGACGAGGAGCTCATCACGGAGTTTGAAGAGACTACCGGAATCCGCGTCAATTATCAGACTGCAGAGAGCAATGAGGCCCTCTACTCCCTCATCAAAATGGGCGGCGCCGACTTCGATGTGATCGTTCCTTCCGATTACATGATCGCACGTCTGATTGAAGAGGATATGCTGGCAGAGCTGAACTATGATAATATCCCCAACTATGCAAAGATTGGGGAGGCCTATCGCAGCCTCAGCTTTGACCCGGAAAACAAGTACACCGTGCCCTATACCTGGGGCAGCTTGGGCATCATTTATAACACCTCCATGGTGGATGAGGAGATCACCAGCTGGAGCGCGATGTTTGATCCCCGATATGCCGGACAGGTGCTGATGATCAACAACTCCCGTGACGCACTGGCTGCGGCGCTGCTGAGCTTGGGCTATGACATCAATACCACCGATGAGACCCAGCTGCAGGAGGCCTTTGCCGTTTTGAAGAAGGCCAAGGACAGCGGTGTCTATCAGGCATTCGTTATGGATGAGGTTTACCTGAAGATGGAGAGCGGCAATGCCGCCATCGCCATGTACTATGCCGGCGACTATCTGACCATGCTGGAGAACAATGAGGATCTGGCTTATGTGCTGCCGGAGGAGGGCTCCAACTGGTTTGTGGATGCCATGTGCGTGCTGAAGAGTTCTCGCAACAAGGCGGAGGCAGAGGCATGGATCAATTTCATTGCCTCCACGGAGTCCAATCTGGCCAACATGGATTACATCTGGTATGCCTCTCCCAATGCGGAGGCGCTGGAGCAGTATCCCGACTATTATCTGGAGAACTATGAAGAGGAACTGGATCAGGAACTCTATGAGATCATGGTGCTTCCGGATGAGGAGCGCGAGCGCTGCACTCTGTATGAAAACCTGCCCAGAGAGACGCTGAACCTGTACAATAGCCTTTGGAATCAGCTGGGCGTATAGTAATTTGAACGACGAGGAAGATCTTCCGAACGGGAGGTCTTCCTCGCTTTTTTGAATTTAGGTGGGAATATCGCGGCAGAGATGCTTGCATTATCTGTTGTTTTTTGATAAGATTTCCTCATATATTCTTTATAAAGGAACCTCGGTGTTCTTGTGAAAGATTTGGAGGAAGAGATATGTTGAAAACAGTAGCGCTGTGCATTTTCATCGGCGTGTATGCTCTACTGCTGCTATTGCCGAAGTACCGGGCGGTGGTGGCGGTGGCAGCCGCAGTGATCTTTATGGTGCTGGGTATCGTTCCGGTGGGCGAGATCGTAGCTGTGGTGGACTGGAATGTTCTGATGATGCTGGCAGGT
>SVLV01000031.1 GCA_015067765.1 Oscillospiraceae bacterium | reverse complement strand
TCTGGAGAGTCTGAAGCGCTTTATGGACGCTGTGGACAAGGCCGGCATCAGCGTGCCCATCATGGCCGGCATCATTCCCCTGAAGGCCGCCGGCATGGCCAAGTTCATGAACGAGAATGTCCCCGGAATCGCTGTTCCCCAGGAGCAGATCGACCGTCTGGCCGCTGCCGCCGAGGAGGGCAAGGCCCAGGGCGTGAAGGGTCTGCCTGCCAAGCTGGGCATCGAGATGGCCGCCGAACTGATCGCCGAAATCAAGGCCCAGGACATCTGCCCCGGCGTCCACATCATGGCCATCGGCGCAGAGAAGAACGTCCCCATCATTCTGGAGAAGGCCGGTATTGCCATCTGATGGTACACAGTGCTTTTCACAGGCAAATCGCCCTGTGAATGATCTCATATAAAAACCCGTTTTTCGACGAAAAGCATCGAAAAACGGGTTTTTTATATATCACAGCAGATGGGCGATCATATCCCTCCTGTCAATGAGAGAGAGATCAACAGGTGCCACATCAAATACAGTTCTGCAGCCGCTTTCACCCCGCTGGGCCATGCGGTATACTGCACGGGCAAAGGCCGTCAGCACGCTGCCGGTAAACTCGGGGTTGGAATCCAGCGTCAGGGTGTATTCAATGGTCTGGCGGTTCTGCTTGCTGGTGTAGCCGGTGCGGATCACACGACCGCCGTGGGGAAGACCGGCATGGTCCCGCTGCATTTCCTCAGCAGAAATAAAGGTCACCGTAGTATCATAATCGGCGAAATAGGCGGGCATAGTGACGATCTGCTGACGGATCGCCTCCTGATCCGCTCCGGGAACAGCAACGACATAGCACTCACGGCGATGCTTTTCCCGGGTGGTGAGCGAAGGATTTTCGCCCCGGCGGACACGCTCCACCGCCTCATCCACGGGGACAGTGTACTGTCTTGCATCCAGCACACCCTCGATACGGCGAATGGCGTCGGAATGGCCCTGAGAAACACCGCGACCCCAGAAGGTGTAGTCGCTGCCATCGGGCAGGATGCAGTTAGCATAAAGGCGGTTGAGGGAGAACATACCGGGATCCCAGCCGCAGGAGATCAGGGCCACATGGCCGCTTTCCTTTGCTGCAGCATCCACCACATCGTAGTGATGGGGAATATTTGCATGGTTGTCGTAGGAGTCCACCACATGGAAATGCGAGGCAAGAGCAGGCGTCATGTGGGGAAGATCGGTGGCACTGCCGCCGCAGAGAATCAGTACATCCAGTTTATCTGCCCACTGTTCCACCGTATCTGCAGCCACAACAGGAACACCACGGGTGGCGATCTGCACTGCTGCGGGGTCACGGCGGGTAAATACCGCCTTCAATATCATATCAGGATTCTTGGCGATGGCCTGTTCCACACCGCGGCCCAGATTGCCGTATCCGTAAATTCCAATTTTCATATACAAATCTCCTTAATCCGTTCTGATAACACTCTGATAGATGCTGTTGATTGCGCAGGCATAGTCCTCCTCCTGAACACCGATAATGATGTTCATCTCGCTGGAGCCCTGATCAATCATGCGGATGTTAATACCGGCATCCGAAATCGCCCGGAAAATACCGGCGGCAGTACCCTTGGAAAAGACCATGCCCTCGCCCACAACAGCGATCATGGCCAAATTATCTTCCACCTTCACAATCTCCGGATGGAGTCGGGCAGAGATCTCCTCCACAACGGATTCCCGCACGGGAGCGAGATGGTCAGTGCCCACCACCACAGAAATGGTATCAATACCGGTGGGGCAATGCTCAAAGGGAATTTGGTGAGAAGCCAGGATCTGCAGCAACGTGGCGCCAAAGCCCACCTCACTGTTCATCATGGATTTCTCTACATGGATGCTGCTGAAGCCGGTTTTACCGGCAATACCGGTAACACGCTGGCCGGTGTAGTTTTCCGGCAAGGCAGGAACAATCATTGTACCGGCATCAGCAGGGGCGTTGGTGTTGCGGATGTTGATGGGAATACCGACCTTTCTCACGGGAAAAACTGCATCCTCATGCATAACGGAGGCCCCCATATAAGCCAGCTCGCGCAGTTCCTGATAAGTGATATAGTCAATACTCCGGGGATTATGGACAATGCGGGGATCCGCAGCGAGCATACCAGATACATCCGTCCAGTTTTCATACAGGTCTGCTCCAACAGCCCGAGCCACGATAGCCCCCGTAACGTCAGAACCGCCGCGGGAGAAGGTGCAGATCGTTCCGTCGTTCATCGCCCCGTAGAACCCAGGTACCACAACACTGGTAGCATGGGCCAGAGCGGCGGAGAGATTGCGGTTAGTGACCTCTGCATCAAACGTTCCATTATCCCGGAACACAACGCATCTGGCAGCATCCAGAAACCCAAACCCCAGATAGGCGGAGATGACCTTCGCATTCAGGTATTCACCACGGCTGGCCATATAGTCTCTCTGAGGGTTTTCAGACAGATGGGCGCGGATTGTTTCCATCTCCGCTTCCAGATCCAGCGTAATGCCAAGCTCCGTGATGATCTCGGAAAACCGATCACGGATCAAAGCCAGTGGCTCATCGAAATTCAGGCCGGCGACAGCCAGATCGCAGCAGCGATAGAGCAGGTCGGTGATTTTGATATCAGTGCTGTCCCGTTTCCCGGGAGCAGAAACCACTACAAAGCAGCGAGCTTCATCCGAGCGGATGATGGCGGCTGCCTTCTTTATCTGAGCTGCGGAAGCAAGGGAGCTTCCGCCAAACTTGACAACAGTTCTAGGCACGGTAGATTCCTCCTGTGATTGCATCTTGAATTATACAGATATCTCTTTAGATATGCAGAACAAATGAAAACACGACTAACAAACGGTTAGCCGTGTTTGATAAATGAATTCCAACAAGATCCCCATGGGATCATAAGGGAAGACACAATTAATCCATAGCTCTCCGCTTTCGCGACAGTCAAACAAATATTATCTGTTTGACCAGAAGAACTTTCGCCTCGTCCTTCTTCGGCAGCGACCCCTTTTACGCATGCAACGGGCTGCGAACCCTTACACGTACGCGACTCTTGGCAACTGCGCCTCTATCTTTTAACTGCAATATAAAATTTTCCTTATTGTAGCATCTGTGTGATTATCTGTCAATAACATCCGGCACGTTATTGACAAGAAAAGAATATGAACCTCCTGCGCTGTACATCTGAAAAATAATGTGGTAGTATGAGTAAAAACAGATGCTCACCTTAAAAATTTCTCAGTATGAAACAGTGTCCCAACCTACTCTACATCACAGGAGGAAGCTATTTATGGAGCCCAGAACATATGAAGCGGCTGTTGCCCTTCGCCACGAGCTACATATGCATCCGGAGCTGTCCAATCAGGAAACATGGACAAAAGCACACCTGATGGAGTTTCTCCGCGCACACACCAAACTGGAACTGGTTGATCGCGGAACTTGGTTTTATGCGGCTTACCGTACCGATCCAAGCAAACCCAAAATCGCCTTCCGTGCAGATTTTGATGCTATTCCAGTAGAGGAAACAATGCCCCTTCCCTATGCGTCAACGATCCCCGGTGTCTCCCACAAGTGCGGTCATGATGGTCATTCCGCCTCTTTGGCAGCACTAGCTATGGAAATCGAACGCGTTGGCTCCGAAAACAATGTTTTCTTTGTTTTCCAGCACGCTGAGGAGAATGGATCGGGCGCCATGGTTTGCGCCTCCATGATCAAAGAGGAGGGTGTAGATGAGATTTACGCTTATCACATCGCCCCCGGAATTCCGTTTGGGTCTGTTGCAACTACCAGAGGTAACTTCTCCTGCGCCTCTACGGGTATGAGCATTTACTTCACCGGAACTCCGGCCCACGCCTGCAATCCCGGTGCAGGCCGCAGTCCGGCCCAGGCCATTGCCCGCATGGTCCGCGCTATTCCCGACATCCACCGGGCCGAAGACTACAAGGGCTTTGTCCTATGCACGCTGATTCAGATCGATGTGGGCGAAAAAGCCTTCGGCACCGCTGCCAGCAAAGGTGTCCTTCGCCTGACTCTTCGTGGTTCCATCGAAGATGAGATGTGGCAGATGCGGGATCGCCTGATTCTCATGGCTCATGCCATGTCTGCGGAATACGGCCTGCAGTACAGCGTGGAATACGAAGACTACTTTCCCGAGAATCCCAACCACCCGGAGCAAGTCGACAAGGTCTGTCGAGCCTGTGAGAAGCTGGAGATCCCTGTGGAGCTGTTTACTCTGCCCGTATCCGGTTCCGAAGATTTCGGATATTTCACCAAAGAGACGGCAGGTGCCTATTTTTATATTGGTGCAGGAGATATCCCCGAAATACATACATCATTGTTTGATTTCCCTGACGGGATCATCAAGCCGGCTGTTGCTATATTTATGGAATTGGCCGGTGCCAAGCAATAAGGCCACCTTACTGTGGCAGTTATCATAACTGGGCAGTGCAAAAACAATGGCAACACCACCGAAAACAAATTGTTTTCGGTGGTGTTGTGTTGTCTTTCCCGGTTCAGTTTTCTCTTGTAAAGGACATCCTCCCATGGAACGATATCGAACCTAAGCACTCGGCCCCTGGTAACACAACAGATGCCGCACACGCAGACTGTTTTCATCTCTTACAGGACCACCGGCAACGGTCTGCAAATCTCCAGTGTCTCCGGCGTAACGGCGCATTCCCAGGCGAAAACCTCCACCCCTGTGGCAGCTGCCTCCCGCAACACCTCACCGAAAGCCGGATGCGTCTCGTCATTGGGAGCGAAATATTTCATGCCCTCCATCTGGATAACAAAAAACACCGCTGCCCGATATCCCTGTTCCACAGCCCGCTGCAACCCCCGCAGATGTTTCACGCCCCGCTGTGTGGGAGCATCCGGAAAACGGGCCACTCCGTCGTGCTCCAACGTCACTCCTTTGACCTCCACAAAAATGGCCCCATCCGCATCCTCCAGCCGGAAATCAAACCGCGAATCCCCCCAAGTATATTCCGGACGGATCTCTTTTAGCCCCGGCCACAGTTTCCCAGTTGCCGCAAATTCCCTGAACACTTTGTTGGGGGCCTGAGAGTCCATATTTACCAGAAGCCCATCCTTTTCCACAGCAATCAGATCATATTGGGTCTTTCGCTGGGGATTGGAACACCGCTCCAGATACACAGCGGCTCCCGGTATCAACAGTTCCCGGCAGCGGCCCGTGTTCTTCACATGGCAGACCTCCACCGTTCCATCCACTTCCACATAGGCAATGAACCGATTGGGCCGGGACAGAAACGTCCCACGGCAGATATTGGAATACCGCATATCCGTTCACCTTTCTCCATATTTTTCTATATCTGCAACATGCTTTTCTGTAACTTGCAATATTTTTGTCAGGAATGCCGAAAGAGACAAAGAAAGCGCATAATTTTGGTGAATTTTCGTCGGAAGCGTATATGTCATTATGTTGAATTTTTACTTAAAATTTGATATAATGATTTTGATTCGGCGCATATTTAAAAATCTTTTTTGTGGGTTTTTAATATGTACCGCAGTCAGGATCCTGCATCCTGCTGCACAAAAGTATACCAGAATATAAAGGAGGAATCAACCGCATGCCCAGCAATCTGTTTGTCGTTTTGATGGGACTTGGCACTGTTTTCTTCGGTCTGGTCTGCATTATCATCCTCTGCAGCGTCATGAGCAAGGTCTGCGCGCTCATTGGTCAAAAAACCACTGACGCCCCCGCCGCTGCTCCTGCCGAGGTCCATGCAGCCCCTGCCGTTCAGACTGCACCTGTTCAGAACCGTCAAGCGATGATCGCAGCCATTTCTGCTGCTATTGCAGAAGAATTGGGTACCGATGTATCGGCTATCCGAATCCGTTCTCTCAAGCACATAGGCGGCACGGCTCCCGCTGCTGCCCCCGCTGGAAACCGTCAGGAACTGATCGCAGCCATTTCTGCCGCTATTGCGGAGGATTTGGGCACCGACATCTCCGGCATCCGGGTCCGTTCCTTCAAGCAGATCGCATAAAGCTCCTCCCCTGTTTCGAGGAATTTCGTCTCTGCATTCTTTATCAAAATAATTAAAATATAAATTATAGGAGAGAAATCAACATGAAGAAGTACAAGGTTAATGTGAATGGCGCTGTTTACGAAGTTGAGATCGAACTGATGGACGGCGCTTCCACCCCCGCTGCTCCCTCTGCTCCCGTTGCTCCCGCCGCCCCTGTTGCCCCCGCCGCTGCTCCCGCTCCCGCCGCAGGCGAGAAGGTCACCGCGCCCATGCCCGGCACCATTCTGGCTGTCAAGGCTCAGAACGGCGCTGCCGTCAACAAAGGCGATGTCCTGTTCATCCTTGAGGCTATGAAAATGGAGAACGAGATTATGGCTCCCTGTGCCGGCACCGTTTCCTCTGTCAGCGTTTCCAAGGGCTCCTCTGTTGAATCCGGCGCTCTGCTGTGCGTGATCGGCTAATGCCGCTGCACCGGAGGAAACAACCATGGAAGCTATCTTGAATTTTATTCAGCAGACCGGCTTCTATATGATCGCCAACGGCAACTGGAAGGTTTTGATTATGATTCTCATCTCCTTCGTCCTGCTGTACTTGGCGATCGTGAAGAAATTTGAGCCTCTGCTGCTCCTCCCCATCGCCTTCGGTATGCTGGTCACCAATCTGCCCGGCGCCGAAATGTACCATGAGATCCTGTTTGCCGGCGGCCATATCAACTGGGAACTGTTCGGCGGCGCCCCTGTTACCGCTGAATTTCTGGCAGAGCTCAGTGCCTTGGGTGTGAGCGAAGCTGTTCTCGGCACGGTGTCTGTGGGACAAACCATCTCCGTCGGCCTTCTCGACGTTCTGTACCTGGGCGTCAAGCTGGGTATCTATCCCTGCCTCATTTTCATGGGTGTTGGCGCCATGACCGATTTTGGCCCCCTGATCGCCAATCCCAAGAGCCTACTGCTGGGCGCTGCCGCGCAGCTCGGCATCTTTATGACCTATGTCGGCTGCTCCGTCTCCGGCCTGTTCACTTCTGCTCAAGCCGCCTCTATCGGCATCATCGGCGGCGCTGACGGCCCCACCGCCATCTTCGTCACCAGCCGTCTGGCTCCGGAGCTGCTGGGTCCTATCGCCGTGGCTGCTTACAGCTATATGGCGCTGGTGCCCGTGATCCAGCCCCCCATCATGCGGCTGCTGACCACCGAGGAAGAGCGCAAGATCGTGATGAAGCCCCTGCGCCAGGTCACCAAGACCGAAAAGATCGTCTTCCCCGTCATGGTCACCGTGTTTGTAGCCCTGCTAGTGCCCTCCGCCGGTCCCCTGATCGCCTGCCTGATGCTGGGTAACCTGGCAAAAGAGAGCGGTGTTGTCGACCGTATGCAGAAGACTATGCAGAACGAGCTGATGAACATCGTCACCATTTTCCTGGGTCTCTCTGTGGGTGCCACCGCAACCGCCAACACCTTCCTGAATCTGCAGACCATCGCCATCATGTGCATGGGCGTCGTGGCCTTCGGCTGTGGCTCTGCCGGTGGTCTGCTGCTGGCCAAGTTCATGAACCTGTTCCTGAAGGAAAAGATCAATCCCCTCATCGGCTCCGCCGGTGTGTCCGCTGTTCCCATGGCTGCCCGCGTCTCCCAGGTGGAGGGCCAGAAGGCCAATCCCAGCAACTTCCTTCTGATGCACGCCATGGGTCCCAATGTGGCCGGTGTCATCGGTTCCGCTATTGCTGCCGGTGTACTGATGGCCCTGTTTGGTTAATTAAAGGAGATCAATTATGGAATTTCTTTCTAATAAGCCTCTGCTGATCACGGATACTATTCTCCGTGACGCTCACCAGTCCCAGGCTGCCACCCGCATGACCATCGAGGATATGCTCCCCGCCTGCGAGATCCTGGACTCCATCGGCTATTACTCTCTGGAGTGCTGGGGCGGCGCCACCTTCGATGTATGCATGCGCTTCCTCAACGAAGATCCCTGGGAGCGCCTGCGCAAACTGCGCAAGGCTCTGCCCAACACTAAGCTGCAGATGCTCTTCCGCGGTCAGAACATTCTGGGCTACAAACACTACGCCGACGACGTGGTGGACGCCTTCTGCCGCAAGTCCATTGAAAACGGCATCGACATCATCCGTATTTTCGATGCCCTTAACGACATCCGCAACCTGGAGCAGGCCATCAAGTCCACCAAGAAGTATGGCGGCATCGTGGAGGCCACCCTCAGCTATACCATCTCCCCCATCCACAACGAGGATTACTTCGTGAAGATGGCCAAGGAGCTGGAGCAGATGGGCGCCGATACCCTGTGCATCAAGGATATGGCAAACCTGCTGCTGCCCATGGACGCCTACTCCCTGGTCAAGCGTCTGAAGGAAAATGTGGATATGCCCATCCATCTGCACACCCACAACACCACAGGCACCGGCGATATGGTCCACCTGATGGCCGCTTATGCCGGCGTGGATATCGTGGACTGCGCCCTCAGCCCCCTGGCTAACGGCACCGCCCAGCCCGCTACCGAATCTCTGGTGGCCACCCTGCAGGGTACCGTCCGTGACACCGGCCTGGATCTGAACAAGATGAGCGACGCCGCCGTCCACTTCCGCAAGGTGGCCCAGCGTCTGAAGACTGCCGGCTCTCTGGATCCCAAGGTGCTGAGTGTGGACACCAACACCCTGCTCTACCAGGTTCCCGGCGGTATGCTCTCCAACCTGATCAGCCAGCTGAAGCAGGCCGGTAAGGAGGACAAGTACTACGACGTGCTGGCCGAGATCCCCCGCGTGCGCGAGGATTATGGCTATCCTCCCCTGGTCACTCCTTCCAGCCAGATCGTCGGCACCCAGGCCGTCATGAACGTTATCATGGGTGAGCGCTACAAGACCTTCACCAAGGAGTCCCGTGGTGTTCTGAGGGGCGAGTACGGCGCACTGCCCGGCAAGGTCAACGAGGAGGTCCGTGCCAAAGCCGGCATCAAGCCCGAGGAAGTCATCACCTGCCGCCCCGCCGACCTGCTGGAGCCCGAACTGGAGAAGTACAAGGCTGAGTTCAAGGATATCGCCAAGAGCGAAGAGGATGTTCTGAGCCTTGCTCTGTTCCCCCAGGTTGCTCCCAAGTTCCTGGCTTGGCGCGACGGTCCCCACGATGAGCCCTCTGCCGCCCCCGCCGCTCCTGTGGCAGCTCCTGCTGCTCCCGCCGCAAAGCCCGCCGTCGATCCCAATGCCGTGCGGATGCTGTACGTGGACGATCAGAGCCTGTAAATATGTCTCAAAATTCCGGAGAGAGTTTCTCTCCGGAATTTTTATCTTCGCTCCGCTTTTCATTGCGAAAACAGTCTGATTGTGGTAGGATAGCTGGGACAAACCTGGAGGACTTTCCCATGAAATACAAATACTTACTTTTTGACGCGGACAACACCCTCTTTGACTTTGATGCCGCGGAACACAGCGCCCATATTCGGATGTGCCAGCTCCATGGCCTTCCCTACTCCCCGGAGAACTATGCGCTTTACCACCAGTGCAATGCCCAGCTTTGGCAGGAACTTGAACTGGGGCGGTGCACGAAGGAGTTTCTGCTGGTGGAGCGCTTTCACCGGTGGCTGACCATGCTGGGGCTCAGTG
Organism: Oscillospiraceae bacterium; assembly: GCA_015067765.1. Lineage (GTDB taxonomy): Bacteria > Bacillota > Clostridia > Oscillospirales > Oscillospiraceae > Vescimonas. Next base: position 429 of record SVLV01000031.1, on the reverse strand, counting down.
GCGATCCCGCCGCCATGCACCGGGACTACGCCGCCGCACTGGGTCAGAGCTGTATCCTGCTGCCCGGCGCGCTGGAGCTGTGCAAGGCGCTGGCTCCCGACCACGAAATGTATATCCTGACCAACGCCGTGGCCTCCGTGCAGCGCGCGCGGTTCGCCAAGTCGGAGATCACACCCTATTTCAAGGACGTCTTTATCTCCGAAACCATCGGCGCGGCCAAGCCGGATGCCCGTTTCTATGACCATGTTTTCAGTGCCGTACCGGGGTTGACCCGCGAGAACGCGCTGGTCATCGGTGACTCCCTCTCCAGCGATATCCGAGGTGCCAACAACGCGGGGGTCCCCTGCCTGTGGTTCAACCTGAAGGGGCAAACGCGGCCCAACGACCTGCGTATCGACTATGAGGCCAGCACGCTGGCGGAAGTCCTGT
>SVLV01000030.1 GCA_015067765.1 Oscillospiraceae bacterium | reverse complement strand
TGGCATCGTGGTGTTCGTGCTGGAGCACTTCTCCAAGTACGTGATCGCTGCCGAGAAGCCCGATGGCTCTCCCGACACCGGTGACTACAGCAATGTGGCTCTGTACAGCGCAATGGCCATGCTGTCCATTCTGGGCATGGGCGTCGTGGTGCTGAAGAAGAAGGCTTTCTAAGCAACAACAAAGTATACTGTGCTGCTCCGTCTGCAGAAAATGATACAGGAACGCTGGGTTGAAGACGGTGACCATCACTGCCAAGGTGGTTATCCTCAGTGGATCAATAAGAGGAACGGCGGGCTTTGCCCGCCGTTCTTTTTTCTTTTCTTTTGTCGGTCTTTGTGGTATCCTGTAAAAAACGATATTCCGGAAAGGTGCCCGTTCATGAAAAAATCTGTTGTTTACGGTGGTCTGCTCTTCAGTGTGATCGCGCTGTCTACCTCCGCCATCTTTGTCAAACTGGCGGCCGCCCCCTCCGCCATTACGGCCTTCTACCGTCTGTTTTTTGCCCTGCTGGTGATCGCACCCTTCGTGCTTCTGAGTCGCAATCGCCGGGCGGAACTGATTGCGCTGTCCCGCCGGCAGCTGCTGCAATCGCTGGTCTCCGGTGTGATGCTGGCGGTTCACTACATTCTGTGGTTTGAATCGCTGCGCTACACCTCTGTGGCCAGCTCCACAGTGATCGTTACGCTGCAACCGGTATTTACCATGCTTTTTGCTTATCTGTTCTCCCGTGAGAAGCAACGCCCGTTGGCGGTGATTGGCTGCGTGGTGGCGCTGACAGGTTCTTTCCTGATTGGTTGGGGCGACTTCCAAAGTGGTCTTTTGGCCCTGTGGGGAGATGTGCTGGCCTTAGTAGCGGCCGCAATCATCAGCGGATATTTCTTTCTGGGGGAGCGGGTGCGCCGTCAGGTCTCTGCGGTGGTCTACACCATGCTGGGCTACACAGGAAGCGCGGTATTCCTTTTTATCTACGCGATTGTAAAGGGTGATAGCTTCACAGATTATCCAGCAGAAACATGGCTGAGTTTTGCGGGCCTTGCACTGGTGCCCACCATTATGGGACAGTTCATTTTCAATCTCCTGCTGAAGTGGCTGCCGGCTACCACCATCTCTATGAGTATTTTGGGCGAGCCCATCGGCACCTGCATCCTGGCTTACTTGATCTGGCAGGAACAGATCGGTCTGCAGCAGGGAATCGGTATGTTGGTGATTTTGGGCGGTCTCGGCCTGTACTTCTTCTCCGGCAATCAAAAGAAACAGAGCGCATAAAAGAACCCGGCATGACGAGCGTCATGCCGGGATGTTCTGTTTTTCGGATATCATGCCGGGCGGCCCAGCCACGGACGGAGCACATTCCACAGACACAGTGCTACCGATGCGACGCCACAGGCGACGGACAGGAGGGACAGGACAATACCTGCTGCATTGGGCAGGCAGAAACCGGCAAAGGCCGTCAGCAGGCACAGGAGGATCAGGCCGGTGATGGTTCTGGTGTGTTCCATGAAAAGTCTCCTTTCTATGAGATCAAAGGGGTGGATGCTTTCTTGATTGTATCTTATCATGAAATCCGGTACCCATCGTTACAGAAATCCTACAATCCGGAAAGTGAATAGATACAAAGTGGTAACACGACTATTTGACGGTTTGTCGTTGAGGGCAGACGACTATTTTTCCTTGTATTTGGGGATGATGTTTGATATAATTATTTTTATATTGGATAGATATGCCCGTTGAAAGGAAACTCCTTGACGGGCAGGAGGAGTGTTACTTTGGACAACCCTATTTTCAAACTGGAAAAAGTGGTGCAGGACCGTGCCAGCGAAGCGCCGGCGGATTTTGAAGGTCCGCTGGATCTGATCCTGCATCTTCTGAGCAAAAATAAAATAGAGATCCAGGACATTCCCATTGCCCTGATTCTGGATCAGTATCTGGCCTATCTGGAGCAGCGCAAGCAGATGGATCTGGAGGTGGCCAGCGAGTTCATCACCATGGCCGCCCATCTGATGTATATCAAGACCCGGATGCTGCTGAGCATCGAGGACGAGGAGGCACAAAGTGAGCTGGATGCCCTGATGAAGTCCCTGGAGGAGCGCAAGCGGGGCGAACGGTACGCAGCGGTCAAGTATCTGGCGGAGAAGAAACTGGGCCCCATGAGTGAATTCGGCCGCAATATCCTCACCAAGAACCCCGAGCCTATGGAGCGGGGTAAGATCTATGAGTACGACCAGGAGCCGGGTGATTTGATCATCGCCATGCAGGAGGTGTCCGATCGGCGGGGCCAGATGACGGCGCCGCCTCCCATGCGGGACTTTCAGGAGATCGTCCGGCGTGAGCCCTACTCGGTGGAGGTCAAGTCCCGGGAGATTTTGGAGCGGATCAAAAACAGCGGGATCACCCGTTTCCTGTTGTTGTTCCGCGGCAGCCGCAGCCGCAGCGAGGTGGTGGCCACCTTTATGGCGGTGCTGGAGCTGTGCAAAAACCGTGTGATCCGTCTGGCGGGGTCCGCTGCGGACTGTACGGTGACCTGTGAAAATGCAGATGTGGAGTAAGAAGTATGGAAAATCTGGAAATGAAGGAAATTGAGGCCGCCGTTGAGGGCATTCTCTTTGCCTCCGGTGAGCCTGTGCAGGTGGATCGTATCTGTGTGGCCCTGGAGATGGATCGGCCCACAGTGGAGATGGTGCTGCAGAAGCTGACGGATTATTACAGCTATGAGCGGCGCGGTCTGCGTCTTCTGCGGATGGAGGATAGCTGCCAGCTGTGCTCTGCACCGGAGTATGCCGATATCATCCGCAAGGCATTTGAGATCCGCAAGCCGGCCAAGTTGTCTCAGCCTGCGCTGGAGGTGCTGACCATCATCGCCTACTATCAGCCCACCACCCGCGCCTATGTGGATCAGATCCGCGGCGTGGACAGTGCCTATACCATCGGCCTGCTGCTGGATCGCCACCTGATCGAGGAGTGCGGCCGGCTGCAGGTGCCGGGTCGTCCCCATCTGTATCGGACCACCAAGGCGTTTTTGCGTGCCTTCCACCTGAATTCTTTGGACGATCTGCCGGAGATGCCCGGTCTGGAGGGGGATGGCCAGCTGCGTCTGGGCGAGGACGGCATGATCGAGGATCCGTCTGCCGGCGAATAAAGCGGCCTGAACGGCTGAAGGAAGGAGGGACGCCCCATTGATGGGATTGTGGATATTGGGCATACTGCTGTTGCTGCTGGTACTGCTGATGTTGCTCCGTCTGGGGGCGGAGGTATCCTTTGGCCCGCAGTTGTGTGTGCAGGTGCGTGTCGGTCCCGGGCGGCTGCAGATCCTGCCCCGGCAGGAGAAGGAGAAGAAACCCGCACCGGAGAAGCAGCCGCAGAAGTCTGCACCGGAACAGAAACCGGCAAAGCCTCCCAAACCGGGCTTTGTGCTGGCGGATGTCCGACCGGAGATCCCGGTGCTGCTGGAGGCGCTGAAGCGGGCGTTGGGTAAGACCCGTCGCCGACTGCTGGTCCGCCCCTTCGTGTTGTCGCTGACCATCGGCGGCACAGATCCGGCAGCGGTGGGGGAGACCTACGGCCGGGCCAATGGGCTGGTATGGCAGGTGATGCCCCAGCTGGAGCGGTTGGTTCGGATGCCGGACCCGTATGTGCATTTGGATTGTGACTTTACCGGTGGCCCCACCCGCGCAGAGGGGCAGATCGGTGTATCCCTGCGGATCTGGGATCTGCTGGTGATCGGTATGACCCTGGCGGTGCCCGCACTGGGCTGTCTGAAGCGGATGAAGAAGCGGCGGACGGAACGGTTGGCACAGGAAAATCAGAAGAATTCCACCACGATGGCAGACGGTACGGCCGCTGCCGTGAGAAAGGATGTAACAGATGGAAATGAATCAGAAAAATAACACCCTGGCAGAGATGATGGAGACCTCCATGCAGAAGATCCACGAGATGGTGGATTCCAACACCATTATCGGTGAGCCCATTGTGACGGCTGACGGTGTGACCTTGATCCCCGTCTCCCGTATGAGCTTTGGCTTCGGCTGCGGCGGCAGCGACTATGGTAAGCAGCCTGCCGGCAATAAGTTCGGCGGTGGTACCGGTGCCGGTGTCCATGTGGAGCCGGTGGCCTTCCTGGTGGTAAAGGACGGTGTGACCCGCGTGCTGCCCGTGGCAGTTCCTGCTGTGGGCACGGTGGACCGCGTCATTGAGATGGTGCCTCAGGTGTTGGATCGTGTGGAAAACTTTATCGACAAGAGAAAGGCAAAAGAGGAGATCTGAGCCATATAATGGAATCACCAATGCATTGAGGTGATTTCATGAAGATTCGGTTCCTTGTGACATGGATTTTGGTTGTCCTGCTGCTGATGCCGCAGCAGGCGCAGGCGCTGGAGGTGTCCGCCACGGCGGCCATCCTGATGGATGCGGAGACGGGACAGGTCTATTACCAGAAGAACCCGGACCGCCGCATGCTGATCGCCAGCACCACCAAGATCATGACCGCGCTGGTGGTACTGGATACGGCGCGGCTGGACGAGGTGGTTACGGTGAAGCCAACCCACATGGTGGAGGGCTCCTCCATGTACCTGAAGCCCGGCGAGGAACTGACGGTGGAGACCTTGCTCTACGGCCTGCTGCTGTGCTCCGGAAACGATGCGGCGCTGGCTTTGGCGGACTATTGCGCAGACGGCGTGGAGCACTTTGTGGCCCTGATGAATGAGAAGGCCCATGAGTTGGGCATGGCTGGCAGCAGCTTTGCCAATCCCAACGGGCTGGATGCCGAGACCCACTATTCCACGGCTCGGGACATGGCCATACTGGCTGCCTGTGCCTCACAGAACGAGACCTTTGTGCGCCTCTGCTCCACCCGCAGTGTTACCATCGGCGGGCGGACCATGACCAACCACAACAAGCTGCTGGGCTATTTGGAGGGCTGTATCGGCATGAAGACCGGATACACCCGTGCAGCGGGCCGGACTTTGGTCAGCTGCACCCGGCGGGATGGACGGTCTCTTGTGGCTGTGACCCTGCAGGACGGCAATGACTGGTTGGATCATGAGGCCATGTATGAATACGGATTTTCTCTTCCGGCTTTTGGCGCGGAGGGAAGCTTCCCGGCGGAGGGACAGATCCTGCTGCCGGATATTACAGATCGTTTGCGGAGCTATCTGGCTCTGCGGGAGAGGGGAGAAGTGTCTTGACGGAACGTCTGCAAAAACTGATGGCCGCAGCAGGACTCTGCTCCCGGCGGACCGCGGAGCAGTGGCTGGAGGCGGGACGCGTCCGGGTCAACGGTGAGCCGGCCCGGCTGGGGCAAAAGGCAGATCCGGACCATGACCGGATCGAGGTGGACGGAAAGCCGCTGCACATCCGTCCCCAGCTGGTGTATCTGATGCTTCATAAGCCCCGGGGGTATGTGACCACCCTCTCCGATGAACTGGGTCGCAAGACGGCCGCCGAACTGGTGGCGGATTGCGGTGTGCGGGTCTTCCCCGTGGGGAGGTTGGACAAGGATTCCGAGGGACTGCTGCTCTTCACCAATGATGGAGATTTGATGCAGGAACTGATCCATCCCCGCTACGAGATCGAAAAGGTGTACCGGGTGACCGTCAGCGGCCGCCTGCCTGGCGCTGCGGAGAGGCTGGCAGCGGTGGACCGTCTGGAGGACGGACCGATCCTGCCGGCCAAGGTAACGGTACTGGAAGAAAAGGCAGACCGGACGGTACTGCAGGTGATCATCTGTCAGGGAAAGAACCGGCAGATCCGCCGTATGTGCCAAAGTGTGGATCTGAATGTGCTGCGCCTGCAGCGGGTGCAGGAGCATACCCTGTCGCTGGGAAATCTCAAGGCAGGGAAATGGCGATACCTGACAGAAACGGAAGTACAGCAATTGAAAGGGGGCCGGTAACGGTGCCTAAAAACGTACTACATAAGATCCGTGACAACATGGAGCAGTTCTCCAAGGGACAGAAGCGGATCGCCAATTATATCCTGTCGGATTACGACAAGGCCGCCTTTATGACGGCCAGCAAGCTGGGCCGCACGGCACAGGTCAGTGAGTCCACCGTGGTGCGCTTTGCCGCCATGCTGGGTTATCCCGGCTATCCCAGCATGCAGAAGGCGCTGCAGGAGATCGTCCGCAGCAAGCTGACCAGTATCCAGCGCATCGAGGCTTCGGACAGCCAGATCAAGAGTGCAGATATTCTCGGCAGTGTCATGCAGCGGGATATGGACAGCCTCCATACGGCCATTGAGCATGTGGATCGGGAGGAGTTTGCCCGCGTGGTGGACAAGCTGGTGGGCGCCAAGCGGATCTATCTGCTGGGGGTGCGCTCCTCCTCCTTCCTGGCAGGCTATCTGAATTTTTATTTTCATTTGATTTTCGGCAATGTGACGCTGGTGCAGAACTCTGCCGGCGGTGAAATATTTGAGCAGTTGGTGCGCATCGGCCCCGGCGATGTGCTGGTGGGCATCAGCTTCCCCCGTTACTCCAAGATGGCGGTCAATGCGGTGGAGTTTGCCCGGGACCGGGGTGCAGATGTGATAGCCATCACCGACAGTAAGATGTCGCCCCTCTATCAGATGGCCAGTGCGTCCCTGTTGGTGCGCAGCGATATGATCTCCTTTGTGGACTCTATGGCGGCACCCCTGAGCCTGCTCAATGCGCTGATCGTAGCGGTGGGCCAGCAGAAGAAAGAAGAGACGGCCGATGCCTTCTCCCAGCTGGAGCAGGTGTGGACCAAGTATGATGTGTTCGGCGTATCGGAAGATGAGTAAGAAGATTGTAGTGGTGGGCGGTGGTGCCGCCGGCCTGATGGCTGCCATTACCGCGGCGGAGCAGGGCGCTCAGGTGACTTTGCTGGAGCCCAATGAGCGGCTGTGCAAGAAATTGAATATTACCGGCAAGGGCCGCTGCAATGTGACCAACAACTGCTCTCAGGAGGAGCTGCTGGCCCATGTACCCCGGAACGGACGCTTTCTCTACAGCGCCTTTTCCCGCTTCAGCAGTCAGGATACCATGGCCTTTTTTGAGGGGCTGGGTGTTCCCCTGAAGACGGAGCGCGGCGGCCGTGTGTTTCCCCAGTCGGACAGTGCCTTTGACATTTCCGATGCCCTGCGCAACCGGATGCAGAAGCTGCAGGTGCGCTGGGCCCATGACCGGGCCCTGTCGATCCTGACGGAGGATGGCTGCGCCGTGGGCGTGAAGGGGGAGAAGGAAACCTATCCCGCCGAGGCTGTGATTCTGGCCACAGGCGGCATGTCCTACCCCGGCACCGGTTCCACCGGTGACGGATACCGCATGGCACAGGAGGTGGGGCACACCATTGTGACACCGACCGGTTCTCTGGTGCCGCTGGTCAGCGATGATGCAGACTGCGCCGCCATGCAGGGTCTGGCGCTGAAAAATGTGGAACTGACGGCCTATAACCGCAAGAAGAAAGTGGTGTTCCGTGAGTTCGGTGAGATGCTCTTTACTCATTTCGGAGTGTCCGGTCCGCTGGTTCTTTCGGCCAGCGCCCACCTGCGGGATTGGGAGAAGGACAGTTACCGCCTGGTGGTGGATCTGAAGCCGGCGCTGGATGAGCAGCAGCTGGATGCCCGGATCCTCCGGGATGTGGGGGAGAATCTCAACCGGGATGTGGAGAAGATCGTGGCGGGGTTGGTGCACCGCAGCATGGTGCCGGTGGTACTGAAGCGGCTGGCGCTGGAGCCCGGCTTGAAAGCCAATTCTTTGACCCGCGGTCAGCGCCATCAGCTGGTGGAGCTGCTGAAGCGCTTCGAGATCTCCGTCACGGGCCCCCGCCCGGTGAAGGAGGCCATCATCACCTCCGGTGGCGTGAAGGTCAGCGAGGTACAGCCTTCCACCATGGAGTCGAAGAAAGTTTCCGGCCTGTATTTTGCCGGGGAGCTGTTGGATGTAGATGCATATACCGGCGGATTCAATCTGCAGATCGCCTGGGCCACCGGGCGGCAGGCAGGCAGATCCGCTGCAGAGAATAGAGGGAATGAATATGAGTAAGAAACATTTTTCTGTGGCCATTGATGGCCCTTCCGGTGCCGGTAAGAGCACGCTGGCCAAGGCGGTTGCTGCGGAGCTGGGGATCGTTTATGTGGATACCGGTGCCATCTACCGCACCATCGGCTGCTATGTCTATGACAAGCAGGTGGATCCCAAGGATGCCGAGGCTGTTACGGCCCTGCTGCCGGAGATCAAAATTGAAATGCAGCACGGGGAGGATGGTCTGCAGCGCATGTTCCTCAATGGGGAAGATGTGACCACCAAGATCCGTCTGCCCCAGATGTCCATGTATGCCTCTGCCGTCTCTGCAATCCCCCAGGTGCGCACCTTCCTGCTGGAGATGCAGCGGGAACTGGCCCGCACCCACAGTGTGATCATGGATGGCCGCGATATCGCCACGGTGGTGCTGCCCGATGCGGATGTAAAGATCTTCCTGTATGCCGATGCGGAGATCCGCGCTCAGCGCCGTACGCTGGAGCTGGAGCAGCGCGGTACACCTCAGCCCTATGAGGAAGTCCTGCGGGATATTGAGGCCCGCGACTGGGCGGACAGCCACCGGGAAACGGCTCCGCTGCGTCCGGCGGATGATTCCATCATGGTGGATAACGGGGATAAGGATTTTGAGCAGAGCAAACAGTTTCTGCTGACGCTGATTAAGGATTGGGTGGGCCTGTGAGAAATCGAGTCTATGAATTTCTGGTGGCGATTGTTCGCCCCATTGCCTGGTTGTTCTTCCCCTATCGGCTGGAAGGCAGGGAGAATCTGCCCAAGGATGAGCCGGTGCTGCTGTGCGCCAACCACAGCAGCGGCTGGGATCCTGTATTGATAGCCTGCAGCCTGGGTATTGGCCAGCGGATGCGGGTTATGAGCAAGAAGCAGCTGATGGATATTCCTGTGTTGGGCTGGATTCTGAAGAAGGCCGGTGTTTTTGCGGTAGACCGCGGTAATTCCGACATCGTGGCGGTAAAGACGGCCATCGGCAGCCTGAAAGAGGGCTGGAGTCTGCTGATCTTCCCGGAGGGTACCCGGCTGAAGAAGCCGCAGCCTGAGCTGGTGAAGGGCGGCGCTGCGATGATCGCCATTCGGTCTGGTGTGCGGATGGTTCCGGTCTTTCTGACTATGGAGAAGAAACTGTTCCGCAGAGTGCGCATTGTGATCGGTGCGCCTTATAGTCCGGTCTATACCGGCCGGAAGGGAACGGCGGAGGAGTATCAGGCCAATGCCGAGGAGATCATGCGGCAGATCTATGCACTGGGAGATATGGAATGGAAGTAATTCAGGCAAAGAGTGCCGGTTTTTGCTACGGTGTGGAGCGTGCTGTCCGCATGGCGGAGGAGACTGCCCGGGCCAATAACGGCTGCGTGATGCTGGGCAGCATCATCCACAATGCCAATGTGGTGGCGGAACTGGAGGCACTGGGTGCCCGTCAGGTGTCCGGTCCGGAGGAGATCCGGCCCGGCGACACGGTCCTGATCCGCGCCCACGGGGAGAAAAAGCAGGTGCTGCAGCATCTGCAGGAGATCGGGGCCTCCTATGTGGACGCTACCTGTCCCAATGTGCTGCGGGTCCAGCAGATCGTTGCACAGGCCGATGAGGAGGGGCGGATCCCCCTGATCATCGGCGAACCCCACCATCCGGAGGTGATGGGCGTGGCCAGCTGGTCGGAGCGCAGTCTGATCTTTTCCGGCCCGGAGGAATTGATGTGCTGGCTGCAGGAGGACCCTGCCCGCCGGGATTTGCCGGTGACCATGGTGGCCCAAACCACCTGCATCCGGGCGATCTGGGAAAAGTCCGAAAAAATCTTAAAAAAAGAGTGTACAAACGCGAAGATATTTGATACAATATGTAATGCTACGCACAAACGTCAGTCGGAGGCGGCGGAACTGGCTGCCAAAGTTGACGTAATGGTCGTGGTCGGAGATCGTAAAAGTGCCAACACCAAACATTTGACGGAAATTTGCAGCGAGAAATGTTCTGCCGTCGTTCAGATCGAGCGGGCAGAGGAACTCTCATCGGACTTTCTTATTGGATGTTCTGTGGCGGGTCTTACGGCCGGCGCGTCCACCCCGGCGGGCATCATTAAGGAGGTATATACAACGATGAGCGAAGAAATCAAGACCATGGAAGCTATGGAAGAAAGCTTCGAAGAACTGCTGGAAAAATCTTT